>NZ_CP053348.1:1700000-2035000 GCF_013394595.1 Winogradskyella forsetii
CGATTTGTCTGAAAGAATTTTTCTTGAATTATTAGCCACAAATACACGAATAATTATTTTTGCTCATTAATATTGCTCGTCATCATTAGGGAAATCCACAGACTTCACATCATCAACATACTGGCCTATAGCCTTTGTCATGTCCTCATAAAGATTCATATAACGTCTTAAAAAGCGTGGATTAAATTCATGTGTCATGCCTAGCATGTCATGTAAAACTAAAACTTGGCCATCAACACCATCACCAGCACCAATACCGATTACGGGAATTGAAACACTCTCAGCAACTTCTTTGGCTAACGAAGCAGGAATTTTTTCTACAACAATTCCAAAACAACCTAATTTCTCTAGCATTAATGCGTCCTCTTTTAATTGTTTCGCTTCTTGTTCTTCTTTTGCTCTAACTGTATATGTGCCAAATTTATATATAGATTGAGGCGTTAAGCCTAAATGTCCCATGACAGGTATTCCCGCATTTAAAATTCGTTTTATAGAATCTTTAACTTCTTTACCACCTTCCATTTTCACAGCATGGCCTCCTGACTCTTTCATAATCCTAATAGCTGAACGCAAGGCTTCCTTAGGATCACTTTGATAGCTTCCAAAGGGTAAATCGACAACCACTAAACTGCGATCAATTGCTCTAACTACAGAAGAGGCATGATAAATCATTTGGTCTAATGTGATAGGCAATGTCGTTTCATGACCCGCCATAACGTTACTAGCAGAATCACCAACTAAAATGACGTCAATACCAGCACCATCAACTATTTTTGCCATCGTATAATCGTAAGCCGTCAGCATTGATATTTTTTCACCTTTAGACTTCATATCTACTAAAGTCTTTACCGTAATTCTTTTATATTCTTTTTTTGCTGTTGACATTGTATTTTTATTATTTAAATGTAAAAATAATGAGAATTGTTAAACTTTTGTTTAATTGAAGCCACAAATAATGTTGAATCGTTATTCTGAATTAGAATTTTTGAAATGATAAAATTTTTGAGTTGCGTTAAAGGAAACGGGTTGTTTCATGCCTTTGAACTCATCCAAGTAAATTATTACAAGGATGTTTTATCTGCTTATATTTTTAACAATCCGTCAAATGTACTCCAATGGCCAATCCACCTTCCGACGTCTCTTTATACTTAGTATTCATATCTTTTGCCGTTTCCCACATCGTATTTACGACTTTATCAAATGGTACCTTTACATTATTAGGATCGGTATCCATAGCCATTTCAGCAGCATTTATAGCTTTGATAGCACCCATTGCATTACGTTCTATACAAGGAATTTGAACTAATCCACCAATAGGATCACAGGTTAAACCTAAATGATGTTCCATGGCAATTTCAGCAGCTATTAGAACTTGTTCTGGTGTGCCGCCTAACAATTCGCACAATGCACCAGCTGCCATCGCAGAAGACACTCCGATTTCGGCTTGGCAACCGCCCATCGCTGCACTTATAGTGGCTCCTTTTTTAAAGACACTGCCAATTTCACCAGCTACTAAAAGGAATTTTTTTACATGTTCAAAATCGGCATCATGGTTTTCTATAACCATATAATACATCAATACAGAAGGAATAACTCCAGCACTACCATTTGTGGGTGCAGTTACTACACGTCCTAGTGATGCGTTAACTTCGTTTACTGCCAACGCAAAACAACTTACCCATTTTAAAATCTGACGAAACTTGACTTCAGTTTTACGAATTGTTTCCAACCATTCCTGAGGGTTTTCATATTTATAATCACCAATTAAATTTTTATGAATGTCATAAGCTCTTCGCCTTACGTTTAAGCCTCCTGGTAAATTGCCTTCGGTATGACAGCCAACGTACATGCATTCTAGCATGGTATTCCAGATCCGTTTTAATTCAAAATCAATTGAAGCTTCTTCTCTTATCGATTTTTCATTTTCTAAGACGAGACCAGAAATAGGAAGTTGTAATTGGTTACAAAACTTTAATAACTCTTCTCCTTTTTCTACAGGATAGGGAAACGTACAGTAGAAAATAATTTTATTGGCTTTCGATATTTTTCGTTCTTCTTGCACTACAAATCCGCCACCAATAGAGTAGTAGGTCTGTTTGTATTTTCTGCCATTAATTGTGGCGGTAAAAACCATTCCGTTAGAATGAAAAGGTAAAAATTTACGATTGAAAATTATATTAGTTTTAAAGTCGAAAGGTATTTCTTTTTCGTTATTAAATTTTAAGACCTTGTTTGTCTTTACCTCATTTATAATGGTATCAATATTTTCAATGGGCATACGTTCCGGGTCAGCTCCAGTTAAACCCAAAATCACAGCGTAATCTGTAGCGTGACCTTTTCCTGTTAAAGACAAAGACCCATATAAATCGACAGTAATTTTTTCAACCTTTTCAAAACGATTTTTAGCTTTCAATTCCTTAATCCAACGTTCGGCAGCTCTCCAAGGGCCTAAAGTATGCGAACTCGAAGGGCCAACACCTATTTTAAGCATGTCAAAGACAGAAATACACTCCATTTAAACAAACATTTTAGTTGAAAGCAAATATACATTTTGTTACTGTATCTATAAGGATTTCGGAAAAATGAAAGTATAAAAAAAACCTAAAATTACTTTTAGGTTTCTATTTAATCTTGTTCGATTAAACATAAAATTATTGAAATGAATCAATATTAAATGTTTGCATCACTTCATTCATATCTGAAATATTAACACTATTTAAATTTTCAACTGGCAATACAATAATTCTAAAAGTTTGATTTTGAGTAAACCCAGATTCTAATGTAGAAAGGTCAAAATTACCATCGATTAATAGTTCAACATCAGCGAAAGTATGGTTAAAAATATATTGAATAATATCTGAACCTTCCAGAAAAAAATTCTGTGGTAGTGGTGACCAAGTATCAGTGGGTTGACCACCAACGTTAACTGTTCCCTCAAGTCTGTATACTAAAACGGCATCTCTATCAAGAATAGTAGTAGGTAATGTAACTACAGATTCTTGTAAACCAGTGTCACTAAAATATTCGAAATTAATTGTTCTTTCAAACGACCTAGCGGCAAAATCATCTGCAGGTAATCCATCAAGTCCATCGAAACCTGGAGGTCCTGGATCACCTTCGCAAGCCGTTAATATAAAAGTAAGTGCAAATAATAAATAGGCTATTTTTTTCATAATCATATAATTTTAATTTATTACTAATTTATTATTAATCATCAAACAACATGCCCTTTTTAGAAATTATTAAGATTTAACTTCATAATCAGAAAGCGGAGAATTATTACAACAAAAAAACACCTTCAATTGAAGGTGTTTTTTGAAGAAATAAACTAGCAGATTTATTTAATTAAAAGCTTGATGCTTTCTCCATTTTTTGATTTCAAAATATAGGTACCAGCTGTTAAACTTGGCAATTGAAAATCCATTGTGTTTTCTTTAGTTGAAATTTCACGCCCTTGTATGTCGAACAAAGACACTGAAACCATTTTATTAAAGTATATAGTCTGATTCGATTTTGAGGGATTAGGATACATTTTTAACGATTCAGGTTGAAAAGCAAATTCATTAGTGCCCAATGTTGTCGCATTAAGCGCATAGAAACTTAAAGTAGAACTTACTTCGTTAGCCATAATGACTAAACCTGTAGCATTAGGACTATTTTCTGGTTTTACATAAATAATACCTTCTGGACCTAAATCACCGCCTTCATCTTCACCTAAATTTCTATTATTGATGTATTTTTCAAAAATAGGGTTACTTGGATCAGTAATGTTGTAAGTCATAAAACCACCAACACGTTCTAAAGTGATAAACGCATAAACTTGACCATCAATTTCAGCAACAGTGACACCTTCTGGCTCAGGCCCTTTATTATCACTTCTGTTTTTAAAGTTATTGTTGCTGTTACTTGCATTAAATAAAGCTCCATAAGTTGGATCATTTGCAGTAATACGTTCAAAATCATCACCACTATCAAAAACTAAAGCTCCTGTGGCTGCATTCCAAATGCTAAGAGAACGCGATCCAAAAACGTGAATTTCATCAAAATCACCATCATTATCAAAATCACCATTGGCATTAGTCACCGTTAGACGACCTAAATTACTATCTAATTGTAGGAATTCAGAATTAGGGAAAACGGTTGGGTCTAAATTTAGGTCACTAACACGCTCTTCTTCTTCAAAAGTATCATATTCTCTAGCATCACCTTCATTGGCAGTTACTAAATACGTAACACCTCCAACTTCGTACGACGCCATGGCATCTGGCATATACATACCCTTAACTGGCCAATTTGCCAAGAAAATAAAATCAGTATCGTCAGAAGCATCAAGCGTGTTTCCTGCTAAGCTATGATCTTTTAAACCTAAAGGAACAATAGACGTAATTGTGTTTGTACTTAAATCAATAATGCCTAAAGCATTGTTTTCCTGAAGGGTGACATAAGCCATTTGAGAGTCACTAGAGAATGTGATGAATTCAGGCTCCATATCTTGAGAAACCGATGCTCCAGGACCAAAAACTCTAACACCTGATGCTTGTAGCGTTGCAATTTGTGCATCAAAACTATTAAAGTTAAGGTTAGTTACATTTGTTTGAAGTATGTTTCCTAATCCACCAGTAACATCAATAACAGAAATGCTACCTTCTGGATCTACAGAATAATCATTATTTGGTTGGCCTTCGTTGGCGACTAAAAGTTTTGTCCCATCTGGTGTAAATGCAACCATATCTGGAAGGTTTCCGGCAATAACAAAAGTTTGATTAGCACCATCAATATCAGAGAAAACAACAACACCATCTTCTAGAGGCCCTTTCGAAATGCCCACAGCGACTATTCCGTTATTGTAAGCCACACTTGTTGGATCCCCAAAAGTTGATAGGTCAATGGAGCTCATCGTCGACACGGCATTAATATCAGAGAAATCAATGATTTCTAATTTTTGACCTGTTGAATTCAAAACAAATAAGCGTTGAGATACAGGATCGTGCGCTACAATTTCAGCAGAACCCGAAGCATCTACTAAGTAACTTGATAGATATTCTATATCTAAAATATCAGTCGCAAAAGGAACCGCAGTATCAACGTCTATAATGTAAATACCGGCAGTTTCATTAGCGCCTAGAGTTCCGTTAATAGGATTGGTAAGTTCTAAAATGAACATTTCGTCCATTTCAGCTAAGCCATCATTTACAATAGGAATAGAAATTACAATAGCATCCGTAGAATTTGCAGGAAAATTGATGGTTTGATTGGCGAATGAAAAATCATCAGTTTCAGTAGCAGTTAATAATTCAGTAACTAAACTTACATCAACAGAAACTATAGCATTAGTGGATGTTGATAATTCGATATAAACTTCAATATTAGTTCCATCTTCGCTAATTGCATAAGTACTTTCAGAAAAGCTTATTTGTGGCGTAACGTTAGTAACTGGAATATAACTGCCTGGTGAAGCAAAAACATCTTCGCCGATGGATTGTCCTACTAAGTTTGTAGCTGGTGCCCAGTTTGTACCTTCATTAAAATCGCCATTAGGATTCAACAATTCCAAGGAAGGGCCATCACCATCAGCTGTAGTTGGCCATGGTGCATCGTCACTATATTCTACTTGCGAAATAACAAGACCTTCAGAATTTTTAATTTCCACTAATTCACCACCATTTCCTAAGGCGTTGGAAATTGCTTGTGGCATATCTAAAAATGATACACCATAAAAAGCATCGGCAGAAGCTTTGTCAGTTGCTAATAAAACGATGCCTTCTGAAGCCAATGTCATTTCAGGAAATGTAAAAATGAAGTTGCCTTCGTCATTAACAGTAATACCTCCTAAATCTATTGAAGACATACTATTATTATAGACTTCTAAAAATTCCAAAGCATCAGAATCATCAGAAGGTGCGTTGTACATTATTTCTGTAATTATTAAACCTGAAGTTAATGAATTGTAAAATAAATCATTACTCATATAAGCAACAGTTTGCGTATTGCCAGAAGTGTCTTCAAGATTATTAACCGTAAGCGTATAAGCTGTACCAACTGTAAAACCTGAATGTGTAATAGTGGCTTTTAAATTAATATTGTCATAAACAACTGCGTTTATAGTTAAAGCAGGACTAAAAACATAGTTGCTTAAAGTTTCTGCACTTACTTGGGTTACGGCTTCGGTAAATGTTACTTCTACTGAGTTTTGTCCTGTTGCAATTATGTTAGCTATGCTTGGAGGATTAGTGTCAGACGTTGAAATAGTAAACGCTGTAGTATCAAAAGGTACATCAGGTGCAATGGTATCTATACTTTGATCTCCACTTTCATCCTGAATGTCATAGTTAGCCATATCATTTAAAGCGACTAGGTAACCATTAGCTGTAAATCCGGTTCTAGGGCCATTGTAAGCTGCTATATCTGTTCCACTAGGGTATGTAATTGCCGTAGTGCCTTCAGTAAGTCCTGTGCCAGTCAAGCCAGTTCCAGCACCATCATCATAAGCAGATGAGGCATTGGCAACAGCAGCTATGAATGTCGTAGGTGTATCTATATCAGTACCGTGATACACAAAAATGACTTCTGCGCTACCTGATATTCCGCCTGGAGAACCTACAATAGTGCCATGGGATATATTTGGTGTTGCACTAATTGTGTAGAAGCTAATAACTGTTCCTGCAGAAATCACAGTTGCTCCTGTTTGCCATTCATAATTAGCTTCACCAGAATTAAATTCAGTTCCGGTCCATTCCTTGTCTGAAAAATAGATAACACTATTTGCAGGAATATCTACAAAAGTAACCATAGCAAAATCATCATCTCCATCAGCATTAAATGCTGTGAAGGCCATATCTCCAGTATTCAGCTGAGCGCCACAAATACAGGTGAAAAGAATAAAAAATAATCGTAATAAGTGTTTCATAATTTTTGGTTGTTTTATTTCTAGCGAAGTTATTTGACAGAGGTTTCTTTAACATGTACTCTATATTATTAAAGAATGAAGAAACTTTTAAGAATGTTAAGCTTAGGTTTACCTAATGTTGTGATAAGCTGAAATCACATAACAATTTATTAAAGTGACATCATGTCATATTTTTTGTCATGGCATAATCATTGACTTATTGTAATCGAGTTTAAAATTTATTATAACAAAAAAACACACATATATTATGAGTAAGATTATTGGAATTGATTTAGGTACAACCAACTCTTGCGTTTCTGTAATGGAAGGTAACGAGCCAGTTGTAATCCCAAACGCTGAAGGTAAGAGAACAACACCTTCGGTTATCGCTTTCGTAGAAGGTGGTGAAATTAAAGTTGGTGATCCAGCAAAAAGACAAGCAGTAACTAACCCAACAAAAACAGTTTATTCTATTAAACGTTTTATGGGTAATAAGTATTCTGAGTCTAAAAAAGAAGCAGAGCGTGTACCATATAAGGTGGTAAAAGGCGACAATGATACGCCGAGAGTGGATATTGATGGTCGTTTATATACACCTCAAGAATTGTCAGCTATGATTCTTCAAAAAATGAAAAAAACAGCTGAGGATTATTTAGGACAAGACGTTTCAAGAGCGGTAATTACGGTTCCTGCATATTTTAATGATGCACAACGCCAGGCTACTAAAGAGGCAGGTGAGATTGCAGGATTAAAAGTAGAACGTATTATCAACGAGCCTACTGCTGCAGCATTAGCTTACGGAATGGACAAAAAAGGTACTGACCAAAAAATCGTAGTATTCGATTTTGGTGGTGGTACACATGATGTTTCTATTCTTGAATTAGGTGATGGCGTATTTGAAGTATTATCAACAGATGGTGACACACACTTAGGTGGTGATGATATTGATGAAAGAATCATCGATTGGTTAGCTGATGAGTTCATGAAAGATGAAGATATGGACTTACGTAAAGATCCTATGGCTTTGCAACGTTTGAAAGAAGCAGCTGAAAAAGCGAAGATTGAATTATCATCTTCTGCTCAAACAGAAATCAACTTACCTTACGTAACAGCTACAGCTAGTGGACCAAAACACTTGGTACGTACATTGACACGTTCAAAATTTGAGCAGTTAATTGACGATTTAATTAAAAGAACAATTGAACCTTGTCAAACTGCCTTAAAAGCAGCAGGTTTATCTAAGTCTGATATTGATGAAATTATCCTAGTTGGTGGTTCTACGCGAATTCCAGCAGTACAGGAAGCTGTAGAGAAATTCTTTGGAAAAGCACCAAGTAAAGGTGTAAACCCTGATGAAGTGGTTTCTTTAGGAGCAGGAATCCAAGGTGGTGTATTAACAGGAGATGTAAAAGACGTTCTTTTATTAGACGTTACGCCATTATCTCTTGGTATTGAAACTATGGGTAATGTAATGACGAAATTGATCGAAGCCAACACTACGATTCCGACTAAGAAATCGCAAGTATTCTCAACAGCAGCAGACAATCAGCCATCAGTAGAGATTCACGTATTACAAGGTGAACGTCCAATGGCAGCAGATAACAAAACGATTGGTCGTTTCCACCTAGATGGTATTCCACCAGCAAGACGAGGAACCCCTCAGATTGAAGTAACGTTTGATATTGATGCCAATGGTATCATTAAAGTATCTGCAACAGATAAAGCGACAAATAAATCTCAAGATATCAGAATTGAAGCGTCATCTGGATTGACAGAAGAGGAAATCCAAAAAATGAAAGCTGAAGCTGAAGCCAATGCAGAATCTGATGCTAAAGCAAAAGAAACAGCTGATAAGTTGAATAGTGCTGATGCTATGATTTTCCAAACGGAAAGTCAATTAAAAGAATTTGGTGACAAATTATCTGATGATAAGAAAAAGCCAATTGAAGATGCACTTGAAGAATTGAAGAAAGCATACGAAACTAAAGATATCGCAGTTATCGATCCGGCTTTAGAGAAAATCAACGAAGCTTGGAAAGTAGCAAGTGAAGAAATGTACAAAGCACAAGCAGAACAAGGAGGAGCGCCAGAAGGTGGACCAACTGACGCAGGTGCAGGTGCAAAAGGACAAGCTGCCGATGAAAGTAGTGATGTTGAAGATGTGGACTTTGAAGAGGTGAAGTAAGCAGAGAACCATCTTTCGCTTTTTGCGAAAGTTGTGTGAATCGCTTATTCCGAACTTGATTCGGAATCTCGTCAAAGCACGAAGCTTGAAGTTGGAAGCATGAAGATGTGGACAGCTTAATAAACAAGAAAAACGCAATCTCCCGATAGCTATCGGGATTGATTGCGTTTTTTTGTTTGAATTAGAATTCAATAATTTAAGATTTCCAATAGCAACCAACAAACTATTCACAAAACCTTGTAGTGTCCAAAAAAAAATCTCAATTTTGAATTCTAAATTTTTACTTCATGGACAACTATCATATCATTTCTTCTGAAGCCTTAGACATTGTAACGATTTACAATATTTTTTATAAAAATAAAAAACTAAAACTTTCAGAAACTTCTGCAAATAATATTAAGAAATGTAAAACCTATTTAGACAACAAATTGGCAAGTGAAAAAAAACCTATGTATGGCATTAATACAGGCTTTGGATCTTTATATAATGTGAAAATTTCTGATGAAGATCTAAGTCAACTTCAAGAAAACTTAGTGATGTCTCATGCCTGCGGAACGGGAGATCGTGTGCCAGAGTCTATTGTGAAGGTGATGTTGCTTTTAAAAATTCAATCGTTGAGTTATGGGCATAGTGGCGTTCAGCTTGAAACCGTGAATAGATTGATTGACTTTTTTAACAATGACATTTTCCCTTTTGTATTTACCCAAGGGTCTTTGGGAGCTTCAGGTGATTTGGCGCCTTTGGCACATTTGGCTTTACCTTTATTGGGTAAGGGAAAGGTTGTACATAATAATAAAGAATACGAAGCAGCCACACTTTTAAAAGAGTTTAATTGGGAGCCTGTTAAGCTCGAAGCGAAGGAAGGTTTGGCTTTATTAAATGGCACGCAATTTATGAGTGCTTATGGTGTTTATTTAATGCTGATGTCCCACAAAACATCGTATTTAGCAGATATCATTGCTAGTATTTCTTTAGATGCTTTTGATGGCCGTTTAGATCCTTTTCACGATTTAGTACATGCCGTAAGACCGCATCCTGGACAGCGAAAAGTGGCACGCCGTTTTAATGAATTTTTAAAAGGCAGTGAATTGATTAGCAGAGAAAAAGAACATGTACAAGATCCCTATTCGTTTCGTTGTATTCCGCAAGTTCATGGCGCAACAAAGGACACCTTGGATTTCGTAGAAAAAGTAATTTTAACCGAAATCAATTCGGTAACGGATAATCCCAATATCTTTCCAGAAGACGATTTAATTATTTCTGGAGGTAATTTTCACGGACAGCCCTTAGCATTAGCCCTAGATTATTTAAAGATTGCTATGGCCGAAATTGGAAATATTTCTGAACGTCGCGTTTTTCAATTAGTATCAGGTTTAAGAGGTTTGCCAGCATTTTTAGTGGATAATCCAGGATTGAATTCAGGATTCATGATTCCACAATATACAGCCGCAAGTATTGTTAGTGCCAATAAACAAATGGCAACTCCAGCAAGTGTAGATAGTATTGTATCCAGCAATGGACAAGAAGATCATGTAAGTATGGGAGCCAATGCAGCGACGCAAGCTTATACTTTGGTTAAAAATGTAGATCGTGTTATTGCTATAGAATTGATGAATGCATCTCAGGCTTTAGAGTTTCGAAGACCTCTAAAAACCTCTCCTTTACTAGAATCATTTTTAGAGCAATACCGAAAAGTAGTGCCATTTATAAAAGTAGATGAAGTTCTGCACGATACTATTGAAGCCTCTATTCAATTTTTAAAAAATGTTGATATTGAAATTGAGGAGTTGTTTTTGAATCATTATGATTTGAAATGATTATCATGGTAATGATAAAACTATAGTTATAATACACATTCTGAATCTCATAAATCCTGGCTAGAATGTAGATTACAAATAATTACTTGAAATATAATTTGCATAACTTAGTAATTCAAAAATAACGCATGCCCAACCGAATAAAAGAACTCTTGTTAAAATACGGAATTCCCGGTATTGCGGTAATAGTTATTGCCATTCAGCTCTTCTTTGTAAATACACAAAAACTCAATAAGTGGAAAGGTGGTGGCTACGGCATGTACACAGGAATCCATTATTACTACGACCAAATATATATTCCAGGTTTGTCTGTTGATTCTTTGATAGAGGTAAACCGAGACATTGAAAACGCTTTCCGTATGCTGAAAAGAATGCCAAATGAAAATAATCTTAAAAAAGCGGCAAATATTGTTCTAAAAACAACTGATAAAGACAGTATTCATGTACAAATTTGGAAGCCAACGGTCGATTCAAAAAAAGGAAATTATTCGAGAAAATTATACAATGAACTGTATTTAAAGAAATCGGACCTATGAAATATTGGTCTGATATAAGAGTTAAATTAACCCGTAACATTCAGTTACCTCTGCAGTTGCTGCTTTTAATGATTGGAATCTATATTTTCATTATGGCAGATAAGTTAAGCCTATATAAAATTCCTTTAATTTTCGTTGGACTTTTGAGTTGGTTTTTTTTTCGTGATAAAACGAAGCATCCAATTATCTGGCTAGTGGTTTTAACGCTCCTGGTTTTGGATCTTTATCATTTCTATTTTAGAGTAGCAAACCATCACTTTATGCTGATATTCATGGTATTTTCTATTATACTGTATAAATATCATAAACGAAGAGATATACTTTTAAAAAACATTCAGATACTTTTAGTTGTTGTCTTAACAGCTTCTGCTCTGCAAAAATTAATGTCAGAACCCTTTATGAGTGGGGATTTCTATTATTATATGATGAATCGTGGTTTTGTATTCCATCCATTTTTGAACTTCTTTCCCGAAAGTTTAGACATAGCAAATAATAACACCGAAAGTATAAACGCATTACATCAATTGGATCCCAATAGTGCAAAGTCTATTAAATTGAAAGATGTCTTTTCAAACCTTGCAACCTTTAGTTTCATTTTTGCATGGCTAACAGTTGTGATTGAATTTATAATAGCAATAGCCTTATTGTGGAAACCGAGAAGCATGTGGACTCATTTGTTTTTTGCAACGTTGATTATTGGGATTTTATGTACAAGATTAGAAACAGGATTTATGGGATTGCTTGGCATATGTGGCCTGATATTATGTAACAACTTTAAAATAAGACTACTATATATTTTAATTGTTATAGGCAGCCTTTCGTTAATTGTCACAAAATTTGGGTTTCATTAATTGTATTAGAATAGTCTCATTTGTTATCCCTTTTATCATTAAATGCATATTCAATAAAATATCTCTTAAAAACTCCAATAATCGTAAAATCCGATCACTAAATCGATATAGTTAATAACAATTCCTAATAACCTAAGTGAACCCTTTCAGATGTTGGATTTTTTCCTTTTTTTTGTGGGTAATTTTTTCAAAATTTAACCAATGATTATAAATACAGAGTTAGAAAATAAAGGGAATTTATTTCCTTCAAATATAATAGACTTTAGAAAAGATGTCGATAAGCTATATTTTACAGCGGCTAACGATGTGATTTTGGAATTAACGGTTGTAAGGGATAGTCTATTACGCTTCAGATATGCCACAACTGGCAATTTTGACAATGACTTTTCTTATGCCATAACCAAATATGCAAGTATTGGGTATAACAAATTAGAGATTGAAGAACACAAAGAGTATTTCGAAATAACGACTTCAAAATTACGTTGCGAGATTTCTAAAGATGATATGAGAGTATCTATCTATGATGCTATAGATGGCGTTCTTATTAATCAAGATGAAGGCGGTTTCCATTGGGAAGAAAGTTATCAATATGGTGGAAACATCGTAAAGATGAGTAAAACTTCTAATGATGGCGAAAGTTATTACGGTCTGGGAGACAAGCCAAATCATTTGAACTTAAAGGGAAAGCGTTATAGTAATTGGGCAACGGATTCTTATGCGTATGGCAAAGATACTGACCCAATTTACAAGGCCATTCCGTTCTACACAGGTTTGCATCATGGAAAAGCTTATGGTATTTTCTTTGATAATACCTTTATGTCCACTTTTGATTTTGCGCACGAACGTAGAAACGTAACGAGCTTTTGGGCACAAGGTGGTGAGATGAATTATTATTTCTTCTATGGCCCAAAAATGAACGATGTTGTAGAAAGTTATACAGATTTAACGGGAAAACCACACCATTTACCTCCACTTTGGGCATTAGGTTTCCATCAATGTAAATGGAGTTATTACCCAGAAAGTAAGGTAAAAGAGATTACGTCAACCTTTAGAAAGCTTAAAATTCCGTGTGATGCTATTTACTTGGATATCGATTATATGGAAGGGTTTCGCTGTTTTACATGGAACAAGGAGTATTTTCCGGATCCAAAACGCATGGTAAAGGAATTATTGGATGATGGTTTTAAAACTGTAGCCATTATCGATCCAGGAATTAAAATAGATAAAGAATATTCTGTTTTTAAAGAAGGTTTAGAAAACGATTATTTCTGTAAACGTGCAGATGGCGACTATATGAAAGGAAAAGTGTGGCCAGGTGAATGTTATTTTCCAGATTATACGAATCCAGAGGTTAGGGACTGGTGGTCTGGTTTGTTTCAAGAGTTAATTGAAGATATAGGCGTAAAGGGCGTTTGGAATGACATGAATGAACCAGCAGTTATGGAAGTGCCAAACAAAACATTTCCTGACGACGTACGCCATGATTATGATGGAAATCCTTGTAGCCATAGAAAAGCACACAATATCTATGGGATGCAAATGGCAAGAGCGACTTATCAAGGTTTAAAGAAATATTCATACCCAAAACGTCCGTTTGTAATTACCCGATCGGCATATTCTGGTACACAGCGTTACACGTCTACTTGGACAGGTGATAATGTGGCTACTTGGGAACATTTATGGATTGCAAACATGCAAGCACAACGCATGGCCATGTCTGGTTTTTCTTTTGCAGGAAGTGATATTGGTGGTTTTGCGGAACAACCACAAGGCGAATTATTCACGCGTTGGATTCAATTAGGAATTTTCCATCCATTTTTTAGAGTGCATTCTTCTGGAGATCATGGTGATCAAGAACCTTGGACTTTCGACGAAGAGGTTACTGATATCGTTAGAAAATTTATAGAAATCCGTTATCAATTATTACCTTATTTATATACCTCATTTTGGAATTATGTAAGTCATGGAACACCATTGTTGAAATCATTGGTGCTATACGACCAGGATGATTCTCAAACACATTACAGAACTGATGAGTTTATATTTGGTGAACAAATTTTAGTTTGTCCTGTTCAAGAACCGAATGCTAAGGGCAGAAGGATGTACGTTCCACAGGGAAAATGGTATAATTTTTGGACAGATGAAATTGTGAAAGGAGGTAAAGAAATGTGGGTGGATGCAGATATTGACAGTATGCCAATTTTCGTAAAAGAAGGAGCGATTATTCCAAAATTCCCAATTCAACAGTATGTAGGGGAAAAAGAAATTACTGAAATTACTTTAGATGTTTATTACAAAGAGGGTAAGGAGGAAAGTGAATTGTTTAGTGATGCTAACGATGGTTTCGATTATACAAAAGGACGCTATAGTTTAAGAAACTTTACGTTAAGAGGAAAGGCAAATGAATTGATCATTAATCAATATAAAGAAGGAAAATTTGTGACGCCTTATGAAACCTTCAAAATTAAATTTCATGGCTTACCATTTGATGTGGTGGAGGTTCAACTTGATAATGAAAAGGTAACGCTTAAAAGCTTGAAAGTTAATGGTGTAACATCAATTGTAGTTGAAAAGGATTTTTCTGAGTTACATATACTGGGTATAAAGTCAAAAGCATAGTGACTAATTGACTAATTTAGTGTCCTAATAAATACAAATCAATTACGTATTTTAATAACTCTTAAAAAAAGTTTAGTTATGAATTATAATAAAACAATATTAGGTCTTGTGATTGTTGCAGTAGTCTTTTCATGTGCAACAAATCCCTTTACAAAGAAAAAGACCTTAGCTTTTGTAAGTAATGATCAATTATTTCCATCTGCCTTTGCTCAGTATAACCAAGTATTAACGGAAAACAAAGTCGTAAAAGGCACATCAGATGCTCAAATGATTACTCGTGTTGGTCAGCGGATTGCGGTTGCCGCGGAGCGTTACTTAAATGCTAATGGCTTTCAAGGCTATTTGGATGACTATAAATGGGAATACACCTTAATAGAATCGGAGCAAGTGAATGCATGGTGCATGCCTGGAGGAAAAATTGCATTTTATACTGGTATTTTACCAATTGCAGCCAATGAAACTGGTGTGGCAGCCATTATGGGGCACGAGGTAGCGCATGCCTTGGCAAATCATGGACAGCAACGAATGAGTGCGGCATATATTCAACAAGGTCTAGCGGTCGCAGGTAATGTAGCTTTATCCAATGATGAGCAAGCTTTAGGGATTTTTAACCAATCTTATGGCGTAGTATCTAACGTAGCAGGAATGTTACCTTTTAGTAGAAGTCATGAAACAGAAGCAGATAAAATAGGTTTATATCTAATGGCCATTGCTGGTTACAATCCTGATGAAGCAGCAGAACTATGGAAACGCATGAAAGCGAATAGTGGCGGTCAAGCACCACCTGAATTTTTAAGTACACACCCAAGTAACGATTCCAGAATCCAGAATTTACAAGCTTTAGCTCCAAAAGCAAAAGCAGAAGCCAAGAAATTTGGTATAACAGATTTCAGACCAATAAATTAATATTGTATTTATAAATATTTGATTACTTTAGAAGCTGCTCTCCCGAAATGTCGGGATGAGCAGCTTTTTTATTGGATCATTTTAGTGAGATGATTCAATAATCCCAATGGAGATTGGGATCTCATCTTAATTAGATATAATTATATATGAATCAACATCAAAAAGGAAGTAAAAAATTGCTAAATGCTTGGGCATTTTATGACTGGGCAAATTCGGTATATACCTTAACCATTGCGTCTTCGATATTTCCGATATTTTATTCAGCATTATTTTTAGGTCAAGTTGAAAAAAACGTTGCTGCATTTGGAATGGTTTTTAAAAGTACAGCATTAATTACCTATGTCACGGTATTCACATTTTTAGTCGTTGCCATTACATCGCCTGTACTCTCTGGTATTGCGGATTACGTAGGTAATAAAAAGAATTTCATGAAATTCTTCTGTTATGTTGGTGGTGCAGGTTGTATTGGTCTGTATTGGTTTAGTTTGGAAACTATTCATCTTAGTCTCTTGTTTTATTTTATGGGATTGATAGGGTATTGGGGAAGTTTGGTGTTTTATAATTCATACTTACCAGATATTGCCTATCCAGAGCAGCAAGATAGCGTTAGTGCTAAAGGATTTAGTATGGGTTATTTTGGAAGTGTCATTTTATTGGTCATAAACTTGGCTATGGTAATGTATCCGAATGTTTTTTTTATATCGGATAATTTAAGTGAAAATGGGGAAATCATAGAAACTGCTGCACAAGTAGGAATGAGGTATTCTTTTATAATGGTTGGCCTGTGGTGGATTCTTTTTAGCCAATATACATTTTACGTTTTACCAAAAGGCGTTTCAAAAGGTGGAAAAGTAACAAAAGACGTTGTTTTCAATGGTTTAAAAGAGTTGAAACAAGTTTGGATTCAATTGAAACAGAATCTACGTTTAAAACGTTACCTAGTTGCCTTTTTTGTGTTTAGCATGGCAGTACAAACCATTATGCTGGTCGCTGTTTATTTTGGGGAAGAAGAGATTGCTTGGGGAGATGACGAAGCCAAAACCTTAGGACTTATTGTGAGTATTTTAATTATACAATTAGTGGCGATTCTGGGTGCATTTTTAACCTCTCGTGCGTCTTCAAAATTTGGAAACATTAAAACGCTTATTGTCATAAATTTTTTCTGGATGGCCTTGTGTTTCTATGCCTTTTTTATGGAAACACCATTTCAATTCTATGTCGCAGCTGGTTTTGTTGGTTTGGTCATGGGTGGTGTGCAGTCCTTAGCAAGATCCACATATTCCAAATTTTTACCGGAAACTGAAGATACCACTTCATATTTCAGTTTTTATGATGTGGCTGAAAAGATAGGTATTGTTATCGGAATGGGAATTTTTGCAA
This sequence comes from Winogradskyella forsetii, assembly GCF_013394595.1. GTDB lineage: Bacteria > Bacteroidota > Bacteroidia > Flavobacteriales > Flavobacteriaceae > Winogradskyella > Winogradskyella forsetii. The sequence goes on from NZ_CP053348.1 coordinate 1,717,181, forward strand.
CTATAGACCAAGTTACAGGGAGTATGCGGAATGCTATTTTGTTTTTGGTTATCTTTTTTTTGGCTGGAATTCTGCTTTTATTTAGAGTGCCGAGAACAGAGTCTGATAATGAAGCTTCGCTCTAAACACTTATTTTCATAAGTAGAAAATATAGTTTATCACACAGGGCACATTCATTCATTTGTAATTTTTTTCATGAAAAATCTCGTATTACTTTCAATTCTAACTATTGTATTTCTTACATCTTGCAGTGATGAGGTGCATTTAGCTATAGATAATCCAACCGAATTTTCAATAGTAGTTGTTATAGATACGCTTAAGTATACAGTACCTCCTAAAGATGTGGTTCGGTTAGAAATACCAAAAGGAGAGCACCAAATCACTTTAGAAAATGATAGTATTATAAAGCATAACTTCATACATAAGGCATATATGATTAACCCATCATTCTCAGAGTATTTATTGTCTTATGAATATTATGGACCTAAAAGGTTTCAAGATACTTATACTTCGAAATTGACGAATAAAGAAGTGAGGTTTATTGGGATTACTTTAGAAGGGAATTATGACATTTTTAGTGATGTAATTAATAAAGTGACTTGGGATTATGGACCAAGAGAGCCTTTGCCAAAGAAGGTTGAAATTGATGAAGGTAAATCTTATACAAGTATATTAAAGGTTTATGATTCGAATGAATTTATGGAATTGATGATGAGCACACGCTCAGGAGAAGACTAGTTAGTCCATTATTTATCAAAAAAAAGAACCAGCAAAGCCAGTCCTTTTTTTCAATTTTTAATTGGGTAATAAGCGTTAATTACTAACACTACCAGAACCGGTAATCTTGGTATCCTTATTGGTCGGTTCACCTGAATACTTCACATCTCCAGAACCTGTAATTCTTGCTACAAGATCGCCATTGCACACCACATCTGCTGAACCAGAACCTGTGATTTTAGCCGTAACGTTGGTACTGTTTAATTCCTTCCCATCAAAATCTCCAGAACCTGTAACTTTTACGGTTAAATCTTTGGTAGAACCTTCTAGCTCAATATCGCCAGAACCTGCAATACTACTCTCCACATCTTGTGCATTAACACTTAAATTTATATCTCCAGAACCCGCTAAAGACACTTTAAAGTTCTCTGCTTCAATAGTGCTAGTACTTTCAATGTCACCAGAGCCAGACAGTGAAACAGAATCAATAGATTCAAAAGGAATGGTAACAACGATCGTTTGACTTGGTTTTAAATTATAGCCATCTTTCACTTTAACAATGAGTTGATTGCCTTTTGTTCCTACAATAATATATTCCATTAGGTTGGCATCTCCCTTAATGGAAATCTGACCTTCATTCCCTTTAACCAATTTAAAATCCATAGGTCCAGCAGCTTTTATCCCTTCATAAGAACTCGTAGTTCTAGATGTCGTAGTAATGTTGTTGTCGCCCTTAATTTTTTTGCCATTTCCCCATTGCGCACAAGATAATGTGGTACTTAAAAGGAATACTAATACTGTAATTGATTGTAATGATTTCATAAAGTTTATTTTTTAATTGATTGAAAATTTTTAGATTTTTTTATAAACTTCGACCCGCCCGAACGTGCCTTTTCGGTAAGGGCGGGCTGCAACTAACTCAAAGTTTCTTAAAAGTTACACTTCCATATTCAGAATCTATTTTCACGACGTTACCTGAATTTTTCGCACCATAATAACCATCATATTGTTTATCAGAATAGTCAACTTCTTTATTTGTAAAGCTGAAACCCTCAGATTCCCGTAATGAACCATACTGCAAATCGATATCGAAATCGAAATTAAAACTCGCATCATGACCAATGGTAATACCAACATAATCGGATGTGATGTTTACACTTTTCGCTTTAGAAGCCATACGTTCTATTTTTATGGAACCGTAATTTGCTTTAAGATTTACAGTTTTAAATATGTTTCCCAATCGTAAGGATAGGTAATCGCCTCGTCCATCTAAATTATTGATGTTATCTATTTTTAAGGACCCGTAATCACAAGTGTAGTTGACGTTTTCAGCGGCTTCAATAATAGATTCAGTGTAATCTGCTCTAAGAACCAGTTCCTCGGTTTTAGCAACTGTAAAACCACTATAGTCTGCCTTTATTTCGCCACTTTTTATGTATTCAAAATAACAATTCTTACTGTAATCAAAACGAATTAAGTTGTTATCTGCCATCAATTCCTTGGTTGTAATCTTACCGTAATCGCATACTAATTTAGCAGTGCCTTCAAGCCTATCTAAGTTAATGGAACCATAATCATTATTAAGTTCAACATTATTGGTTTTAGGCATTTTTATAAGGTAATTAACTTCAACTTTCAACTTGTTGTTACTTCCCCAATTCCACCAAGATCGCTTCTCGTTGCCGAATTTAGTAACCGCAGATACAATATTGTCGGTATTTGAAAATGCTATGTTTATTTCATTAAGTCTTTCCTGTACTTTTTCAGAATCATTTCCTGTCACTTTAATGGTAATATCAAAAGCGATGCGGTTTTCATTCCATGTGACTACATCTAAATTGCCATAGCTGTTGTTCACTTTTAGTGTGCCGTTGGAAGAGACGTCAAATGATTTTTTAATGCTCTTTTCTTTAGTTGATTTTAGGTCTATTTCACTATTTGCAAATACCAAAGTAGGTATTAACAACAATAAAATTGCAAGATTAAATTGTATTCTTAGGTTCATTGGTGTTGATTTTAAATTGTTTTACATCTTCGATTTGCTCTAGAACAGTATTCAGAATGTCTATTCTATTTTGAAAATTGGAAATCATCGCATAGATAACACGTTGGTCTTTTCCGCTTTCAGTTAAATCTGTTTTTAATTTTTGATAATCCTTTTCTAATATTTGAATTTGCGCCAAGGCATCCGAAATTATCGCTTCGGTTAATGGGGAACGTTCTTTGTTTAGTTTCTTTAATTCGTTTTCAATGGTAACCGTGAAAAAGTCTTGGGTTTCCGACATTTCTGGCGATACGCTCGCTAAATCCATAGTTTCAGGCTGATTCTGCAAGGTTGTAAAAACACTAAAACAAATCACTAATGCAGCTGCAACGGCCAAAAGGGGTTTCCAGTGAAATCCAGACGGTGTTTTAACTTCGTTTGAAGTCAAAGTGTTTCCTTTCAACTTTTCTAAAAATCGCTGTTCGTGATTGTTTTGAGGTGTTTCAATGTCAAACTGACCTTTCAAATCGTCAAATAAACTATACAAATTATCTTTTTTCATAATTAATTTAATACTAGTTTTTTACGCAAACTCTCTTTGGCTCTTGATATTAAAGTTCTGCAATTGGCATAAGAAATATTCATAATCTCGCAGATCTCTTCGTAATCGTAACCTTCAATTAAATGCAATGTTAAACTCACATTATAATTGGGTTTCAAGGTTTTCATAGTGTCTAAAACTTGTTTCACTTTTTCGCTAGTCTGTTCATGTTCTACAATGCCGCCATCGTCTTCAACTTTATAAATAACAGTATCTAAAGGCACTTCATTTTGTTTCATGGTTTTGTTATAATGCCCAATACTATTATTAATCACAATCCTTTTCAACCATGCGCCAAACATGTTGGTGTCTTCCAAAGTGTTCAGTTTTGTGAAGCCCGTTAAAAAAGACTCTTGCATAATGTCCTCGGCCTTATAGGAATCTTTTACAATTCTAAGGGCTGTGTTGTACATGGCTTTGTTGTATCTGTTGTAAATTTCCAACTGCGCACGTTGGTTTCCAGATTTACAAAGCCATAATAACTGTTCGATATCTTGATTGGTTGATGTCAAAAAAACAATTGCTTTTATTTAAAGAGGCGTTCTATTTTATATTGTTACAGTTTAATTGAAAAAAAGTTATAATTAATAAAACTTTTCGTCAGTCTGAGTGTTTTGTAAGGAACGAATAAAACGTATTGAGAACATTTTCTTCATAGCTTTTCGATACTAATTTAAAGGATTGTGATCATTTAAATTCATACGAGTTGAGGAATTTCATTTAAATTCCAAAACCTTTTATGTCAATCTAAGGTAATGGCATAACTATTGAATTTAAGGTAATGTGAATAACTTTGAATATCTTCTAAAGTATTGGTATTCAACAATAAGTTAATTATTAATACATTTAAAACTATGTTGTTCTGTGTTTATTAATGACAGAATGGCTCAAAAATATATATGGGAAAATCAAATTTTTTAAATTTAGACAATCTGTCATTTCAGGATTTCGATGAGAATTCAGAATTAATTCCATTGATGACGCCTGAAGATGAAGAATTAATAAACAGCGAATCCTTACCAGAATCCTTACCAATTTTACCCTTACGAAATACGGTTTTATTTCCTGGTGTGGTCATTCCGATTACGGCCGGACGAGATACCTCTATAAAACTGATTAACGATGCCAACAAAGGGGGAAAAGTAATTGGAGTGGTATCACAAAAGGATGAATCGGTTGAAAATCCTTCTGCTAACGATATCTATAAAACAGGAACAGTTGCACGTATTTTGAAAGTGCTAAAAATGCCAGATGGTAACACCACAGTCATTATTCAAGGGAAAAAGCGCTTTGTGATTAACGAGGTGATTTCCGAAAAACCTTATTTAACGGCAACTATTTCTGATATTGCTGAAGCAAAACCAGCTCCAGATAATGAGGAGTTTAAAGCGATAATTGATTCCATTAAGGATTTGTCTTTGGATATTATAAAACAAAGTCCAAACATTCCTTCCGAAGCCAGTTTTGCGATTAAGAATATTGAAAGTAATTCGTTTTTAATCAATTTTGTGTCTTCTAACATGAACCTTAGGGTTGAGGAAAAACAAGAGCTTTTAAAAATCAATGATCTTAAGGAACGTGCGCTTCAGACCTTGAAGTATATGAACATGGAATATCAGAAGCTAGAGCTTAAAAATGATATCCAGTCCAAGGTTCAGAGCGATATGAACCAACAGCAACGTGAGTATTTCTTGCACCAACAGATGAAAACCATTCAAGAAGAATTGGGTGGAGGTGTGTCTTCAGGAGAGGAAATTGAAGACATGAAAGCGCGTGCCAAGAAAAAGAAATGGGACGAAAAAGTAAAAGAGCATTTTGATAAGGAATTAGCCAAAATGCAGCGTATGAATCCTCAAGTGGCTGAGTATTCCATTCAACGGAATTATTTAGACCTGTTTCTGGATTTGCCTTGGAATGAATTCAGCAAGGATAAATTCGACTTAAAACGTGCGCAAAAAATCTTGGATCGTGATCATTTTGGACTTGAGGATGTTAAAAAACGAATCATTGAATATTTAGCGGTTTTAAAACTGAGAAATGATATGAAGTCGCCAATCCTTTGTCTTTATGGCCCTCCTGGTGTTGGTAAAACCTCATTAGGAAAGTCGATTGCTGAAGCTTTGGGCAGGGAATATGTACGTATTTCATTAGGTGGATTGCGTGATGAAGCTGAAATCCGTGGTCATAGAAAAACATATATAGGCGCAATGCCAGGACGAATCATTCAGAGCTTAAAGAAAGCAGGTACTTCAAATCCTGTGTTCGTTTTAGATGAAATTGATAAATTATCCACAGGAAATCAAGGTGATCCATCTTCTGCGATGTTAGAGGTTTTGGATCCTGAGCAAAACAATGAGTTCTATGACAACTTCTTGGAAATGGGTTATGACTTGTCTAAAGTGATGTTCATTGCAACCTCCAATAGTATGAATACCATTCAGCCCGCATTAAGAGATCGAATGGAAATCATTAATGTAACAGGTTATACGATTGAAGAAAAAGTGGAAATCGCAAAAAGACACTTGTTGCCAAAGCAATTAAAGGAACATGGATTAGATAATTCTAACTTAAAAATTGCAAAACCACAACTGGAAAAAATAGTGGAAGGTTACACGCGTGAATCTGGCGTAAGAGGTTTGGAGAAGCAAATTGCCAAAATGGTACGTTATGCAGCCAAGAATATCGCCATGGAAGAAAAATATAATATTAAGATTTCTAACGAAGATGTCATTGAAGTATTAGGAAGTCCAAGATTGGAACGCGACAAATATGAAAACAATGAGGTTGCTGGCGTTGTCACTGGTTTAGCATGGACTAAAGTAGGAGGTGATATACTGTTTATAGAATCTATTTTATCTAAAGGAAAAGGCACATTGTCCATTACCGGAAATTTAGGTAAAGTGATGAAGGAGTCGGCTACTATTGCTATGGAATACATCAAAGCCAATGCAGATGAATTTGGAATAAATCCTGAAGTTTTCGATAAATATAATGTGCACATTCACGTACCAGAAGGCGCAACACCAAAAGACGGCCCAAGTGCAGGTGTAACGATGTTGACCTCTTTAGTGTCTTTGTTTACCCAACGTAAAGTAAAGAAGAGCATAGCAATGACTGGCGAAATTACATTGCGTGGAAAAGTATTGCCAGTTGGTGGTATTAAAGAAAAGATTCTAGCCGCCAAACGTGCTCGTATTAAAGAGATTTTACTTTGTGAGGATAATCGAAGGGATATTGACGAGATTAAACCAGAATATTTAAAAGGCTTAACGTTTCATTATGTGAAAGATATGAGTGAGGTTTTAAAGTTGGCAATAACCAAACAAAAAGTACAGAATGCCAAAAAGCTTTAATTTAATAGTTACATTTTTAATAAGTCTTACTTTGGGAACCGCTGCTTTTGCGCAAGAACAAGTAGAATTTAAAGATGTGCTATTAGATGGAAAGCCTGCAAAACTAAATGTTGCTACTGGCAAAATTACATTGGTCACTTTAGAAGATAAAGTAGTAGAAACCAAAATGGATTCTTTGAACACAAAACCCATTTTGGTATCTGATGCTAGTGTTATTGGGTCGAGTATTTCCGAAAAAGATACCATTTCTGATTTTCATGTGGTTGAAAATGGAGAGACTTTACTCGATATCTCTAGAACCTATAAAGTGACCCTTACAGAATTAAAGCAAGCCAATAATTTGGAAACCACTTTGGTGAATGCAGGACAAACACTTCGCATTAAAAATTTTGATACAGAAACCAACTCAATTTCTTCAAACGGTAGTAATTTTGAAGCCACCAATTCCAATTTTCATAGGGTAGAAAAAGGCGATACCTTGTTTAGTTTATCTAGGCGCTATAATTTAAGTGTAGAAGAATTAAAGCGTTTAAATAATTTGAATTCTAATGTCATTAAGATTGGTCAAAAACTTCGTGTTAATAATTTTGATACTTCAAGGGACGATAAGAGCCTAACCGTTTATGTCGTTAAAAAGGGAGATAATCTTTATCGAATTGCATTGGAAAACGGAACTACAATTGATGCAATTAAAAAATTGAATGGACTAAAAAGCAATACTATTAAGATAGGCCAAAAGTTGAAGTTAAAATAGAAAACATCTCTGCTTGAAAATAAAAAAACTTTATAGTCGTTTTTAAGATAGATTTAGTTGAACTTGTTTATACTTTTTGTATTCAAGCGAAAATTAGTCATTTTGGGACCAATTGAAGACTTTTTAGAGATGCATAGCACCGCAACGGGACGAAAAAAAGACAAAAATTGGGTTCAAAATGGCAATTTTTTAGCAAATTGAAAAAGTTTAAGCGAGTTCATTGTATAATTTTTCCTGAATAATAATAATAAGAGAAAAATTATATAATATTGCATCGTTTATGATTAAGAGGATTTCTACCTTATGTATTCTGCTTTTGGCATTACCTGCGTTTGCGCAATTGGGTGGAGAATCGACCTATCAATTCCTCAATTTGGTATCATCACCAAGACAAGCCGCTTTAGGTGGAAAAATCATTACAAATTTTGATCATGATGTTACGGAAGCACTTTACAATCCAGCTTCCATTAATTGGCAGATGAACAATCAATTGGCCGTAAATGTTTCTAATTATTTAGGAGGCATAACTTACGGAACGGCTGCTTATGGCTATACTTGGGATCGACGTGTACAAACATTGCATATTGGATTGACTTATATCAATTATGGTTCGTTTGATGGGTATGATGTGAATGGAAATTCCACTGGAACGTTCAGCGGTAACGAAGCTGCACTTTCCTTTGGTTATAACTATAAAATCCCAAATACGGATTTTTATGTTGGTGCGAATGTAAAGCTCATAACCTCGCTTTTAGAACAATACAATTCCATTGGTGGTGCTGTAGATCTAGGTGCCATGTATATCAATGAAAAACTCGATTTTCATGCTGCTTTAACGGTTAGAAATTTGGGCACGCAATTTTCAACTTATGCAGGCCGACAAGAACCTTTGCCACTCGAAGTTAATTTTGGAATGTCCCAAACTCTTGAGAATGTACCATTGCGTTGGCATTTAACCTTGGAGAATTTGCAAAAATGGCCTATTGGTGTTTCTAATCCTGCGAGAGCAACCACAGATTTAGATGGTAACCAAACTGAAGAGCGAGTCAGTTTTTTTAATAAAGGCTTACGACACCTTATTTTAGGTGCGGAATTATTTCCGGAAGGTGGTTTCAATATTCGTTTAGGTTATAATTTTAGACGTGCAGAAGAATTGCGAATTGTAGATCAGAGAAACTTTTCAGGACTATCAGTTGGTGTGGGCATTAAATTAAACAGAATGCGTTTTAGTTATACGCATGCAAGATTTACAAGTGCATCAAATACCAGTTTTTTCGGACTTCAGATCGATTTGGATTCTCGAAGACGTTGGTAGATGATTTGATTTTTAATCATATTAAATTCCTGTTGTAAGTGTGAGGTTATAAATGTTCAAGAAAGAAGACACGAATTTTACTAATTAACACGAATAATGAGATTTGTGAAAATTAGTCAAATTCGTGTCAAAAAAAATTTAAACGCTTCATTATAAGTTTTAATATTTAGTTTAATTAAATTTGAATTCATCAAAATACGAGATTCCCGTTTTCATGGGAAATGAAATGAACAAAATCATCATCGCCATAGACGGATTTTCATCCACAGGAAAAAGTACGGTTGCTAAACAGTTAGCAAAACGTCTCAACTATATCTATGTGGATACTGGAGCGATGTACAGAGCGGTCACTTATTTTGCACTCGAGAATGAACTTATTGGCGAAGATTTTTTTGACGAAGAAGCTTTGATCCATAGGTTAGGGGATATCAGCATTACGTTTAAGTTTAATGAAGTAGCCGGTTTTGCTGAAGTCTATTTAAACGGAAAAAATATTGAAGCAGCTATCAGAACTCTAAGGGTTTCAAAATACGTGAGTCCTGTGGCAACTTTGTCTGAAGTGCGACGTAAGTTGGTAGAGCAGCAACAGCTTATGGGAAAAGATAAAGGTATTGTTATGGACGGTCGCGATATTGGAACGGTTGTTTTTCCTGATGCTGAATTAAAAATCTTTATGACGGCTTCAGCGGAAACAAGAGCCAAACGACGCTACAAAGAATTGTTGGATCGTGGCCATAATTTAAGTTATGACGATGTGTTGGAAAATGTAACAACACGAGATCGCATAGATTCTACAAGAGAAGATTCACCGTTAGTAAAAGCCGCTGACGCCATTGAAATTGATAATTCTAATTTGACTATTGAGGAGCAGTTGGAGACTTTACTAGGGTTGGCTCATCAAATTATTTCAAATTAAAAAAGCGATAAACAAACAGTTCATCGCTTCTAAAAATAAATAAAAAGTTTTACTAAAGCTTAGGAATAATCAATTCTTGACCAGGATGTATTAAATCTGGATTCTTTAGAATATCTGTATTCGCTTGGAATATTTTTTGGTACTTTCCTGGCTCGCCATAATATTGTTTGGCTATTTTGCCCAGTGTTTCTCCAGATTCTACAGTGTGTCTGGCATAAACCGATTCGTCCGCCACTTTAATGTCGGCCATAATATCAGAAGGGTTTTCGCCGCCCACTTCTTTGATTTTATCCCACATTAAATCTTTTTCGTATTGCGTAGACGCCGTTCCCCAAACTTTCAGTTTTCCGTTTTCCTCTTCAACTTTACCGTTTTGGATATTTAATTTTTCTCCCAAGTCCAATACATCTTGATATTTTGCTTTTACCATTTTTTGTAAGTTTTAAATTGTTAATAGTGTTGTAAAGATACCAAAATATGTACCAAATTTTAACATTTCAAACATGATTTTGATATACTGATTTATAAGACACAAATATCAAACTAAAGTCACATTATTTGGTGTCTGGTTTTCAGTACTTTAATTTTACAAAATGTTTTGGAAAAACTAGAATTATATCGTACTTTTGCACACCTTTTTAGCGGTTTATAGAAAATGAAAAGGAATTATAAATAAAAACAAACACTTCTACAGCTTTTACCGCATTCTTTTCAAGTAAGTTAGTAGAATACAAATTTTAATTCAGCACATGTCTGAAAAAGAAACAAATCAAGCTGATCCCGAAGTTTCGGGAGAAGCAAACGAAGCTGTAACAGCTGAAGCACCTCAAATATCTGAGGCTCAAAAAAACCCAGAAAAATTCTTAGAAGAGTTCGATTGGCACAATTACGAAGAAGGAATTGAGCAAGTTGCGGACACTAAATTAGAAGAGTTCGAAAAATTAGTATCAGAAAATTTCGTTGACACTTTAGATGACGAAGTTGTGGAAGGTACTGTAATTACAATCACAGATCGTGATGCAATTATTGACATTAACGCTAAGTCTGAAGGTGTAATTTCTCTTAATGAGTTCCGTTACAACCCAGATCTTAAAGTTGGTGACAAAGTTGAAGTATTAATTGATGTGCGTGAAGATGCAACAGGACAATTAGTATTATCTCACAGAAAAGCGAGAGTAATTAAAGCATGGGATCGTGTAAACAATGCACATGATACTGGCGAAATCGTTAACGGTTTTGTAAAATGCAGAACTAAAGGTGGAATGATCGTAGATGTATTTGGTATAGAAGCATTCTTACCAGGTTCTCAAATCGATGTGAAACCTATTAGAGATTACGATCAGTACGTTAATAAAACTATGGAATTTAAAGTTGTGAAAATCAACCACGAATTCAAAAACATAGTAGTGTCTCATAAAGCGCTTATTGAAGCCGATATTGAAGAACAAAAGAAAGAAATCATTGGCCAGTTAGAAAAAGGACAAGTATTAGAAGGTATTGTGAAGAATATTACTTCTTATGGTGTGTTTATCGATCTTGGTGGTGTAGATGGTTTAGTTCATATTACAGATTTATCTTGGTCTCGTATCAACCATCCAAATGAGATTGTTGAATTGGATCAGAAATTAAATGTAGTAATCCTTGATTTTGATGAGAACAAATCAAGAATCCAATTAGGTCTTAAGCAATTATCTAAGCATCCATGGGAAGCTTTAGGTGAAAGTGTAAAAGTTGGAGATAAGGTAAAAGGTAAAGTAGTGGTTATTGCTGATTACGGTGCTTTTGTTGAAGTAGAAGAAGGTGTTGAAGGCTTAGTTCACGTTAGTGAAATGTCTTGGTCAACCCATTTACGTTCAGCACAAGATTTCGTAAACGTTGGTGATGAAATCGATGCTGTTATCTTAACTTTAGATAGAGAGGATAGAAAAATGTCTCTTGGTATTAAGCAATTAACGCCAGATCCATGGACAGACATTACTTCTAAATACCCAGTAGGTTCTAAGCACACAGGTATTGTACGTAACTTTACAAACTTTGGTGTTTTTGTTGAATTAGAAGAAGGTATCGACGGATTGATTTATATCTCAGATTTATCTTGGACTAAGAAAATTAAGCATCCATCTGAATTCTGTAACGTAGGTGATAACTTAGACGTTGTCGTATTAGAGTTAGATGTAGAAGGACGTAAATTATCTTTAGGTCACAAACAAACTGAGGAGAACCCTTGGGACAAGTACGAAACTGAATTTGCTTTAGGTACTACGCACAAGGCTGCCATTACAGAAATGGTAGATAAAGGCGCAACTATCGATTTTAATGAAGACATTACGGCATTTGTACCGCAACGTCATTTAGAGAAAGAAGATGGTTCTAAACTTGGTAAAGGTGAAGAAGCAGAATTCAAGATCATTGAATTTAACAAAGAATTCAAACGTGTTGTAGCATCCCATACAGCAGTATTTAGAGAAGAAGAAGCAAAAATCGTTAAGCAAGCTGTTAGAAAACAGGAAGCTCAAGCGGCTGAAGCTAAACCAACTTTAGGTGATGCCAATGATGCTTTACAGGCACTTAAGGATAAAATGGACGGGAAGAAGTAAAAAATTCCAGCGAAAGCGGGAATCCCATTCTAATTATATTGTAAAGCCTCTCGTTATACGAGGGGCTTTTTTTATTGCGAATATTTGACTTTATGAAAGCGGTTTATTTATTATTAGCCACAATAGCATCAATTTTATTTGGGTTGGTTTTCTACAAACCATCAATGGATTTAAATTTGAAAACTACCTGTTTTTAGGTTTTATTGTTGGTGCAATAATGGCCATTTTGATTTTTAGATATAAAAAGAAAACTGAATAACATATTTTTAATTAATTTTTTCTTTGCGCCTATATGCCTTCACGAGAAAAACCATTGCAAACCACAAATTTTATCCTAACTTTGTAAACCAACAACGTTTGGAAACCATATGAGTCAAAAAGTACTACTTAACTCTAAAGAAGTCAATATTACCCTTCACAGATTGGCTTGCCAACTCATTGAGAACCATGATGATTTTTCTGAAACTGTATTAATTGGCATTCAACCAAGAGGAAAGTTTTTAGCCGATCGTTTAGCACAAATCCTTACCGAAGAATATAACATTAAGGATATTCAATTGGGCCATTTGGACATCACGTTTTTTAGGGACGATTTTAGAAGAGGAGACAAACCCTTGGAAGCCAATACCACTATCATAGATTTTATAGTCGAAAACAAAAACGTTGTCTTTATAGATGATGTACTATACACAGGTCGAAGTATAAGGTCTGCATTAACGGCAATACAGTCTTTCGGTAGACCAAAAGATATAGAGTTGTTAACCTTAATCGATAGACGATTTAGTAGGCATTTGCCAATTCAACCGAACTATAAAGGACGTCAAGTCGATGCGATTGATAATCAGAAAGTAAAAGTGAAGTGGATTGAGAATGAGGGAGAGGATGCAGTTTATTTGGTGGATAAGTGATTTTTGAATTACGAATTACGAATTACGAATTACGAATTACGAATTACGAAGATTGAAGCTTTAAGTTGGAAGCTCGAGGGATGACCAGAGAACGAAATTTAAGACGTATAAGTTTAAAATGAAATTTTAAGTTTTGTTTCTAAATGTTAAAAAAATAAATATAACAACTAGCAGTTTAGACTGAAGACTAAAGACTAAAGACTGCCAATTGAAGACTAAAAAAAATGAGCGAACTAAGTGTCAATCACTTACTGGGAATAAAATATCTGACCAAACAGGATATCGACCTTATTTTTGAAACTGCCGATCAGTTTAAGGAGGTCATCAATAGACCGATTAAAAAAGTACCATCGCTTCGGGATATTACGATCGCCAATTTGTTTTTTGAAAATTCCACGCGGACTAAGTTATCTTTCGAGCTTGCTGAAAAACGATTGTCGGCAGATGTCATAAATTTTTCGGCGTCGCAATCTTCAGTTAAAAAAGGAGAAACACTTATAGATACTGTAAACAACATACTTTCAATGAAAGTGGATATGGTGGTTATGCGTCATCCCAATCCTGGAGCAGGCGTGTTTTTATCCAAACATGTGAATGCAAGTATCATAAATGCTGGTGATGGTGCGCATGAGCACCCAACACAAGCCTTGTTGGATTCTTATTCCATCAGAGAGAAATTAGGAACCGTAAAAGGTAAAAATGTAGTCATTGTTGGCGATATTTTACACAGTAGAGTAGCGCTTTCAAACATTTATGCCTTACAATTACAAGGTGCCAATGTAATGGTTTGTGGACCAAAAACCTTACTGCCTAAGTACATTAAAGACTTAGGCGTAAAAGTAGAAACCAATTTAAAGAAGGCTCTAGAATGGTGTGATGTTGCCAATATGTTGAGAGTTCAGAACGAGCGCATGGATATTAGTTACTTCCCTTCAACACGAGAATATACACAGCAATTTGGAGTAAATAAAGAACTATTAGACAGCTTAGATAAAGAGATTGTAATTATGCATCCTGGACCAATAAACAGAGGTGTGGAAATTACAAGTGATGTAGCTGATTCTAAACAAGCCATTATCTTAAATCAAGTAGAAAATGGCGTTGCGGTTAGAATGGCAGTCATTTATCTATTAGCGTCTAAAATAAAACAATAAATCATGATTATAGATAGAGACGGAAATATTACCATAATCGCCCAAGAAAAAGCCTCTGTAAAAACTTTGGCCAACAACATAGAGCAGGCTTACGATAAGTATAAAAACTATCATCTTATTGTGAGATTGTCGAGTTTAGACAAAATTACATTAGAAGATGTTATAGAATTTTTAAGATTGAGTAACAATCACCGCAGTGCTAAAAAAAGTTTTGTAGTGGTTTCTGAAAAAGTAGATTTAGACGACATGCCAGATGAAATTGTCGTTGTCCCAACCATTCAAGAGGCTTACGACATCATTGAAATGGAAGACATGGAACGCGATTTAGGATTTTAAAATACGTTTTGTCGTTAAGTCGTTCGTCGTTTAGTTGTAACGACTCAACAACTTAACAACAAACAACTTAACAATTAATGAAATTAACCATCCTAGGCTGCCACAGTGCAACACCACGCACCAACACCAATCCAACATCTCAGGTTTTAGAGATTAAGAACCACATGTTTTTGATTGATTGTGGTGAAGGTACACAGGTGGAGCTGAGACGGAATAAGGTTAAGTTTTCAAGGATAAAACATATTTTTATTTCGCATCTTCATGGCGATCATTATTTTGGTTTAATTGGTTTGGTCAATACGTTTAGTCTTTTGACCAGGGAAACGGAACTTCATATTTATGCACCAAAAGGTCTAAAGGAAGTGATAACGCTTCAAATGAAATTGTCTGCGAGTTGGACTAAATATCCCCTTATTTTTCATGAGTTAAATGCTGAAGTTTCAGAATTAATATATGAAGATGATAAAGTTGAAGTACATACGATTCCTTTAAAACATCGGATTTATACCAATGGATTTCTGTTTAAAGAGAAAGAAAATGAGCGGAAATTAGATATTAATTTGGTGAATGAAGCAAATATCGATGTGGCCTATTTCAGAAAACTAAAACAAGGGTTTGACGTAGAAAATGAGGATGGTGTTCTAATCGCCAACGAAAAAGTGACCAAAGATCCCATTCCTGCAAAAAGTTATGCCTATTGTAGCGATACGGTTTATAATGAAGCGATGATTCCTCTAATTAAAGATGCAACAGTTTTATATCACGAATCGACTTTTTTAGATAAAAACGAAGCACTTTGTATGTCCACAAAGCACAGTACAGCGAAACATGCAGCGACAATAGCTCAAAAGGCAAATGTGGAAACCTTGATACTTGGTCATTATTCGACGCGTTATAATGGTTATGACGAGTTTAAGACCGAAGCACAAACCATTTTTGAGAACGTGCTTTTGGCTAAGGATGGAAAATCATTTGAGTTTTAAAAAAACATTACCATGGAAAAAGACTTAAGCAACTACAGAAAATCATACGAAAAAGGAGAATTGTTATTGGATAATGTTCCCGAAAACCCAATTGAGCTATTCAGAAATTGGTTTGTGGAGGTCGATACGCATTTTGATGTCGATGAAACTAACGCCATGACGGTTTCTACATTTGGTTTAGACGGCTATCCAAAGAATAGGGTAGTGCTGCTCAAAAAATATACACACGAAGGTTTTATATTCTACACCAACTACGATAGCGAAAAAGGAAAGGCTATTGCAGAAAATCCAAATGTCTGTTTATCATTTTTTTGGCATGCGGCAGAGCGCCAAATCATAATTAAAGGCAAAGCCGAAAAAGTATCGGAAAACCTGAGTGACGGTTACTTTGAATCGAGACCAAGAGGAAGCCAGTTAGGAGCAGTAGTTTCCAATCAAAGTGAAGTGGTGAAAGATAGAGCGGAATTAGAATCCAAACTAAAAGCATTAGAATCAAAATTTGAAGGCAAAGAAATAGAGCGACCAAAGAATTGGGGAGGTTATATTATAAAACCTGTAGAATTAGAATTCTGGCAAGGCAGACCCAATAGACTTCACGATAGAATCCGCTATCAACTCCAAGACGATTACAATTGGAAGATTGAGCGTTTAGCACCTTGAATCAGTTCGGAGTTCAGAGTTCAGAGTTCAAATTGATTGAGTTATTTAGAAATTTAGTTATAAAATTTATATGAATGGTTACGAATTACTTAAATAACCCAATAATCTAATTCTAATCCCTAATATTTCAAAATGCAAAAATCAAAATAACCGACAAACGGTAATTATTTTAAGATTAAATACATAATTATTGTGTTCAAAAGTGCATTTCGTCGATGTTTTACATAAAAACACGACAAAATACATGTATTTCATCGAATTTATAAAATAATTCTTTTTTTTTAATAAGTAGGTAATTAATTTAGAAGTCCCAAACCTAAATTACCTACTTATGAAAGCTTCAAAACTCTTGCCGTTTTTGGCTATTATTGCTCTTTTTAGTTTTACATCTTGTTCCACAGACTCTATGGAAGATGAGACGTTGAACGCCATTGAAGTTCCGGTTGCACCTCAGGCAAAACAGATTGAAATAGAAATCATGGAACTCATTAATGCTTATAGAATCAATGAAGGATTAAATCCTTTACAAAATCATAGTACGGTAAAAGCTGTTGCATTTACACATACAGACTATATGATTGAAGTGAACAACGTATCCCACGATAATTTCTTTCTAAGACAACAGAGCTTACAAGCCAATGCGAGCGCCAATGTCGTTTCAGAAAATGTGGCTTATGGTTTTAATTCAGCAGCATCAGTTGTAAATGCCTGGTTAAATAGTCCAAGTCACAGAGAAAACATTGAGGGCGATTTCACGGATTTTGACGTATCAGCAGAAAAGAACGCTGAAGGGAAATGGTATTTTACTAATATGTTTATTAAGCGGTAATCTGCGTAGAAAGTTAATTAGTATTTACCGTCTTTATCCACAGGTTTTTATTTGATCCATAATGGCATCTCAGCCTTTGTGAAAATCTACCGCAAAAGATGAGTTCACTTATAAGTAAATTTATTAAAACGTATTATCTATTAATAAAAAAATGGTGCCCAACAATTTCCATAATTTCAAAACCATCTGACACCAATTATAACTAAAGAGCATAATCTACTTCAACAGCATACGCTTGGTCATAATATCTTTGCCATTAGCATATAAGGCATAAAGATACATCCCTGCACCATTCAAATCTTTGGAATTTATAGTAATAGTACCTTTATTTTCTTTTACAGGATAGGTTTTGAGCATTTTACCATTAAGGTCAAAAATTAAAATAGCGGCTTCATCAAAAGCTTCTGGTATAACGTAGGTAATGCTTGTGCTAGCGCTAAGTGGATTTGGTGTATTTTGCGATAATTGATACGCATTTTTTTCAATGCGAGCCAATTCTTCTGCTGAAAACGACTTCTCATAGACTACTCGTGGCTCTAACTGACTCTCTAAATTCTCGACTTTTGCATTTAACCCTTTAATAGCTTCGGTAAGCTCTGATATTAAACCTATATAGTTCACAGATTTGTAACTGCCAGTGCCTTCAAACTCGCCTTCTTCATTGTAAATAGGATAGGTGGTATTGTGTACCAGTTCTGGATATACCGCTTCTACCTCTTGCGCAATGAGCCCATGCTGTAAGCCCTCATCAAAATTTAAATTGGCATTTTCTTTATAGGTGTACGTATAGCCATTGAGCAAGGTAATTGAAATCTAAGCCCATAGACCATCTGCCCATTCATTGTGGTTAACTCACCGAGACTAAACCATTGGTTAGTGAAATCAAAGTTACTGCCGCTTTGCAATTGGGTTACCAAGCCAGGTTGAAACCTAAAGATCTCACCTGTTAATGGAGGTGAAACTGGAGCAATAGTTGTGTTGATGCCGTTAAAAGATTGATTGTTTTGAGCATAGCCTAATACATTAAAAAGTAATGCGACGAAAAACAAGTTTACTGTTTTCATGATTATATAGAATTTAATTAATAGACTGTTTTAATATCTAGCACTATGCATAACATTAAAACTTCCCATAAAGTTAACATAACCAATACATTAGTTTATTATTTAAATATTATCTTAGTGTTATGAAAAAGAGATTGACCTACGCTTTGGTAATATTAATGCATTTTGTGGGCTATGCACAATTCCCTACAGACATTCCACTAGAACTAAGGGCACAGTTTAATGGTCGATATGGTTATACTGTAATTGGTAATACCATGAATGAAACTGATAATTGGTTTCAATCCCCTCCTCCTCCTTGTCAAATGCTTACTGAATCTTCGGCAACTCTGAACTTACAACCTAATCAAACTTTAGTCGCAGCGTATTTATATTGGTCAGGTATTGAAGATGGTACTTACGATACAATAATTCAACTAAATAGTGAAGAAATTATATCAGAAGAAACATTTGTTGTTGACCCAGAACAAGTTGGTACAACGCCTTATTTTGGCAGTTTTAAAGACATTACAAACCAAGTAAACTCATATGGTAATACTACATATACTTTTTCAGATTTTGATTTAAACCCAGTGATAGATAGCTACTGCAATACGGCAGTTTATTACGCTGGTTGGTCAATTTTAATAGTTTATGAAGATTCGTCCTTACCGATACAACAACTTAATATATATGACGGCTTAGCATCAGTATATGGATATGAAGGTAATTCTAGCACTACAATAAATTTAGGGAATTTGAATATAAGTGATATACAAGACGCTAGAATAGGTTATTTAGCATGGAATGGCAGTCCTAACCTATTTTTTAACGAAAGTATTTCTTTTAATGGAACTATTTTGAGCAATGCGCTAAACCCAGCGGATAATCCGTTTAATGGCACTAATAGTTATACAGGTGTTACCGATTTATGGAATATGGATTTAGATCAGTTTGATATTTCAAATTTTATACAAGTAGGCGACACTGAAGCCACTTTAACATTTACATCAGCTCAATATCGTTTCATCCAAAACGTCGTCACGGTCATTCCCTCAGAGTTACCAGATGCTACTGTAGAACTTAACAGCATTAACAACCAAGACCCTTGCGATGATAGAAATATCAGTCTAAACATTGATATTAATAATTTTAATAGCTTTGAGGTGTTGCCTGCCAATACACCCTATTCCATTTTTGCTTTAGATGCCAATGACGAAGAGGTGTTTATTGCCACCTTTTTTACTCAAAATGCACTCCCAATTGATGGTACAGAAAACCAAACAGTAAATGTTAGTATTCCTAATACCATACCTAACACCACTACGCTTATTATTAAAGCCAATACGCTACAAGATGCCAGTAATCCTATTAATGAGAGCAATAGTCTTAATAATGTGGTAACGTTACCACTTATTTTGCCGCAAACGCCAAGCATTACAAACTCACCAACAGATATTAGCGCTGCAAACACTATACCCATTGACCTTACCTCTAATAATCTGGAAACTTTGGGTATTACTAACCCAGAAGAGTACGAAATCACTTATCATCTATCGGCTTCGGATGCTGATAACGGCACCAACGCCATTACCAGTCCTAGCAACTTTTTGGCTAACAACAGTCCTCAGATCATATATATGCGTGTGGAAAGTGTATTGTCCACAGTTTGTTTTATCACGGAAAGTTTTGAGGTAAGCTATGAAGACGGATTACCATTTCCAACCGATGTACCACTAGAACTTCGCGCACAATACAGTGGGCAATATGGCTATACAGTTATTGGTAATACGTTAAATGAAGCCGATAATAAAACAGTTACACCTTGCCAAATGTCGACTGAGTCCTCTGCCTTATTAAGCCTATCACCAAATCAAGTTCTAATAGCTGCTTATCTATATTGGTCGGGTATTGGTGAAGGCACGGTTAATCCTTCTGTAAATCTTAACGATATACCTCTAATTGCAGATGAAATTTTCGCCGTAGATACTCAACAAAATGGTAGTGCACTATACTTTGGCAGTTTTAAAAACATTACCAATCAGGTCAGCGCATTTGGTAATAGTATCTATCATTTTTCTGATTTAGATTTGAATCCTATAATTGGAAATTATTGCTCAACAGGTCAATATTATTCAGGCTGGTCAATCTTAGTGATTTACGAAGATAACACGCTACCTATACAACAACTAAATATTTATGATGGATTAGTATCAGTCTATGGATTAGAGGAGAATGCTAGTACTAGTGTATCCATCGGTAATCTGAATGTAACTGACACTACCAATGCGACTCTAGGCTATTTGGCATGGAATGGTAGCCCTAATTCATTTATTAACGAGAGTGTTTCCTTTAATGGAACTCTATTGAGCAATGGACTAAACCCTGTTGATAACCCATTTAATGGTACCAATGGCTACACAGGTGCCACCAATCTCTGGAATATGGACTTGGATATCTTCGATATTTCTAACTTAATTCAAATTGGCGATACCGAAGCCACTTTTACATTTACATCAGCCTTTGATAGAATCATCCAAAACGTAGTAACGGTCATTCCGTCAGAGCTTCCCGATGCCACAGCAGAGCTTATAGCCATTAACAACCAAAACCCTTGTGATGATAGAGACATCAGCTTAAACATTAATATTAATAATTTTAATGCCTTTGATGTCCTGCCTGCCAATACACCGTATTCCATCTTTGCTTTAGATGC
Organism: Winogradskyella forsetii; assembly: GCF_013394595.1. Taxonomy (GTDB): domain Bacteria; phylum Bacteroidota; class Bacteroidia; order Flavobacteriales; family Flavobacteriaceae; genus Winogradskyella; species Winogradskyella forsetii. The sequence continues at coordinate 1,738,047 of NZ_CP053348.1, forward strand.
CAATGACGACGAGGTGTTTATTGCCACCTTTTTCACTCAAAATGCACTCTCTGTTGATGGTACAGAAATCCAAGTGATAGACCTTAGTATTCCTAATACGGTGCCTAACACCACCACCCTAATTATTAAAGCCAATACCTTACAAGATGGCAGTAACCCAACTAACGAGAGCAACGTGCTCAATAACGAGATCACCTTAGCACTTACGTTACCACAAACGCCAAGCATCACAATCCCACCCACAGACATCAGCCTTTGTGGGAGTATTGCAGATAATACGACCATAGACCTTACACAAAACAACCTTACCAGCTTGGGAGTTGCCAACCCAACAGAATACAGCATCAGCTATCACCTCTCGGATGCCGAGTCACAAAATGGGAGTAATGCTATTGCTAATCCTAGTAGTTTTATCGCTACAAGCAATCCGCAGACGCTATTTATCCGTATAGAAAGCAACTTGTCACCAAACTGTTTTACCAGCACTAGTTTTGAGGTCAGCTATGCAGCCATACCACAGATACAGCAGACCTTGGATATTAATGAATGCCAAGTCAACGGCCAAACAGATTCCTTCGATCTCACACTCAACAATGCGGTGAGTATGGGTATTACTGATCCGTCTTCTGTAAGCATTACCTACCATGAAAACCTCGATTGGGCACAAAATGGAATAGCTCAAATCATCAATATTAATGATTATCCCATTGGCTTGGCAGATACACTAACCATTTATGTCCGTGTAGAAAATAGCAACAACTCCAATTGCTTTACCACAGCATCCTTTCAGCTCAATAGCTTTGCCCTTAGTATGGGTGATTTGCAGAACCTTACAGCAGAAGCCTGTACAAGTCTTGGGCAAGAAGCCGTTTTTGATCTTACAGTAAATACGCCTTTAGCACTTGGCACTCAAAGTCCGCAAGATTTTAGTGTCAGTTACCATCTAAGCGAAAATGAAGCGCAAAACGGCAGTAATGCTATTGAAAATCCTACGGCTTATACCAGTACAGCGCTTAGCCAGACCATTTGGTTGCGGCTTACTTTAGATACAGCCCCAACGGCTTGTGCGGCCTTAGGCAGTTTTACCCTACAGACCGAGCCACTAACCGTAGTTAATAATGTGAGTGACCTTAGCATACAAGCTTGCGTATTTCCAAACGAGCCTGTAAGCTTTGACCTTACTCAAAATACAGCGATTGCTCTTGGGAATCAAGACCCACAGTTATTTGCTATAAGCTACCATACCAGCGAAGCTGAGGCAGAAAATGGTACGAATGCCATTGGTAATCCTTCCAATTATGAAAATACCAGCAATCCGCAGACCCTTTGGTTGCGCTTAGAGCGCAATGACATCTTACCGCTTTGTTATGCTGTTGCACCTTTTGATATTGAAGTGGTCGGAACGCCAGAGATTAATTTTAACCCAGCACCCTTGCAGATTTGTGCTAGTGATAATACTGGTTTTGCGGTATTCAATCTTAATGCGTCTATGGCAGATATTGCCTTTGGTAATCCTAATATTGCGGTAAGTTTTCATTCGTCTATGGTTAATGCTCAAAGCGATACAGGCGCTTTGCCATTGAGCTATGAAAATACGCTTGCTGGACTTGAAACCATATTCTTCCGTACCGAAGATGTTATCAATGGTTGTAGCTTTACAGGCAGTTTAGATCTACAGGTTTTGGAAATACCTGAGCTTAGTAATACTGCTGCTGTACTTTCTGAATGTGCTATGGATAATACTACAGCTGTTTTTGACCTTAGTGCTATTAACGCAGTTCTTATTGAAAATGCTGCAAGTACCAATTTTGAAGTGCAGTACTTTGTTAGCGAAACCGATGCGCTCAGTGGCACCAATCCTATTGGCAATACTAATAGTTTTACCAATACCACCAATCCGCAACAACTTTGGTTGGGTGTTTCTAATAGTAACAATTGCTATGCGGTGGCGAGTTTTGAGCTGAGTGTGCTTACAAGTACCGTTATTGCAGATAACACAATAATTGACGACCTTAGTTTTTGTAGTGAAGAGCCAACAGCACTGATGGCCACGATAGATCTAAGCCAATATGATACGCTCATCAATCCCAATCCCTTACCAAACACCCAAGTGCTATATTATGAGGGTTGGGACAATTTTAATCTAGATATAGCTATAGAAAGTCCAGCTGCTTTTTTGATAGATATGCCGAGTACAGTGCTTATTGCAGAAATCATTAATACCGAAACGCAGTGTCGATCACCGCAACCAATAACGTTTGAAATTACAATTAATCCATTGCCTGTATTTAGTTTGCCCGAAGTACTGCCCTTATGTCTAGATGACCAAACAGGGCAACCCTTAGAGCTTTCATTTTCTCCACCTTTACTCGATACAGGATTAGCAGGAAGTAACAACACTTTTGAGTGGTTGCTCAATGGCGAACCCTTAGGATTGAGTACCTCTAGCATTACGGCCGACCTGCCTGGAAATTACACCGCTATCGTCACCAACTTTGGCAGCGACTGTAGTTACAGTCAAAACACTTTGGTAGAAGCGGTTAGCCCTCCAATATTTGATGTTGTGGTTTTAAGCGCATCATTTTCAGAAGTTGGCGAAGTAGACGTTCAAAATATAGTTGGGCAAGGTATATTTGAGTTTCAATTAGATGATGAGCCGTTGCAATTGCTTGAACAAGGCGCAACCAATTTGTTGTTTAGTAATATACCAGATGGTGTGCATACCATTACAGGACGTGATATTTATGGCTGTGGGAGTACCACGGTTGAATTTACCGTGCTTGGGTTTGCACCATTTTTTACACCCAATGATGATGGTGTTAATGATTTTTGGAATATAATGTCCTTAAGAGACCAACCCAATGCAACTATATCTATTTTTAACCGCTTTGGTAAATTGATTTATTCCGGAAACCCGGAACAAGGTGGTTGGGATGGGACTTATGGAGGCAACAAAATGCCAACTAATGATTATTGGTTCAAAGTAGAGTTTATCGATCCTAGAACTAATAATCCTGCCGTGTTTAAAAGTCATTTTACCTTGAAGCGTTAAGTCTGGCTTAGAGCTTTATGTTTTGTGTTGAATAAATGGGTTGGATTATAAGTATGATGCAGAATTGAGAAAAACTTTTGGATTGATGCAAGATATAAGTGATAACTCGATGCGATTTTCCATAGCGAAAATGATAGTGAAGATTTAGCATTTTCACCAGAGATTATAATTATCCATAGTTTTTGTTTATTCATTGTTTTATAATTAGGACCTATGATAAAATAAAAAAGCAAGCTCATTATAAGCTTGCTCTTTTCATCTCAGTTTAGTTTGGGAATTTATTCTCTTTCTTTATCGCCATCTACAATGTAGAAATAAGAACGTCTATTTAATTGGTGTTCTTCCTCAGAACATTTAACACCGTTAGCACATTCATTTAAAAGTCGGGTTTCTCCAAAACCTCTAGCACTTTCTATTCTGTGGGCTTCGATGCCTCTAGATATGATATACTCTGCTGTAGATTTTGCGCGTCTATCCGATAATTTAAGATTGTATTTGTCACGACCTCTACTATCCGTATGCGATTCAATTTTAATGATCATTTCAGGGTGTTTACGCAGTACATCTACAATATTTTCCAATTCGTATTGGGCATCTGTTCTAATCTCGGATTTATCAAAATCAAAGAATATTGGGTTTATAATAATCTGGCTATCTAGGATTAATGGTTTCAGCGTTAAATCAACTGTATTTACTTTTTTGTTTTCATTGGATGTTGTTATGGTATGCTGATCCTCTTGATAATCTGGTTTGGTTCCAAGAATAGTGTAAGTGGTGTTGCATTCTATTTCAAACGTATAAGATCCATCTGCCGTAGTCACTACTTCTGCTAGAATTTTACCTGTTTCATCAATAAGTTGCACAGTAACGTCACTTAATATAATCTCAGTTCTGTGTTCTCTGGCTATACCTGTAATTTGTTGGTTACATTCTATCACATTAAAACTATAAATATCATCGCCGCCTTTTCCATTTGGTCGATTTGATGAGAAGTAGCCTTGACGTGTGTCACTATTAACAAAATACGCAAAATCGTCATAACCACTATTGAAAGGTGCTCCAATATTTTCTGGTTCTTCTGTTGGTTCTTCTTTTAAGATATTGGATTTAAAAATATCCAGTAAGCCTAAATTCAAATGACCATCTGAAGAAAAGTAGAAGGTGCTATCCTTAGCAACGTAAGGAAACATTTCGCGACCTTCAGTGTTAATTTTTTCACCAAGATTTTCAGGCGTTCCATAAGTGCCATCTTCATTGATAGCAACCGAATAAATATCAGTCTGACCAATACCGCCTTCACGATCAGAGACAAAGAATAATGTTTTATTATCCGGACTCAATACAGGATGACCCGTTGAGAACACATCATCATTAAAAGGTAAATCTATGACATTCGTCCAAGCATTACCTACAAGTGTCGCTTTATAAATTTTGAGGTAGGTGGTGCCTTCTTTATCATAATTTAATCTGTTGCGTTTATTCATATTATCTCTTGTGAAAAACATCGTTTTACCATCCTTGGTAATCGCAACGGACGCTTCATGATATTCCGTATTTACGTCTTCTGAATTAATTTGAGTAGGAGCACCATAAGATCGGGTGCCATCTTCTTTATTCTCAGTTACGTTAATTTTAAATATATCAAGAAAAGGTTCTTTATTCCAACTATAGACCTTGCCGTCATCACCTCTCGCCGAAGCAAAATAAAGTGTACTGTCCTTTAAAAAAGACCCAAAGTCCGAATTTTCAGAATTAAAGGATAGATTTTCAATCTTTACCACTAAATCTTCGTTTTTGGAAGTCAGTTTATCATAGATATCAACTTCATCTGGATCATAACCTGTAAGACGGCTATCCCCTTGTTGCGCTTCAATTAGCTTTTTAAACCAAACATCTGCTTCTTTATAGTTGCCTATACTTCTAAGGGATTGAATGTACTTGTAGATATATTCAGCTTCAATATCTTTGTATTCTTCCAATGCTTGTTTATACCAGTAAACTGCCTTTTCAGAATTGGAATTATTATAATAAGCATCGCCTAGACGTGTTAAAACGTGAGCGTCGGCTTTTCCTTTCTCAACGACTTTTTCATATAATTCAATTGCTTTTACATAGCCATAATTTTCAAAGAATTTATCGGCCAATTTCGTTTGGGAAAAAGACAACGAACTGAATAAAACTAGTATGAGCGCTAATATTTTGGTTTTCATAATACGGTTCTGTTTAGAAATATCTTGGCGATTTAATTCGTTTGCTTTTAAAAACTTCAAACATTAGTAATATTTCGTGAGTACCACTAGTGTAAGGAGCTATATCCGAAAGCGGATATTCATAGGCATAGCCAACTCTAAATTGTTTTGAGACTTGAAAATCTGCAATACCGCCAAGGGCAGCCGCATATTGATTCACTCTGTAGGCTGCTCCAAGCCATAATTTTTCATTAAATAAAAAGTTTGCAGAAGCATCAAAAGATAATGGTGCGCCGTTAGTTGCTTTTAGCAATACAGAAGGTTTTAATTTTGTACTTTCACTAAGATCAAACACATAACCAGCAGTAAGGTAATAACTAATACGCTCCAACGCTACATAATCTAAGCTGCCTTGGCGACCTTTATTGTAATCTGTATTTAAAATTCTTGGAGCCGATAAACCTGCATACCAACGTTGCGAATGTAAATATAACCCAGCACCAACATTAGGACTCCATCGGTTAGAGACATCATTGAAATATTGATCGTTAACTACAGACGGATCGGTAAGTAATTCTTGATCTATAAAGTAATGTGTCATACCAGCTTTTAATCCTAAAGCTAATTTTGTTTTTTCACTAATTTTAAGGGTATATGAATAATCGGCATAGAGATATGAGAAATTTTCATAGCCGAGTTGATCATTAATAAAGGAAACACCTAAACCCATGTTTTCGTTTCGTAAAGGCGCATGTATGGATAAGGTTTGTGTTTCTGGTCCACCGTCGAAACCAACCCATTGACTTCTATGTAAACCCACAATGCTTAGCGTTTCCCTACTACCAGCATAGGCCGGATTAATAGAAATGGTGTTAAACATATATTGCGTAAACTGAGGTAACTGCTGCGAAAAGGCAGTAGAAACACTCAAGAAGAGTATCACAATACTTATAATTTTTGATAACTTCATCGGTTAAGATTTTAATTTGTTGCCACGTAGATAGGACCTGTAAACGGTTTTAATCCACTATTTTTCACATTAATAATATAAAAATAGGTGCCAGTTGGAACTTTTCCTGAACTTCCTATAGAAGAACTATGAGCCTCGCCATTCCAATCGTTTTGGTAATTGTTAGACTTATATATCTCTGCTCCCCAACGATTGAATATTTGTAATTCAATCTCAAAGCCACATTCCTCAATAGATTGTACCGTAAAATAATCATTGACGTTATCACCATTTGCGGTTACTGTTTTGGAAATTTGAATATTATCGGCTGAGCTACATGGTAACACCAAACAGTCATCATCAATTGTCACATTAACTTCAACTTCTTTTGGACAAGGCCCTTCAGTAATAGAATATAAGAATGTATAGATACCAACTTCAGCCGTTGATGGATCAAAGAAACTACCATCTAAGGTTGTATCTCCATCTAAAACGCTCCAAGTTCCGTCCATGCTAAAGTCACCAGATAGTAAGTCGAATAAATCGAATTCAATATCAAGGACACAACGGAAACCTTCTTCTGCATTTATAACATTGCTTATTTCAACAGTAATATTTTGAGTAAATACAGCTGCATTACCACAGTCATCTTCTACTTCCCAAGTTCTAGTAATGGTATAAGCTTCAAAATCATTTATTTGGGTCGACTCTTCATTGTAAGTTACGGTAATATCATTAGAACAAGAATCTTCAAATACTAAACTTGGTTTTTCAGGAATACCATCACAAGCAACCGTTATATTGTCATCTAAAGAAGATACAAGGGCTGGTGCTGTTGTATCTTGAACAGTTATAAATTGTGTATGTTCGGATACATTCCCACAACTGTCAGTTGCTTTCCATGTGCGTTCAATTATATAATCACCTAAACATAGTCCATTTGTAATCTCTTCTTCAAAACTGACCTCTGCTGCACTACAATTATCATTTGCAGTTAAGGTTTCTGCTGTTGGAACGGAATCACATTCGGCATCAATATCTGATGGTAATGTTTCATTAAATGCTGGTGCAGTAGTATCTTCAACTGTTATAGTTTGAACAAATGTGGTGTTATTATCACAGTCATCAGTTAACGACCACGTTCTTGTTATTATTGAACTACCAGGACAATCACCTTCGACAATGCTATCCGTATAAATAGCTTCAAGATCCGTTGTGCAATTATCGGCTTCATCAGTTACATCTCCAGTTAAAGTTACATCTGAAATATCCACGTCACATTCAATAGTAATGTCCGCAGGAACAGAGAATGTAGGCTCTGTTGTATCCTGAACTGTTATGGTTTGAACCGATGTCGTGGTATTATCACAATCGTCAGTTAACGACCAAGTTCTTGTTATTATAGAACTACCAGGACAATCGCCTTCAACAATGCTATCCGTATAAATAGCTTCAAGATCCGTTGCGCAATTATCAGCTTCATCAGTTACATCGCCAGTTAATGTTACATCTGAAACATCCACATCGCATTCAACAGTAAGGTCAGCAGGAACAGAGAATGTAGGCGCTGTTGTATCTTGAACCGTTATAGTTTGAACCGATGTCGTGGTGTTATCACAATCGTCAGTTAGTGACCAAGTTCTTGTAATTATAGAAGCGCTTGGACAATCACCATCCGCAACGCTATCTGTAAATATAGCTTCAAGATTAGTTGAACAATTATCCGCTTCATCCGTTACATCACCAGTAATGGTTAAATCTGTAGCATCTTGGTCACATTCAATAGTGATGTCAACAGGAACAGAGAATGTTGGAGGTGTTGTATCTTGAACCGTTATGGTTTGAACTAGAGTAGTGGTGTTATCACAATCGTCAGTCAATGACCAAGTTCTTGTAATAATAGAAGCACTTGGGCAATCGCCATCTGCAATGGCATCTGTAAATATAGCTTCAAGATTAGTTGCACAATTATCCGCTTCATCCGTTACATCACCAGTAATGGTTAAATCCGCAGCATCTTGGTCACATTCAACAGTAATATCAGTAGGAACAGAGAACGTAGGCGCTGTTGTATCTTGAACCGTTATGGTTTGATCTTCAGATACTGAATTACCGCAGGCGTCAATTGCCGTCCATGTTCTTGTGATCGTTTTTGTGTTTCCACAGGCAGCCACTTCAGAATCTGTAAAAGAAACGTCTGGAGTTGCACAATCATCGGTAGCCGTAGCCAATCCTGTATTTGTTGGGTCGGTAGCCTCATCACATTCAATACTGATATCCGCAGGAATTGTTAATGCTGGTGCCACGGTATCTATTATAGAATAGCTTGCAGAAATTGTAGCGGTATTTCCACAATCATCAGTCGCTGTAAATGTTACTGAAATAGCTCCATTGTCGCAATCAATATCCGTGTTAGAACCATAATCGTTGGTCCAAGTGATCGCTCCACAGTTGTCGGTTGCTGTTGCTCCCGCATTATTTGCTAACCAATCCTCAAGGGTTCCGTCAGGTGTAATTCCACATTCGATATCAATATTTTCTAAAGTTGAATCATCAATAGTTGGAGCCGTCGTATCTTGAATTGTTATCGTTTGGACAAACGTTGTGTTATTGTCACAATCGTCAGTCAATGACCAAGTTCTTGCAATGATTAAAGCACTTGGGCAATTGCCTTCGACAACGCTATCCGTAAAAATAGCATTTAGTCCAGAAGCACAGTTATCGGATTCGTCGGTGACATCGCCAGTCAGCGTTAAATCGGTCGCATCTTCATCACATTCAATTGTGATATTTGCAGGGACTGAAAATGTTGGTGGAGTTGTATCTTGAACCGTTATGGTTTGAACTAGAGTAGTGGTGTTATCACAATCGTCAGTCAATGACCAAGTTCTTGTAATAATAGAAGCACTTGGGCAATCGCCATCTGCAATGGCATCTGTAAATATAGCTTCAAGATTAGTTGCACAATTATCCGCTTCATCCGTTACATCACCAGTAATGGTTAAATCAGTCACATCGACATCACATTCAATAGTTAAATTAGCTGGTACAGTAAATGTAGGTGCCGTTGTATCTTGAATGGTTATAGTTTGATCTTCAGACACTGAATTACCACAGGCATCAATTGCCGTCCAAGTTCTTGTAATCGTTTTTGTGTTTCCACAGGCAGCCACTTCAGAATCTGTAAAAGAAACGTCTGGAGTTGCACAATCATCGGTAGCCGAAGCCAATCCGGTATTTGTTGGGTCTGTAGCCTCATCACATTCAATAGTGACATCTGCAGGAATTGTTAGAGCTGGTGCCACGGTGTCTATAATAGAATAGCTTGCAGAAACTGTAGCCGTATTTCCACAATCATCAGTCGCGGTAAATGTTACTGAAATAGCTCCATTGTCGCAATCAATATCCGTGTCAGAACCATAATCGTTGGTCCAAGTGATCGCTCCACAATTGTCAGTTGCTGTTGCTCCTGCATTATTTGCTAACCAATCCTCAAGGGTTCCGTCAGGTGTAATTCCACATTCGATATCAATATTCTCTAAAGTAGAATCATCAATAGTTGGAGCCGTTGTATCTTGAATTGTTATCGTTTGAACAAACGTTGTGTTATTGTCACAATCGTCAGTCAATGACCAAGTTCTTGCAATTATTAAAGCACTTGGGCAATTGCCTTCAACAACGCTATCCGTAAAAATAGCATTAAGTCCAGAAGCACAGTTATCGGATTCGTCGGTGACATCGCCAGTCAACGTTAAGTCTGTAACATCTTCATCACATTCAATTGTAATATTTGCCGGGACTGAAAATGTTGGAGGTGTTGTATCTTGAACCGTTATGGTTTGAACTAGAGTAGTGGTATTATCACAATCGTCAGTCAATGACCAAGTTCTTGTAATTATAGAAGCACTTGGGCAATCGCCATCTGCAACGGCATCTGTAAATATTGCTTCAAGATTGGTTGCACAATTATCCGCTTCATCCGTTACATCACCAGTAATGGTTAAATCAGTCACATCGACATCACATTCAATAGTTAAATTAGCTGGTACAGTAAATGTAGGTGCCGTTGTATCTTGAATGGTTATAGTTTGATCTTCAGACACTGAATTACCACAGGCATCAATTGCTGTCCAAGTCCTTGTGATTGTTTTTGTGTTTCCACAGGCAGCCACTTCAGAATCTGTAAAAGAAACGTCTGGTGTTGCACAATCATCGGTAGCCGTAGCCAATCCTGTATTTGTTGGGTCTGTAGCCTCATCACATTCAATAGTGACATCTGCAGGTACCGTAATCGTTGGATTGCTGGTATCTTCAACTGTAATAATTTGAGTGGCAGTTGCTGTATTATTACAATTATCAGTTATTGTAAATGTTCTAGATACTATTGTAGGACAGTTATCTGTTGAGATAATACTATCCATGTAAGTAATGCTAAATATATTATAATCATCAGAAGCATTATAATCTGCATTTGATACAAACGTTGCTTTTACGTCACTTGATTGTGAAGCACTATATGGAAAAACAGCATTTGTAGAAGAAATATTAGAAGCATCACAGCCCTCTATATTTAATGTTGGAGGTACTGCAATCTCAGGATCTTCATTGTCATCAATGCCAATAGTTGTATTCAAAGTTATATTATAAGTACAGCCGTTAAAGTCTGTAATTAAAACCGTATATGTATTGGCAGCTAAATTTTCAAATTGGCCAGAAGATTGAGTTGTAGTTCCATTGTCAATGGAGAAAGTATACGGTGGAGTTCCGCCTATAGCTTCCGCTACAAGACTACCTGTATTTTCTGTATCACATCCTACATTTGTAATTTCAGTAATAGTACCAGAAAGCGCAGATGTTGGTTCAGAAATTGTTACTGTTTCTGTTACAGCATCACAAACAGAATCATCCAAAGTGACGCTAACCGTATAATCACCAGCAAGAACATTAGTAATTGAACTCGAAGTTACACCAGAATCGGTTTGACCATTAGACCATGTAAAGGTAAACGTAGCTGTTGGATCGATAGCAGAACTCGCAAATACAGTGGAGGCACCAGTCGCCTCACCAAAACATAAAACGTTAGTTGTAGTTCCGGTCGTTAACGCAATGTCACAATCATCAGTACATGTGATTTCAATACTTTCAACAGCTTTACAACCATTGCCATCTGTTACAACAACTGAGTGAATACCAACAGGTAAATCACTAGCCGTAGCTGTAGTTTGGTTATTCGCAGAGGCAGACCATTCATAATTATAAGGCAATGTTCCACCAAACGCCGTAGCCGTAGCCGTTCCATCAGTACAACCTTTTATAGATGTGGCGTTTACTTTAGTAATGCTAAGATCTAAAGCCTCATTGGGTTGAGAGATTGTGATTGATTGCACCACAGGGTCACAAAAAGATCCGTCTAAAGTAACACTTACAGTGTAATTACCAGCAACAACATCAGAAATTGAACTTGATGTTACACCAGAATCGGTTTGGCTATTAGACCACGAAAAGGTAAAAGTAGCCGTTGGATTTAAGGCCGAGCTTGCCGATACAGAAGTTGATCCTGTAGCACTACCAAAACACAGCACATTAGTAGTTGTACCAACAGTTAGGGCAGTATCACAATCATCAGTACATGCGATTTCTATAGTCTGGTTAATTGTACAATCATTGGCATCAGTAACAATGACTGAATGATTTCCAGCAGGTAAATCCGTTGCCGAAGCACCTGTTTGATTATTAGCGGAAGCCGACCATTGATAAGTATAAGGAGCAGTTCCACCCGAAACATTGGCTGTAGCTTCACCATTGGAACAACCTTGAGCGGTCGTAGCGTCTACTTTAGTAATAGTTAAATCTAAAGCATTAGTCGGTTCATTTATAACAGTATTTATTGAGGTCGTACAATTATTAGCATCTGTAATAGTTACGGAATAAGTGCCAGCGGAGATGTTTGTTAAATTCTGACTTGTTGCTGAGTTACTCCATAAGAACGTGTATGGTTGAACACCACCAGTAACATTAATCGAAATTTCTCCGGTTGCTTCTCCGTAGCAATTGATATCTGTTGTTGAATTCACAGTAGCCGAAATAACAGGGTGATTTACGGTTATAGTCTGCGTATGTTCAGTACTATTCCCACAATCATCTTCAGTTATCCAATTTCTTAAAATAGTATGTGAATTGTCACAATAACTTCCATTCTCTGTTTCTGTAAATGCCACAACAATATTATCATCACAATTATCAGTAGCTGTTAATACAGCAGCAATTGGAATTGTATCTGCAGTAACCGTAATATCTGATGGTAAGCTTTCATTAAAGACAGGGCTAGTTGTATCTACAACAGTTATAGTTTGATTTGCAGAAGTGGCATGACCGCAAGTATCAGTTGCTGTCCAAGTTCTTACAATTGTTTTCGTATCTCCACATGCACCTGGTGTTTCAGCATCAGATTGAGTTATTCTAACCGACCCACAAGAATTACTTGTAGCTACACCAGTATTAGCACTTGATTCATCATCTCCACATTCAATAATTATATCATTGGGAATACTAAGAGAAGGCGCGTTTGTATTTTCTATTGTAATGTCTAATGTTGCCTCAGCAGAATTATTACAAATATCAGTAACCGTAAATGTCCTGGAAACGGACATAAGGCAATCGCTAGTTGATGTGATCTCATCAATATAGGTGATGCTTTGAATATCAAAATCGTTATTTGCATTGTAATTTGAATTAGTAGCAAATACAGATTGCACATCTTCAGATTGTGCACTGCTGTATGGGAATATACTATTTGAGCTTGTAATGTCATTAGCATCACAACCCTCTATGGTTAACTCAGATGGTACTGTAATACCTAGATTTATATCTATGACAACAGGGTTATTCAAATAATCACTTGTACAATCCGTATATGCACTTCTAACCACCAGCGTATACGAACCTTCGGATACATCAATAAATTCAGGTGATGCTTGAAATGTAGCAGCATTATCTATAGAGTATTCATATTCGGGACCTAAAGGACTATCAACAGAAATCGTATAAGCATCTTCAGTAGATCCGCATAAAAGATTAAAGGATGGATTCGGTGGCAAGTTCACAAAATTCATGGTTACTGTAGCGGTATCGCACACCAAGGCGTTGGGTGCAGGTAAACATACTCGATAATCAAAAGTCACTTCGCCTGTAAAATTATCAACAGGTATATAGCTATAGGTTCCGTCTTGGTTAAATTCGAAAAACTGTCCTGATGGCGTAGGACCAGAAATTAGCGCATACGTGGAGTTATCAGGGACATTATTAAATTCATTTAAGTCACCGTTAAATTCAGAATCAATACATTTTAAACCCATTTGGTCTACTGCATACTTCTGTAATAAAAAGAATTTACCATCTCCATGATCTCTTGTAGCACCTGTAAATTCTATTTTCGTTATTTTTGAATCAATTGGAGCTATATCACTTAAATAAAATAATCCAATACCAATGGTTTGTCCATTGTTATTACAACGCCCAGATCTCCAATAGTCAGAACCGTTCACAGGCGGTCCGAAAGCACAATTTCTGTAATCTCCACTGTTCCTTACAAATGTTCCGCCTAATTTTTGTTCTATGCCACCCATTGCCGGAATTCCCCATATTTCTATGTAAAAACAGTTATTACCACCTCTCTCTGTAACAGCGAGTATGCCATCTTCATTGGATGGAATTGCCGGATTATAAAAGATGGTCTGTTTCTGGGCATCTGTAGATGCTACAGCCGTAAAGTCTTCACAGATATTTCTTCCATTAGTATCAGCTGTGAAATAGTGATTTAGATTGGTGTCTTGAAAAGCACTTATGGCATTAGAATTCCAATTAGGCGAATTACTGTTACCACCTGCTGTAGAGCCATTTTCTGAAATTCTATTAGTTGAATGACCATCTGGCCCTAATCTTGTCATTTCATAACTTGTAGGTACCACAAAAGTATTATAAATCAATCCGCCAATAGTTACGGATTGAATAGTTGCTGGATCATTAAGATTAGCTTGTGTATCAGACCATTGAAAAGTAACACCTGTTTGGATGGAAGGTGCTTGCTGAGCATCGCTTAGATTTGGTAAAATAGCAAATAGAGCTACAGCAATAGCTCTCGTTATACTTGCCACAGAAATACAATTGTATTTGTTTTTCATATAGTATTTAATAACTTATAATGTCAACGATGTTGGTTATATCTACATATAGCTCTTAGCCTAAAGACTAGTGCTTATCTAAAATTATTTTAGATACTAACAACATTGTTATTTGTCTTTTGTAAAAAAATAGAGGGAAGTACTGTTAACGTAAATGGATAATAGAATGGATTAATTTATTTTTGATTTGGGGTCATTTACATTAATTTTACACAACAAAATAACTTATAACTAAAATGATAATCAAACATTCGAGTTAAAGCGGCAATTTAATCGTTAAAACGGAAATATGCAACCTTTTGTCGAAAAAAAATGCGTTTAATCGATGTTTAATTAATGATTTGAAAGGAATTTTTACAAATAAAATTATGATTATATGGGTGTTCCATGTATAGAATGAACACAATCGATTTATGAATTTTGAAAACAACAAATGAATTTATGAAAACACTTATTCTAATGAGACATGGTAAATCGTCCTGGAGGCATAACGTCTCGGACCGAGAAAGACCTTTAAAAAGTAGAGGTAAAAATGACGCTAAATTAGTTGCTAATCAGTTTGTTAAACATAACGACTCTCCTAAAGTTATCTTTTCTAGTCCGGCAAATAGAGCACTTAGTACGTGTAAAATCTTTACTAAAGCCTTAAAAATCCCCGAAACCGAGATTAAGGTCATTGAAGATTTATATGATTTTAGTGGGGAAAGTGTGATCGATTTTATTAAAAGTTTACCAAATAGTTTAAATGAGGTTATGATTTTTGGACACAATCATGCTTTCACATCAATTTCTAATATATTTGGGGACAATTTTATAGATAATCTTCCAACAAGTGGTCTGGTTAAGATCAATTTTGAGATTGATAATTGGAAAGATCTCAAACAAGGAACAACGGAATTTATAATTATTCCAAAGGAATTAAAATAATGACAAGAGACAAAAATATTTATATCAACAGAGAGCTAAGTTGGCTAAAATTCAATGAACGTGTATTGCAAGAAGCCGCAGATAAAAATGTTCCTTTAATTGAACGCTTGCGGTTCTTAGGTATTTTCTCCAATAATTTAGATGAATTCTTCAAAGTGAGATATGCTACGGTCAAACGAATTTATGAAGCCGGAAAAGGTGGCAAAAGTGAATTGGGCGGCATAAAAGCTGGCGATCTTTTGGAAGAAATCACTCAAATTGTCATTGAGCATCAAAGTTATAGCTTAGAGATTTTAGATGAAATCGATAAAGAACTGGAAAAAGAAAATATTTATGTCATCAATGAGACTGAAATAGATAAAGATCATCATGAGTTTATTATGAATTATTTTTATCAGGAAATCAGTCCAGCGTTAGTTGTAATCATGCTTAACGAAGATGTGGCCTTACCTGAGCTTGAAGATATTTCGGCATATTTAAGCGTAACGATGTCGAGTCCTAAGAGCAAGGATCAGGTGGCTTTGATAGAAATTTCTTCAACCATGGATCGGTTTATAGTACTTCCAAGTAAAGGAGAGAACAACTATATCATAATGCTAGATAATATCTTAAGATATTGTTTAGATGACATCTTCAATATATTTAATTATGAAAGCATTAGTGCTCATATGATTAAAATAACACGAGATGGTGAATTGGATTTTGACAGCGATCTTAGTAAAAGTTTTATAGACAAACTTTCCGAAAGCGTCAAAGACAGACAAAGTGGTGCGCCAGTGCGTTTTGTTTATGATAAAAATATTAAAAAATCTACGTTACAGTTTCTTTTAAAGCTCATGTCAATAGACGAAAAAGAAAGTATAATTCCAGGAGGCCGTTACCATAACCGAAGGGATTACATGAGTTTTCCGAGTTTGGGAAGAACGGATTTACTTTACGATAAAATTAAGTCACTTCCCGTAAAAGGACTAAGCCTAGAAGAGAGTATTTTTAAAACCATTGCCCAAAAAGACTATTTAATCTATACACCTTATCACACCTTCTCATATATCGTAAAGTTTTTAAGGGAAGCAGCTTTAGATCCAAAAGTTAAATCCATAAAAATCACGATTTATAGACTGGCTCAGATTTCACATGTCGCAAGCTCTTTAATAAATGCGGCCAAAAACGGAAAGAAAGTAACCGTTTCAATTGAACTGAGAGCACGTTTTGATGAAGCTGCAAATATTAACTATGCAGAGCAGATGCAAGATGAAGGAATTAAGATGCTCTTTGGTGTTACGGGTTTAAAGGTGCATTGTAAAATGTGCGTAATTGAGCGCGAAGAAAATGAAAAATTGGTAAGATATGGATTTATAAGTACAGGTAACTTCAATGAATCTACGGCAAGGATATATACGGATTTTACATTGATGACTTCAAATTCAAAAATTCTTAAAGACGTCAATAAAGTCTTCGATTTTTTTGAAGTCAATTACAAAGTCAATAGATATAAGCACATCATTACCTCGCCGCACTACACTAAAAGTAAGATATTTGGCTTAATCGATAATGAAATTGTAAATGCTAAAAACGGAAAACCGGCGTATATAAAACTAAAAATGAATAGCATCAGCAGCTATAAAATGATAGATAAGTTATACGAGGCAAGTAGGGCAGGTGTAAAAATACAAATGATAGTCAGAGGACTTTGTTGCTTAGTGCCAGGAATTAAAGGTATGAGCGAGAATATTGAGATAATAAGCATTATTGATAAATTTTTGGAACATACACGATTATATATATTTTCGAATCAAAACAACCCAAAAATTTATATATCCTCAGCAGATTGGATGACCAGAAATATTGATACTAGAGTAGAAGTGAGTTGCCCAATTTATGATGAAGATATAAAACAGGAATTACAACATTTATATGATATCTGTTGGAATGATAATGTTAAAGCAAGAATCATAAATGACAACCAAGATAATACTTATCGCAGGAACGACAACCCTAAAGTAAGAGCGCAATTTGATACCTATAAGTATTACTTAAATAATTTAGAAGGATAGATATGCTGAAGATACAGAAATATGCAGCTATAGATATAGGTTCAAACGCTGTACGGTTATTAATATCAAATATTATAGAATTAGATGAGGAACCCGTAGTGTTCAAAAAAAACTCATTGGTCCGTGTCCCTATTCGGTTAGGTGCAGATGTTTTTTTAAAAGGAGAAATATCTGAATATAACCAGGAACGAATGATTGACACCATGAAAGCTTTTAGTCTCATAATAAAGTCCCATGGCGTAACTCGTTACAAAGCTTGTGCAACATCGGCAATGAGAGAGGCTAAGAATAGTGCACCCTTAGCTGAAAAAATACTTGAAACCTGTGGTATAAATGTCGAAATTATTGATGGCGAGGAAGAAGCAGCGATTATTGCGGCAACAGATTTACAATCGTTTATCAATCCGAATAAAACATATCTTTATGTGGATGTTGGTGGTGGAAGTACTGAATTTTCCATTATACATAACGGAGAAAAAAAACAATCCAAATCATTTAAAATAGGCACCGTAAGATTGCTTAATGATATTGTTAAGAATGAAACTTGGCAAGAATTAGAAAATTGGATTAAAGAGAATTCCAAGCCATACGATAAAATAGAATTAATAGGTTCTGGTGGTAACATTAATAAGATTTTTAAAATCTCTGGTAAAGCTATTGGCAAACCGTTAACCTATTTTTACTTGACAAGTTATTACAAAATGCTTCAAAATTACTCTTACGAAGAGCGAATAACAAAATTAAACTTAAACCAAGATAGGGCCGATGTTATTATTCCTGCAACACGGATTTATTTGTCAGCCATGAAATGGAGTGGTGCAAAAGATGTCTATGTACCAAAAATAGGACTCTCAGATGGTATTATAAAAAGTATGTATTACGAAACCGTTTCGAGTGTGGTTTTGTAATTATTAGGTTATAAAACACCCATTTGTCTGATTTTTCCCTACTAAAATCCATTAATTCATTATGTATTTTAGAATTTAATATATCTTCGTTATCTCAAATTGAAAATTATGAAAAATTATTTACTCGCTTTGTTATTGGTTGCTTTTACAACAGTTGGTCTATCTCAAGACATTACTTATGGTGTAAGGGGTGCACTCAATATATCCAACCTAGATTTTGAACCTGATGCTGATTTTGACAACGAGCACCGAAATGGGTTTGCATTTGGTGGATTTGTAGATTTCGGTTTTTCAGAGAACACATCGTTAATGTTAGAACTACAATGGTCTGCTGAAGGTGGAAAAGCAGAAGAACTTAGAGCTGATTATATTCATTTACCAATTTTATTGAGGTTTTCTTTATCAGATCGTATGATTTTAGGATTCGGACCAAAAATAGGTCTGAAAACTTGGAAGGCCAACGACTTATTTTCAACCGCTGCTTTTTCCGGTGTCGCTGGATTGGAATATATGATTACGGATGAATTCTTTGTAGATGCTCGTCTATCTTATGGACTTACCAATGTGATAGATCAGGATTTGAAAACATTGGAAGCTAAAAACAATGTCATACAATTTGGTTTTGGAATGAAGCTTTAAAGTTATAAAAGTCTTGAAACAAAATAAAGGAGCCTTTCAATTATGTGTTGAAAGGCTTTTAAATTCATGACTATTTGATAAATTATTCAGTGGCTTTGTCAACCACAATTCTTTCAGCTCTATTCGCAACTTCCCAAGCCGTATAAAATACTAAACGCGTTCTGGTTTCCAATAAATCGTATTGAATCTTATCTGGTGTATCTGTTGGTTTGTGGTAATCAGCATGTGTACCATTGAAATAGAATATCACGGGAATATTATGCTTCGCGAAATTATAATGGTCAGATCTGTAATAAAAACGGTTGGGATCATTGTCGTCATTAAAGGTGTAATCCAGTTCCATATTTACATATTTTGTATTGGCTTCTTCCGAAATATAGTGCAATTCCGTACTCAATTTATCACTACCAATTAAGTAGATATAATTTCTTGTTCCTGTGGTACGTTTGGGATCTGTTCTTCCAATCATATCGATATTGAGATCAGCAACGGTATTTTCCAATGGAAATATAGGATCATTGTCTGTATAGTGCCTAGACCCTAAAAGTCCTTTCTCTTCACCAGTGACATGAAGAAATAGAATTGAACGTTTTGGACCATGACCTGCTTTTTCTGCCGTTTTAAAAGCTTCAGCAATCTCCAATATGGCCACAGTACCAGAACCGTCATCATCTGCTCCATTGTAAATTTCGCCATTTTTTATTCCTTCATGGTCCAAATGTGCTGAGATGACCACAATTTCATCTGGTTTTTCAGAACCTTTAATGTATGCGACAACATTTTCGGAAATAATGGTTTCAGATTTGTTTTCAATGTCAAAATTAATAGCTGTTTCTATTAGTTTTGGAGTGTTATTTTTAGCTATTGAGGCATATATCTCTTTTCCTAAATCTTCGTTTGCCAAGATCATTATCATTCCGTCGGTATTGCTTTTCAAACTTAAACGACCCGTTGAACCAGATGCAGCTTGACTTTGGTAATATGGTGCATATTTGGAAAATTGCTCGTTATTAATAAAGATCAATCCTTTAGCGCCATTTTCGGTCGCTGCTTCCCTTTTGCTTGAAATGGATTGACGACCATTGGTCCATTTGGTGTTATCTGTCTTTCCAGAAGTGATAAAATTACCATCTGCATCTCTGGGCTCTCCAGCTTTAGCTAACACAAATTTGCCTTTAACATCTAAATTGTGGTAATCTGAATAGTTGTCGTCATCAATACCAAAGCCCACGTAAACAATATCGTCAATAGACATGTTTATACTATAGGGAGCTGCAAGAACCACAAGGTCTTCAAAATTTAAATAGTCATTTCCGTTTATGGTTAAATTACCTTCAGCGACTTTATGCTTTTCCAAAGGTACTTCTTGAAAATAATCATCGTCACCTAATGGCGTTGGTACTGTCATTGATTTATACTGTCCCTTTAAATATTCCACCGCTAATTTCTGTCCTTTTTCACCTGTATTTCTACCTTCAAATTTATCGGAAGCATAAGTGTATAGCATCGTTTTTAATTCATCGGAAGTAATTGTTGAAGCATATTCTTCAGGGTCAATGTTTTCAATTTTAATCGATTTTGTTCCAGAAGAGCTTCCACAACTTACGATTAAAAACGCTGTACTATATAATAGCAATAAATTTTTCATTAAGGATAAGAGGTTAAATGATTTGTGTTTAAGAATTAATTGAAATTTTCTAAAAAAATCAACTTTTAAAATTACAATAATTAAAGAGTTTTTGAGATTGATGTCAAAGTCTTTTAACATAGTTTAACATCAGAGAATTTCCTTTTTCAGTCGCTCTTCAGAGTTTGCCAAATACCAAGCTGTAGCAAATATTAATTTTGCGCGTTTTTGCAAAAGTGGAAAGTTGATTTTGTCTGCTGTATCGGTTGGTTTCGTATAATCCTCATGCTCACCATTGAAAAAGAAAATTACGGGAATATCTTTTAAAGCAAAATTATAATGATCAGACCTATAAAAATAACGGTTAGGATCCCTGTCATCATTATATTTATAATCTAGTTCTAGATTGGTAAATGTTGCATTGGCTTTTTGAGCTATAAAATCCAATTCCGTACTCATTTTATCAGAACCTATAAGGTAAATATAATTTTCATTGTCAAGGTGCCGTTCATCAACGCGTCCAATCATATCTATATTTAATGTTGCTATGGTATCATCGAGCGGAAATATGGGGTTTTGGGTATAATATCTTGAGCCATGCAACCCAACTTCTTCCGCAGTAACATGCAAAAACACAATACTTCTTTTTGGTCCAAAACCATCTTTAACGGCTTGGCTGAATGCTTCTGCCATTTCTAATACGGCCGCAGTACCAGAACCGTTATCATCCGCGCCATTGTATATTTGACCATTAACGATACCTTCGTGGTCAGAATGGGCAGCGATGTAGACATATTCATTGGGAAATTCAGAACCTTTAATGTAGGCTATAATATTTTGTGAGGCGTTAAGGTTTTCTGGTAACGCATCTTTTGGTACAATTTGATAGTAATTTGGATGGGACTCCGGAGCAGTTATATTAAGACGCTTGTAATACTGTCTTATATAATCACAAACCTGATTGTGTCCGTCTTCACCAGTCATTCTACCCATATATTTGTCTGATGAAACTTCAACAACGTGAGATTTTAACTCGTCTATTTTTATGGTATTAAGGTAAATCTCAACAAGGGATTTATTTTTATAAGTGATACTGTCTTTAAGATTATTCACTTTTTCGCTATGTCTTAACGTGGCACATGAACCAACTAACAGAAGTGCAGAAGCAATGAATATTTTCATGTCAAATAAGGTAACGGATTGATTTTGTCAAAAATAGGATAAATAGCTGGAAATTTTTCTTACAATGAGATTGAAATTTTATATTTTTTCATCAATGGTGACACTATCAATAATTGCTTTAGGTCGGTCTTGGCTGTCTTGGTCTGTTTGCTCTAATGGTTCGGTTTCCTCAATTTCTGACGGAGTGATTACGCCTTTATAAATGGTTAAACTCAATGAAATTATAACTAAAAGAAAAATATATTGAATAGGTTTGATTTTGGATTGCTCTTTTTTTGAAAGAAACAGTAATAGTAAACCACTAATAAAAGCTATGATTATTGGTAGGATGGAGAGGTTAAAGAATTTAGTAGTCGCTAATATGGTTGCTGCTAAGGCCGAAATGAGACCAATGATGATAACTGTTTTTTTCATGCTTTATAAATTTTGTGCTAATTTAATGCGTTCAAGAATTAAGTCAGCATTTATTGTGCCGAAAAATATAAAGTAAACTAAAATGGGACATATTTTATCATTAAAAAAATAGAGTTAAATTATTTTCAAAAAAACTATGTAAAACCTTTGACCACATGAAAAAGGATTTTATATTTGCACCCGCTAAAGGAGAAATGGCAGAGTGGTCGAATGCGGCAGTCTTGAAAACTGTTGAGGGTCACACCTCCGGGGGTTCGAATCCCTCTTTCTCCGCAAAAGAAACCCGTAACGAAAGTTGCGGGTTTTGTGTTTTCAGCAATGTAAAAAACACTAGTTTTTGTTAATGGATGAAAATGCTAAAGCCAAGAAGCAAAGTGTAATTTGGGATTTTTTAGGGATCATGCCTAAATGTTGTGTGTTAGGCAAAAATTTTTTTAGGCTAAGGGATATTTAATCCTTTTCGCTCCGCTGAGTTAAGTTTCATTTGTAACTTAACATACAATAAAACCTTTCTAAAGTTATTCTTGAACAGCTTTTATCTATTATATCATCTTTCAATTTGTGCTTTAGGTTCATCATAACGTCCATGCTTATTTATTATAGCCAACTGGCCTGCATGATACGTGGTATGCGAAATAATTCTACCAAAAGCTTCTGCTTTACTTTTCGTACCAAATTCTTTAGTTACAACTGTAGTTTCCCAGTCTGAATCTTGCTGTTTTTCTACAATAGACTGTAACACTTTATAGGAATGATTCACATAGTCTAACAACTCATTAAGATTTGTCCATTCTCCAGTGTCTCTTTGAGCAATAACTGTTTTCGCTATCACTTTGGTATGGCTAGCTCCAAATACATTTTTGGCAAAAAGCAATTCAACATCGCCAATATGACGGATTAAAAAACCGATACTATTAGGAGAGGGCAATAGTTTCTTTGTCAAATCCTCTTCAGTAAGATTGCCCAACTGATTTGTAAATCGTGTTCTTGCTTCTATCCATAAGTCTAGTAATAATTTTGTTTTGGTTTTCATAATTTTTGAGGTATTAAAGTGTTTAAAAAACCAACGGATTAGAATCAAATTTCTTTAAAACAGATAGTAAATCCATCAAAGGAAGCTCAATGGCATACACACCAGTATAGGATGGACACATCACGCAATCATCAAAGTAGAATTCAATATAAGTTTCGTTGAGCACAAAGTTGTTTTTACTGACGAAGAAATCATCTGAAGAGATGTCCCAACACTCATAGTACATTTCGCCTTTACCAATTTCTTTATTAATGGTTTCGTTTATGATTTCTACTAACTCTTCTTCTGAACCTTGATTAAAAAAATC
This sequence comes from Winogradskyella forsetii, assembly GCF_013394595.1. Lineage (GTDB taxonomy): Bacteria > Bacteroidota > Bacteroidia > Flavobacteriales > Flavobacteriaceae > Winogradskyella > Winogradskyella forsetii. Next base: position 1,761,508 of record NZ_CP053348.1, read on the forward strand.
CTCATAAGCCATAAACACACCGCTTTCTAAATCGAAATTAAAACAGTCAAAGGCATAACTGGGATGCATCGCTCCACTGTAAAAATTTTCTTTATAAAATAGCACGCTTATAAGCTGGTCATTAACATTATAAATTTTGTAATCTATTAATCGTTCCTCTCTGAACGTTTTGGAAGTAATACTATCACATAATAATTTACTTTCTAAAATATCGGCCTCGGTTTTGGTGATATTAACGTAATAGTCATTAATAAAATCATTAAAATTTCTGTTCGTTGGCTTATATGATTCATTGAGCAAAGGGTAATTAAAATTGATGGTATAGTCTTTTTTTTCAACGAGGTAATGTTTATCTAAAATCAGTTTTTCAAGCTCTTCACTTTCATCCTTTTTCTCTATGAGCTGTTTTTGCTTTAATTCAATATTTATAGACTTATTTAATGTTTCGATATCAACATCATCAATTTGAATATTTTCATTTGAAAGTTGAATATTTTCTTCAATCGCCTCATTTTCAAAGCTATTTTCTTCACGCTTGTCATCTTTGCAAGCTGAAAACATTACGATTAGCACAAGTATATATATAAATTTCATAGTCCTTTATTTTGAATTAATTGTGTCTCATTTTACCAGTAATCTCATCAACTTTAATCTGGAAAACAATTGGTAAATCGTCTTTATATATTTTACTGGAAAATTCACTTATAAAATCCAACTTTCTATGTTCTTGGTCAATAATTAAATCTTTTACACCTAAAGAAAAAATGTGCAATTGCGCTTTGGCATGGCTTCCGGAAAGCTCCTTAAATGTGCCATGGGCAAGAACCGAATTCCATGAATTAACGGAATCCACTTCTGAAACTCCTAGAGCTACGTTTTCGTTTTGACGCATAGCTCTAATTTTGTGCCCTTCTTCCGAGTACCCAATGATGACCATATTTTGATCATCAAAAAAATAAGTTATTGGCACCACATATGGTCTGCCTCTATAGATATAGGAAAGATTTCCAATATAGTTTGATGCCAGGGTCTTAGTGCTTTCATTTTGATTCAAATTTCTGATCATGGCATTGTTTTTTTAGACTAACCCCTAAATTATTCAGAATGTTTGTTTTAGACTATGATATTAGTCAGTTCCTTTAAATTAAATTATTTTTTCTTTAGACGTCTTTTGTCCATTAATGCCCAATAAATTCCTTTGACATCTGAAGCCCAATTATCATACATAAAAATGAGCGAAATTTCCTCAATAGTTTCTAATAAGCCAATGCCAATCATGATATAGAAAAGTGAATAATTAGGTGAGAAAAACAAAGACCATAAAATAAAAACACTTTGCATTACAGCAGAAACCTTAGCCAAATAGGTGTGGAAAGCAGTGGCTTTGCCATATTTGGAATAGGCGATAATCATTTGTAAAATGTATGGGACAAAAGCAATAAGAATTAAAATAAAATTGGTTTTAATAAAATCAGTTTCAAAATAAAATAAACCTAATAAACCAATTATCAAGGTTATTTGGTCTCCAAAAGAGTCCAATTGCGAACCTCTAGGACTGGTAATCTTCAATCTTCGTGCTAAATAGCCATCAATGGCGTCAGTTGAATAACTTACTAAAAGCAGCCATGTAAAAATTAAACGCTGGTCAAAACAAATAAGTGCCAATAGAAATGGTGCTGCAAAAATTCTATAGAATGAAAACCAATCAGCAATGTTGAAGTTTTTGAAAGTGAGCATTGTTATTTTGTTTTCGGTAAAATTATCACAATGCTGTTGTATCTAAAATGAGAAATGTCAGTTTAAACACTAACATTTCTATAATTAAAAAAACTGAAATTAATGGATTTTATAACGAAGCAATCGCAAAGCATTTAAAACCACAACAATAGTAGATCCTTCATGAAAAGCAACTGCTACTCCAATATTAGTTAGTCCTAAAATTGTGATAGGAACCAATAAAACCACAACACCTAGACTTATAAAAATGTTTTGTTTGATGATACGTTTTGATGCGCGACTCAAACCTATAACAAATGGTAAATTTTCAATTTTATCAGACATAAGAGCAACATCAGCAGTTTCTAGCGCGACATCACTTCCTGCTGCTCCCATCGCGATACTCACTGTACTTAATGCCATGGCTGGGGCATCATTAACACCATCACCAACCATTGCGATTTTCTTATCTCTTTTTATTAATAGTTTTATGGCCTCAACTTTATCTTCTGGCAGTAAGTTTCCTTTGGCCTCTGTAAGTCCAATTTGTTTGGCAATGGCATTCCCAACATTTTGATGGTCTCCTGTGAGCATGATCATGTGTTTAATGCCAATTTCTTTTAACCGCTTTAGTGTGGAGGTAGCAGTTTTTCGCGGTAAATCCATGACACTTATCAGTCCAACAATTTCGGTTTTAAAAGCAACTAACATTACGGTATGTCCATGTTGTAGAAGATCGTCCATTTTAGAGCGAATAGTGTCATCTACTATTATGCCAGAATCTTCCATCAGTTTTACATTTCCGACAAATACTTTATGACCGTGATATTTTGCTTGAATACCTTTACCTTGAATGGCGTTAACGTTTGAGGCATTATTATGAAATTCAATACTGTACTTAATCTTTAAATCATTAGCTATCGCTTGTGCTAATGGATGATTACTTAAACTTTCCACTTCCAACACCAACTTAGCCAAGGCTTCCTCATCGAAATCCTTTAAAGGAATTAGATTTGTAAGTTTTGGTTTGCCTTCGGTCAATGTACCTGTTTTATCAAATGCAATCGTTGTGATTTCCCCTAAATCCTCTAAAGCTTTTCCGCCTTTAATGAGAACCCCTTTTTGTGCGGCTCTTGCTATTCCACTTAAAACGGCACTTGGCGTAGATATTGCCAATGCGCAAGGACTAGCTGCAACTAATACTGTTATGGCTCTGTATATACTAGTATTAAAACTTTCATCTATAATCAAAAATGCAAAACACAATAGAATTACGACTAAAATAACTATGGGGACGTACCATTTTTCAAACTTTTTAGTGAGTCGCTGTGTTGGTGATTTTTGAGCCTCAACTTCGCTTACCATATTAATTAATCTGGACACCGTAGAATCTTTTGTCAGTTTGAGAACTAAAACCTCAATACTACTATCGCCATTGATAGTGCCTGCAAATACAACGTGGGTTTTATCAATATCTTTAAACTCAGGTAAATTTGTTGTGTTTTCAATAAATGTTTTGTCAACAGGAATACTTTCTCCAGTTATTGGTGCCTGATTGATAGTACTGCTACCACTTATAATAATGCCATCTGCGGCAATTTTTGTATTAGGCTTCACAATAATAACGTCATCTATTTTTAAAGCCTCAATTGATACTTCTTCAAGTTTCCCGTTCCTTTTAATTAAAGCTGTTTTTGGTGATATATTGCCCAATGCTTCAATTGATTTTTTAGCTTTTTTCATGGCATAATGCTCCAATGCGTGGCCTAAACTAAACAGAAACAAAAGTAATGCGCCTTCTGCCCAACTACCAATATAGGCTGCACCAGCTGCTGCTGCAATCATTAAAAAATCGATATCAAATTCTCCTTTAGGAATTTTTTTAGATGCTTCTATAGTGATAAAGTAGCCGCCGAAACAATAGGATATAATGTAGCTCAATAAAGACATCCAATCTGCTAAACCGGTTAATTTTTCAATTAAAAAGCCTATGAATAGAAATACTCCACACAAAATTGCGAAATAGAGTTCTGTTTTTTTACCTAAAATTTGATGATTTACATGAGTAGTTTGTTCTTTATTTGCCATTAATGGTAATGTGTTTTTAATTCAAAAATTATAAAAAATGTTAATTTTCATTTTAGGGGTTATTTAGAAATAAATCTTTGAAAGGACATCTGGTAATATAAAGTAACTCAATCTTGAGTGACTATCATGGCTTTTCAGATTTGTCTGACGTAATTTTTATTTCAGGAATTTTAATAAGCTCTATTGTTGTTGATGCCAACACCACTTTCCCATTAGTTTGTTCAAAAGCTTTACGAATGCTATCGTGAAGCATATGTCTCGTCAATCGTCTTTTTTTGTAATCAACAATATATCTTAAATTGAACTCCACCCAATTATCGGTAAGTTTAATAGCAAGTGACGGTTCAACTACAGCATCTTCAATATAATACTTTTTTACAACTGCTTCCCATTGTGATTTAGATGCTTTAGTGTATTCTGAAAGTGTGTCTGAAGCAATTTTAATAACAATAGATTTTGCAAGTTCCATGTCAGAGCCATAACGAATTGGTAAATTGAATTGATCCCATATAAAGGGGAAATCCTGCGAATAGTTATAGATTGGTCCTTTAAAAACGAAGGCATTGCTCAACTTCACAATGCGCCCGCTATAATTATCACTTTCTACCCATTTTCCTATTTCCATCATGGTGGTATAAATACTATCCACATCAATAACATCGCCTTTAATACCATTGATTTCAATACGATCACCTGGCTTATAAACTTTTACCAAAAAGATATAAATGGAACCAGCAATGCTTAATATGAGTTCCTGTAGCGTAAATGCCAAACCTGCAGTAAACAACCCTATGATTATGGTAAAATCCTTAATTGTTCCAGAAAAATAAGTGATGGCAAAAAAAACTAATAACACGTAACCTATAATCTCTATGCCTTTTTGTGCTTTATAACGTATTACAGTATTTGAAATCCGCTTTTTTAAATAACGTCTTAGCAACTGAATTACAAATAAAATAAGGACTAATATGGCAAGAAATTTAATAACACTCCATATAAATGGATTCGTATATAACCATTCTTTTATTTGTTCTATTGCATTCATGATTAGGTTATTAGAAATCCTGATGAATTCCGATTGATTCTATAATATGCGTACGCTTTTAATACACAACTTTTGGTGAAAATCATAATAGCCCTTACACTTTATTGTGTGTTTTAGTATACTGTTTTAGTATCTCTTTTAGACTTTCTAAATAATCTTCCATAACACTAATGGTCATATCTGGATGAATTTCATCTGAAATCGTTAATGGATTTTCATCTAGTTTAGCATAGAGCTCAGGGTAATTTACGTCTATGCTTGTCGTTAAGGTTATTATTTGATTTTCTAAATCTTGTAGTGTTCTCATAACATTTGTCTTAAATATAAAGTGAGATTCAAACTGAAATATGTATTCTTATTATTCAGTTTTAAGTTTTTTTTAATTCCATATCCAATTTTGCCATTAACATTAATTCCGATTTATTAATACCAGAAAATGCATGTGCAATGGCTGAGCCTGTTTTTATAATCAACTTTTTTACTTTATCAGTGAACAGGTGTTTTTGGTCGTTTTTATAAGAAACAAAATCCTTATAGCAAATATCGCTATCAATTTCTTCATCATAATTGAGCCAATCAAAAACAACTTCTATTTGGTAAGCGGCATCGATCCCAAAAACATCTTCAATATCATCGATTTTAAGCCAGTGTTCTTTAACAAAAGTTTTGAGTTTTTCTATTTCTATAGGTCTGATGGTTCCATCTATAGCTGCAATGGCATAAAATAGTTTACCGAGATTCTGATAAAACTTTACGGTCATTTTCTTTTTAGTTGTCATCATTTTGACATTAATTCATACCGTAAATTTAAATTTCTCATTTGGTTCACGGAATGATATTCATCAGCTAAAAATCATTTCTTAAACCTTAACAAACTGGATTGTAATAATCGAATAGGATTATCTATCTTTAGTTTCTAATCTAACCCTATTGTGTTTCAACAAGACCAGGAAATATTTAATATTCTATTAGAATCCGTTGCAGAAGGGGTCATAGTTGTGGATGATCACCAAATTATTGTTGAAGTGAATAATACTGCAGCAAAAATGTTTGGTTATGAAACTAAAGAACTCTTAAAGCAACCGCTAAACATTCTAATACCAAAAAAACACCAAAAGACACATGATACACAAGTTAAAGACTTTTTGAAAGAACAAAGCCATCGTTCAATGAAACATAGGCCAGATATTTTTGGAGCAAAAAAAGATGGTACTGTTTTTCCTATTGAGGCCAGTTTGAGTTCGTTTAAAATTTATAATCAAAATTTTACAATGGCCTTGGTTATTGATATTACAGCACGTAAAGATTTTGAATATAACTTAGCAATGAAAAGTAAGGCATTGCAATCTTCAAGTAATGGAATTCTAATCACAGATGCGCTCAAAAAGGATAATCCCATTATTTATTTTAATCCAGCATTTACAGAATTAACGGGCTATTCAAAAGAAGAAATCTTAAACAAAAATTGTAGATTTCTGCAGGCTGATGATAGAGATCAAGACAGCATAAAAGAAATGCGTCTAGCTATAAAAGAGGGCAGAAGCTACAAAACCATTATTCGCAATTACAAGAAAGATGGTACACTATTTTGGAATGATTTGAGCATCACACCTATCACGAATAATGATGGCATAATCACTAATTTTATTGGGATACAAAATGATATCACGGAACGAAAAAAATTAGAACAGGAGAAAAATCATTTAGCTAAGATATTTGAAGAGTCTCTTAATGAAATCTATGTTTTTGATGCTGAAAGTCTAAAATTTATCAACGTTAATCATGGTGCTCAAATAAATATAGGTTATAGTTTGGAAGAATTGCTTTCTATGACACCATTGGACATAAAACCCGATTTTTCACAAGCAAAATTTAAAAAGGAAATAGAACATCTTGAAAAAGAGACCGTTGACAAAATTGAATTTGAAACCGTTCATCGACGAAAATCAGGAACTACCTATCCCGTAAATGTACATTTACAACGTTCTAAACTTGGCAATAAAGCAGTTTACGTCGCCATTATTTTAGACATCACTGAACAAAAAAATTATACAGAAACGTTAGAAAAAACGGTTAAAATTAGAACAGAGGAATTACAGACCGCTTTAGCTGCGGAAAAGGATCTGAACGAACTAAAAACAAAATTTCTGTCTATGGTTTCGCATGAGTTCAAAACACCGTTAAGTGGTATTTTAACCTCTACCATGCTACTCAGAAAGTACAAGTTAACCGATCAGCAAGATAAACGCGAAAAGCACATAGATACCATTTCAGACAAAGTACACTATCTCAATACTATTCTCAATGATTTTCTTTCCGTAGAGAAACTGGAAAAAGGTAAAGTCAATTATAAATTTACCAATTTCAAATTAAGCAAAGTTTTAAATGAAGTCATCTACAATGCCAATATGCTCTTAAAAAATGGGCAAAAAATCAATTATCCCGAAAACATAGATGATATTTCCTTATTTCAAGATGAAAAAATTTTAGAACTGATCTTGTCAAATCTTATTTATAATGCCATTAAATATTCGTCTGAAAACACCATGGTTGATATCAACATTTCCCAAAATGAAACGAGTACTATTTTCAAAATCAAGGACAATGGCATTGGCATTCCCGAGAAAGATCAAAAAAATATTTTCAATCGTTACTTTAGAGCCGAAAATGTTTTGCTCATGCAAGGCACAGGTATTGGTTTGAATATCGTAAAAGACCATTTAGAAAACTTAAATGGCAGCATTACTTTTGAAAGCATAGAACACAAAGGTTCAACCTTTACCATAGAACTTCCCAACAAAGCGCGACTATGAAAACAGTACTATTAATAGAGGACGATACCGTGTTACGGGAAAATACCGCCGAATTATTAGAACTTTCCAATTACGAAGTTGTCACAGCTGCGAATGGGCAAATAGGTCTAGAGAAGGCAGTGCTTAAGAAACCTGACATCATTGTTTGCGATATTATGATGCCTGTTCTTGATGGTTATGGTGTTTTGGAAGGCTTATCAAAATATAACGACACAAAATTTATTCCCTTCATCTTCTTATCTGCTAAAACCGAGCATAAGGACGTGAGAAAAGGCATGGATTTGGGTGCAGACGATTATATTACAAAACCATTTACCGAAGATGAAATTATAAGTGCCATAAAGAGCAGAATTGCAAAAGCTGCGCTGTTTAAAGAGGAACGTGAATCGGTTAAAAGCACCAATGGAACTAATGAAGAGGAGTTGAGTACTTTAAATGATTTAAAAAACTTTTTTGATGATAATGGCAGTGTTTTTAGCTACAAGAAAGATGATATCATTTATAAGGAAAGACATAATTCCAATTATATCTATTTAATTTTGAAAGGTGTCGTAAGGTGTTATAAATTTGATGAAAATGGAAAGGAACTTACCACAGCACTTCATAAAGAAGATGATATTTTTGGATATACATCCTTTACACAGAACATTCCTTATAGAGAAACTGCAATAGCCTTGGACAATTTAAAAATGGTCGGTGTTTCTAAAACTGAGCTAAAAGATGTATTGGACAAAAACCACAAAGTGACCTTAGAAGTCATTCAGTTATTGACTGATGATATTACAGGTGTTAAAGACCAGTTATTGCAAATGGCTTACAGTTCTGTAAAACGAAAAACCGCATCGACTATCCTGAGATTTGCAGAAAAAATTAATTCAAAACCAGATGATCCCATAAAAATATCCCGTTACGATTTGGCAAGTGTTGCAGGCATTGCCACTGAAACTTTTATAAGAACCATGTCCGATTTTAAAAAGCAGGGACTCATAGAAATGGACGGGAGAAATATAAAAGTTATCGACCTAGAGAAGCTAAAGGATATTGACTAGAATTCGTCATATTTTTCAATATGATGGATATCATTTTATAAAAAAGCGTATCGTTTTAAATTTGTAGGAACTAAGATTTTAAACGATGAATGTTTTATTACCAACAGACTTTTCTGAAAACGCAAAGAACGCCATTTCGTATGCCATTGATTTTTTTGAATCTAGGGAGTGTCATTTTTACGTGCTTCATGTCAACAGGATTGAAGGCATGGTCGCTGGAGTAGAACCTTATATGCCTACGGAAGAAGTTATAGAAGCGGTTTATACAAAACCATCGAGAACAAAATTAAGACAATTGCTCAAAGAAATAAGCGCGAATAACAGACCAAACAAAAAGCACCGTTTTTATGCACTTACGGATAACGATTTCTTTTTAGAATCCATAAGAAAATATGTAGATGAAAAGAAAATAGAAACAATTGTTATGGGTACAAAAGGTGCGTCAGGTCTTAGGGAATACATCATAGGTAGTAATACTGGCGATGTTATCACAAAAGTAAAATGTACCACCTTGGTCGTACCAGAACATGCTAAATATAGCAGATTAAGGGAAATTGCATTTCCATCAGATTTCAATCTATCCTACGATATTAATATCCTACAACCATTAACTGAAATTTTAAAGAACTTTGAAAGCAAACTTAGGATTGTACATATACATAAAAGAGATACCCAATTAAATACTGAACAAAATAATAATAAGGAATTGCTCAATGATTATTTTGAAGAGTTTAATCCAACCTTTCATTTTCTAACCAATAAAAAAGTTGAAGATGCCATACAGTGCTTTGTAGAAAGTAGGGCTGTAGATATGATTGTAATGGTGGCAAAGAACCTCAACTATTTCCAAAATATTTTATTTCATACCAAAGTTGAAAAAATAACGTATCACACTGATATTCCATTCTTAGTATTACACGAATAAATCACTTAAATTATGGACAATTCTATATTCTTAGCAAAATTTTGGGGATGGTATCTTATCATTTTCTTTTTGATATTGAGTCTCAACCCAAAACGTATCAAGCAAATATTCAATGATTTAAAGGATGAAAAGTTTTTGATCATCTTTTCTTTTATCGCTATTATCATTGGCTTATTAAATATTTTATTTCATAACATCTGGGAACCAAATTATAAAATAATTATTACGCTCATAGGTTGGGCATCATTATTCTTAGGATTGGCCTTATTCATGTTTCCAAAGCAAACGGTTAAATGGTTAATAATAACAAATATTAAGATGGTACAAGTCATTTACACACTATTGTTTCTAGTCGGTATTTATTTGCTAAACGTAGTATATGGGATTGTACCAGTATAAACTCATGAATTAAAAAAAATAATTTGATTTGATAATTATGAGGGATTAAAATTCTTCTTGCTATTAATCTGAAAAACATCTGGCTATTTTAGTTGGATGTTTTTTTATATAAATACATCTGATAAATATCATTGTTTTTAGACTATTTACACTTTAATTTTATAAAGGAAATCTAAAAACAGTTACTATGCTATCTATTCTGCTTCCTACCGACTTTTCAGAAAACGCCATGAACGCCATAAAGTACGCTCTGGAATTTTTCAAATACCAAAAAACCACTTTCTATTTTATGCATGCGTATCAAAATGAGTTTTATGACCATGAAGGGTTAACCTCTCGTGACGTATTTGATGATGTTTTAGATACCATAAAAAATGAATCGCAAACCAACTTAGAAAATCTGATAAATGAAGTAAAAAAAATAGCACCAAATCCCAGATTTACATATCATTCCATTTCAGCATATAATACATTAGTAGAAGAAGCAAATTTTATTGCAGATGACAAAAATATAGATTTGATAGTCATGGGCACTAAAGGCAAATCAGATGCGCGACATATTGTATTTGGTAGTCAAACGTTCCAGGTTTTAAAATATGTGCAATGTCCTGTTCTAGCCATTCCATCCGATTATGCCCATACGCAACCCAAACGCATATTGTTCCCAACAAATTACATGATGCCTTATAAGCGTCGCGAACTGAAACTACTATCCATTTTGGCAAAATCTTACAGAAGCCATATTGATGTTCTGTATGTTTCCACAAGTCACAAATTATCCATAAGACAAGAAGACAACAAAGCGTTTATTGCAGATGCATTATGTGAAAATGAAGTGAATTTTTGCCAAGAGGAGAGTCGACAAGTAACAGATGCTATTAAGACCTATATAAAAGAAAAAGACATTGATATTATTACCATGGTTAATAGCCAACATTCATTTTTAGAAGACATGCTATTTCCTTCTAATATAGATAAAGTCAGCATTGACTTAAAAATACCGTTACTTGCTATGCAGAATACCACACGCTATTAAAACTTAAATTCCAACACCATGAAACAGATACTCTTACCTACCGATTTTTCAGAAAATTCATGGAATGCCATTGCATATGCCATACAATTATTTAAAGATGAAGAATGCACGTTTCATTTATTGAATACTTACATACCAGTAATATACAATCTTGAATATGTTATCGGATATCCAGAACAATTTGGTTTAGTGGATGCCGTAAGAGATACTTCGAGACAAAACTTATTCAAAGTGGTTTCAAGAATTTCTTCTGAGTTCATAAAAAATAAAAATCATACTTTTCAGACCCACGCTAAATTTGACACCATGTTGTCTGGTGTTAGAGAGGCTATAGAAGAATTCGACATCGACCTTATTGTAATGGGAACCAAAGGTGCAACTGGCGCAAAGGAAATCCTATTTGGTTCTAATACAGTACAGGTGTTCAACGAAATGAAATGTCCTGTATTAGCTATTCCGTCAGGTTTTGCCTATGAGGCACCACATGAGATATTGTTTCCTACCGATTTGGATGCTATCTATAAACATTCAAACCTTAAAATTTTAAAAGACATTGTTTCTTCAAATCAGGCTAGGCTAAATGCCATGCACGTCTCAACAGGTTATGAACTGACCGAAAAACAAGAGCGAAATAAAGACTTATTGGAATCCATGTTTAAGGACTCGGCATTTTTGTTTCATGATATCAAAACCATGGAAGTTACCCATGCTATCAATGAATTTCAAGTTAAGCATAAAATTAATCTATTGGTTATGATAAACAACAAGCATTCGTTCTTTGAAAACCTGTTTTTTAAGAATGTTATTAACCAGATCGGGTTTCATTTGAACGTGCCGTTTTTAGTAATTCCTACCGAATAATAATTGCTATATGATTTATACTATTTCTTAAGCTCTTATATGATGAACTCGTTATAATAATTAGACAAAACCATGAAAAAAAACATCCTATTACCTACAGATTTTTCAGATAATGCATGGTGTGCAGCTGTGTATGCACTAAAATTATATGCTAATGTTGAATGTAATTTCTATTTTTTACATAGTTGGTCGGTTTTACCTAACACTGCTAGAACTTACATTACCTCAAACTATGTCAATACCGTAAAAGAAAAGGCCTTGCAACAATTAGCCGATTTAAAGCACACCGCAGAAAATGCTAATGTTAATGCTAATCATAGTTTTGAGATTATTTTAAGTAAAGAAAAATTGCAAAAAGCAATAACAACAGCGGTAGAAAAACATAAGATAGATCTCATTGTTATGGGAACTAAAGGCGCCTCAAAAACAAGAGAACTGTTTTTTGGCAGTAATACGGTCAATACTATAAAATCAAAGTTGTGTCCCATATTTGTAGTTCCAGATGAATATGATTTTGTGACCCCTAAACAAATTGCTTTTCCTACTGACTTCAACAGGTTTTACGGCGAGGAATTACTACCAATAAAACACCTAGCAGATATGAATAATTCTAAAATTAGAATAGTTCATATTACTAAAAATAGTAATTTAACGAGCATGCAAGATTATAATCTGGCGATGTTAAAAGTCTACTTGGAAAACCATCCACACACATTTCATTGGATGCCGGATTACGCCAATAAGGTTCAGGAAATAAATGATTTTATCGAAGAACTCGATATCAACATTCTAGTGATGATAAATTATCAACATAGCTTTATCGAAAAAGTAATGAACGAACCCGTGGTGCATAAAATTGGGTTTCATCCTAAAATTCCTTTTTTGGCTATTCCTTGTGTGATCTGATATATATCATTTAATGTTATAGACTGTTAGACTATATTTATAATAACGCTATAAATAGGTCAATAATGAGACATAGAATATTAGTACCAACAGACTTTTCCAAAAATGCAACAAAAGCATTGCGTTACGCTATAGAACTCTATAAAGATGTTCCTTGTGACTTTTATTTGCTGAACGTATTTACTGCAGGTGGTAACATCTTAGAAGACTTGCTGAACATGGAACCAGGAACTGAATCGTACGAAAGAAAAAAGATAGATTCTGAAAATGGTTTAGCAAAAATTTACGATATGATTGCCATGACAGAATACGATAACCCTAAACATCATTTTAACGTCATCTCTGTTTTCAACAATCCTATTGAAGCTATTAAAGATGCGGTAGAAAAAAATGATATTGAAATTATAGTTATGGGAACAAAAGGGGAAACTAATTCCAGAAAAACTGCTTTTGGGAGTACTGCGATTTACGTAATGGAAAAAGTACGCAACTGCCCAGTTATTGTGGTGCCACTGAATGCAAAATCGGTGATGCCAAAAGAAATAGTATTTCCCACCAGCTACAAAACACATTATAAAAAAAGAGAATTAAATTACCTCGTAGATATAGCTAAAAAATTTGAAGCAACTATTATAGTACTTCATATATCTGAAGAAAATGAGCTAAGTAAAGAACAGAATGAAAACAGACAGTTACTGGAAAACATAATAGAAGACACAAACCACAAACCTCATTTCTTATCGCACAGTTCGGTAGAAACCGCTATCAACATTTTTATTGAAAGTAGAGATAGCGATATGGTTGCTTTTATAAATAAAAAGCATGTTTTTTTTGGAAGTATTTTAACAGATCCATTAGTGAAACATATTTCATTTCATTCTAAAGTTCCAATACTGGTAATGCACGATTTAAGAAATTAAAAAATTTATTAATGGCTATTTATCGTAGTACTAAAATACAATTGTTGCTGAAGTTAGGGACGTTAAATTATCAATATGAAAATTTCAAACATAGATGTTATTAAATCTTCTGGTGAAAAAGTAAAGTTTTCTATGGAAAAATTACGAGCATCCCTAAAAAGATCTGGTGCAGATGATAAAATCGTGAAACAGATATTAGATAAAGTTCGTGATGAACTCTACCAAGGTATTTCTACAAAAGAAATTTACAACAGAGCATTTGCGTTATTGAAAAAGAATAAAAGCTATTTCGCTTCAAAATATAAACTTAAAAAAGCCATTTACGAATTAGGGCCTACGGGTTTCCCTTTTGAGCATTTTGTAAGCGCTATTCTGAATTATTCAGGTTACAAAACCGAAGTTGGTACCATTTTAAAGGGTAAATGCGTATCTCATGAAATAGACGTTATAGCACACAAGAATTCTGAAACCACTATAATAGAATGTAAATTTCATAGTGACCAAGGTCTAAATTGTAATGTTAAAATTCCCTTGTATATCAATTCAAGATATCGGGACATTAAAGATAATTGGCAGACTCTAAAAAAACAGGATGCCTCACTAGCTAAAGGCTGGGTTGTGACCAATACAAGATTTACAAAAGATGCCATAAAATATGGTAATTGCTGTGGATTGTACTTATTGAGTTGGGATTATCCATCAAACGACGGATTAAAAGATAGGATAGACCGCTTGGGACTATACCCAATAACGGTATCCACATTGCTCTCACAACGTGAAAAACAGTTTCTTTTAAGTCGATCTGTTGTGCTGTGCAGAGATTTAATTAATGACAAATTTTATTTAGATCATCTTGGTATTTCAGAAACACGTAAGAACAGAATTCTTGATGAAATTTCTCAATTATGTGACTAATCTAATATTAATATGGAAAAGTTTGTAAAAATCAATTTTTTAGGAGCAGCAGGTGTTGTTACAGGTTCAAAATTTTTAATTGAAACTTCAGAAAAAAACATCCTGATAGATTGTGGGATGTTTCAAGGTTTAAAAGAGCTTCGACTACTTAATTGGGAAGATCTGCCTATCGATGTGCCATCCATTGATGTCGTTTTATTAACGCATGGCCATTTAGACCATGTTGGTTATCTACCTCGTTTACTAAAACAAGGTTTTAAAGGCAAAGTTATCGGTACGGCACCAACTTTAGCTATAGCAGAAATTATATTAAAGGATAGCGCTAAAATCCATGAAGAAGAGGCCAAAAAAGCAAATGAGGAAAATTACACTAAACACAATCCCGCTCTACCTTTTTACACCATTAAAGATGCCGAAAACACCATCAAACAATTTGAAGTTGAAAATGAAGACCAATGGATTCAATTATCAGAACACATCGCTTTCCGCTTTCAATATAATGGACATATTTTAGGTGCCACCTTTATAGAATTAGACATTAACGGAAAGCGATTTGTCTTTTCGGGAGATATTGGCAGAAGAAACGATTATTTATTAAACGATCCTAAAAGACCTGAAAGGGCAGATTTTTTATTCATAGAAAGTACGTATGGCAACAAATTACACCCTGAAGAAAATGTTGAAGAAGTTTTAACGGAAATCGTTTTAGACACCATCCATAAAAAGGGCAATCTCATTATTCCGAGCTTTGCTGTCGAGCGATTACAAACACTGATGTTTATTATTTGGAGGTTATATCAAAAAAACAAAATTCCGAACATTCCAATTTTTATCGATAGTCCTATGGGCAATAACGTGTTGGATGTCTTTAAGCGTTTTCCTAAATGGCATAAACTATCCACTGAAGACTATACTGCCATGTGCAATCATTTTAATATCATTCAATCCTATAAAGAAACTTGGGAAACCATTGACGATAAACGATCTAAAATCATTATTGCCGGAAGTGGTATGGTTACAGGTGGAAGGGTATTAACTTATTTGCAACAACTTATTGATGAGCCTATGACCACCGTTTTATTAGTTGGTTATCAAGCAGAAGGTACTCGTGGTAGACAACTTTTAGAAGGTACTCACGAAATTAAATTTTTCGGTAAATACTATCCTGTAAAAGCCAAAATAAGAAGTATCAAAAGCTTATCAGCCCATGCAGACCAGCAAGATTTGTTGGATTGGGTTAGCCATATTAATAACGTACCTGAAAAAGTTTTCCTAATCCATGGTGAACCTCCAGCTTTAGATGCTTTCAGAGTAAAATTAAAAGATGAATACCATTGGGATGTTACCATACCAAAGCTTACCGATGTATGCAAAGTGTTGGTTTAAAACTAAGTCTCCCAAACTGATATTTATCATTTCAATATGTAACCTTAAGTATTAAATTAGTGATAGAAACAAGGATAAACTAAAATCATAGTATTATGTCACTCATTAAATTTAACAACAGAAATAGATTGTTCCCTTCTTGGAATAATGACAGCTTAACAAGTTTTTTAAGCAGCGATGATTTTTTGAATAATGACTTTTTTGATGAAGATAGCTTAATGCCAGCAATGAATGTAAAAGAACATGAAAATGACTTTGAAATTGAATTTGCAGCACCTGGATTTTCTAAAAAGGATTTTGAAGTAACCATTAGTGATAACATGCTTAATGTTTGTGGTGAAAAAAAGAAAGAAATTGAAGAAAAGCAGGGAGATTACACACGTAAGGAGTTTAGTTACAATTCATTTAGAAGATCATTGCAACTGCCAAAATCAGCTAATGCCGATCAAAAAGTAAAAGCGACTTACAAAGATGGTATCCTTAAGCTAAATCTTCAAAAGAAAACCGAAGCTAAAGCAAAATCAAAAAAAGTAATTGAAGTTTTGTAGTAACTGAGAAAGCAGAGCGTGGTTAGAGGGATCACGTTCTGCTTTCCTATTAAAAAAACACCATGAAAACCACACGAACACATTTGCGCTACGTAGAATGGCTAAGTCCTGAGGAAATGCACAACGCGTCTAAAGAATGGTTATCTGAATTGAATTTTATTAAAGACGAACATCTATTTTTTGAAGATTTGGTAACTCAATTTACATCCCAATTGATAGCGTTTGGTAATTTTTCCAGTATCAAGGAAATTATCGATACGGTCAACAGGTCCCAAAAACAAAATAACACGCTGATAGAGGCTGTTAAACTTCATGAAAATGAATTACAAACAATGGTTGATGGTATTAATCAGATAAAAGAAGAAAAGGCTTATGTCAGGGAGCATAGCGATTTAATCTTTGCTATTACCGAATTCTTAAAAGACTACAAATCACTCAAGTCACAACTTTTCGATATCATTAAAACCGTTAAGAAAGAAGATAAAAACCGACATCTGCTGGACAGAAAATAAATATAATGGGAACATTTAGACTTGTATGGATTGGTTTGCTAATTTTAATTGTTCCTCATCCTCATTGACTAAGTATGGAATACCAAAAGGGGAACTCGAATTGAATTACTAATTCTAGTTGTGGCTGAACCTATAAAAAAGCGCTCTAAAAGACTTTCTGGTTGCGCTAACAATATCATAAGATCAATTTTGTGGGTCTGTATATAACAATCAACAACATAGTTCATTGGTATATCATTTACTATGTGGTATTCGTAATCTGTACTTTTAAGATAATTATCTAAATTTTCTTTATCCTTTTGGTCTTCTGGTAAGTTGTCACTATTGGGTATAATTCGCAGTACATGTATTTTTTCACTAAACCTATCAGTGAATTTAGAAGCCTTATTAAAGGCATTACCACTCAACGTATCTTCAACATCTAATGGCAAAAGAATTTCATTTGCTTTTCTAAAATCAAACCCTTTTGGAACAATTAAGGTTGGACAATCAATAGTTCTAATAACATTTATAGTATTACTGCCAAAAACAACTTCCTTAGCACCAGTAACACCATTTGTTCCCATGACAATTAAATCAATAGCTCTAGTTTTTATAACCTGATAAATAGCATCAGTTAAATTATCAAAATCAACGATAGTTTTAAATGTGAAAGTTTCAGAATTCAACCTTGTTTTCAAATCCAATACCATACGATCCAATTCCTCTTTTTCACCTTTGACAATTGAATTATAGATGCTTTCATTTCCTAAAGTCATGAGATCATCAGTAGTATATGAGGCAGAACTTTTGACATGAAGTATAAAAAAGTCACAGGTATTCCCTTTAAATAAATTCATTGAATAGTCAATGGCATTTAAAGAATTTTCAGAGAAGTCCGTTAACAAGAGTATACGTTTCATCATATCACAATTAAGTCTAAAATTAGATATTAATTTCCTCATTTTATATGATATCAATCATTGTTAAAAAGTATTTGATTTATAAATGGAATTATATCATGCATATCGCTATTGAGATAGATCGATTTTTCTTCTTTAAAGCTGCAAAAGCCTAATAAAGAGGTTTTAGACTAAATTTTCGTGCTTTAATTTAGAATCTATTAATTCAAAAAGTTTTAAGATTTTAAAAACAATCCAAAAATTTAATTGAGTTTATGAAAGGGAAAACTAGCCACCATGTCTTATATCTACAACTCTAAAGCCTTTAATTTTAAATGGCTTTTTCACAAAGTTTACTATATTTACTCTTATATAAATATTGATTTCCAATTCCATTGGAGTCATTTATTAAAACTAAACAAGCTTGTATAAAAAAATACTTCTCATTTTACGTCTTAAACGCATTGCACTCGTTGCTTTGTGTCTAAGCGTGTTGTGTTCATTACCAGTTTGCGCCCAGAATGATGATTTATATGCTAAAGCTAAGGAGTTTGTTAATTCTAATCCAGACGAGTCCATTAAGATTGCAGAACACTTACTAAAAACAAGCAGTGAGAATCAAGGGAAGGCAATGGCAAATTTACTTTTGTCCCAATGCTATATGATTAAAGGGGACTATAATAGAGCCCTTAATTATGCTTTTAATGAATACAGTCAATTTGAGGATGTAAATGTAATTACAAGAATAGAGAACTTTATTCTTAAAGCAACATTATTGAGGGAATTACGCTTAAATCAACAATCGCAATATTACTTAGATAAGGGACAAGCACTAACAGTGGGCTTGGATTCTAAAAGTAGAGATTCCTTATTGTTTTTAATTAAATTGGAAACAATTAAAATGCTATTGAACAACCGTGATACTCAAGAGGCACTTGATTCATTAAATAAGATTGAAAAAGAGTCTAAGTCATTTTTATCTCAACATGTAAATCAAAATAGAGGGTTGTTATTGTCTAAGTTACGTGCTTTTAGTGATCTTTCTAAATACGATTCTGCCTTTGTTTGTATTGATAAAATAATGGCTCTAATGAAGGTAGGCCCTTTAAATAGTTTATATGAAAAAGCTTGCATATATAGAGAATTAGGGCATTTACAATTACAAAAAAAAGAGTTCAGTAAAAGTGAAGAAACCCTATTTATTGCTCTAAAATATGCTGAAATTCTAGATAATCCTTTTTTGAGTGAAAGAGTAAATAGGGATTTAGCCATAAATTATTTAGCCTCTAACAAAAAAAATCAGCATAGGGTTTATAATAATGAATTTTTGGTGCTAAATACTAAGGTCGAATTAATTGAACAAGAATCTGTTAATACGTACTATAATATTGTGACAGAGCAAGATAATAATCGGGTGCTTGCGGAAAGTCAAAAATATAGAAAATACCATTATATCTTATTGACTATAACATTAGTCCTTGTAATGATTGGAATTTTCGTGCTTCAAAAAAGTGAAAGCAGAAAAAAACGATTAAGAGAAATTATTAATTATCTAGAAGTTAGTAGAACTAAGATTATAAATACAAAAACGACTCCAAAAACATCAAAAAAACAAATAGCCATTCCCGAGGAAACAGAGCGAGCCATCTTGGCTAAAATAAAAAGTTTTGAAAAATCAAAAATGTTTTTAAATAAAGACATATCTCTTGCTTTTTTAGCAGGCAATTTTGAAACAAATACCAAGTACTTATCAGGTGTAATCCATAAACATTACAATGATAATTTTAATACGTTTATTAATAAAATGCGAATTAATTATATTATTGAAAAACTTAAAAATGATACGGTTTACATGAATTATAAAATTAGTTATTTAGCTTCAGAATGCGGTTTTACAACACATAGTAGGTTTGCTACCGTATTTAAATCTGTAATAGGAATGTCGCCAGTAACTTTTATAGATCTTTTAAAAGAGGAAAGAGAAGCTTTGGATAAAACAAACGATTAAAAATGGGGTTTAAGCAGACATATTTATTTCTCTTATTTAACTTATCAATTTGTGTCTGGAATTTAGCGGCAAATAATTGGCAAAATAAAGACGTAGATAGCTTACTTGATGTGAAATCAGCAACTATTTACGAAAACCCAAATGCTTTTATTGAGTATGGCCTCTCTGTATTTAATGATGATACAAATTCGATTATTACAAAAATTAATGCACTTATGCATGTCTCAACGGCTTACTCTTCTAAAAGAGATTATAAGAAAGCCCTGGAGTATTCTATTATAGCAAATGAGCTTTCAGAACAAGTCATTGATAATCCAATGTTGAAAATTAATATTTTACTTAGAACTGGTATCTTATACCAGCAGCTAAAGATTTTCGATAAATCTATGGAGGTTCTAGACAAAGCGGAACAATTATCTATTGCTCATCCTAATAGAAAGGAGGTCGCTTTCGCTTTGGGAAACATATACTTAACTAAAGGTTTTATTTACAAAGACAACTTAAATTGTGACATAGGTTTAGTGTTTTTCGATAAAGGGATTTCGGAATATGAACAAATAGAAGAATTCCTATATTTAGGAAATTTAAGTATAGCTTATTACAACAAAGGCAACTGTTACACAGTATTATCAGAATATGGAATGGCCAAAAATAGTTTCTACAAAGCTATAGAATTGGCAAAGATTCATAAGGCCAATAGTTTAATTTCATTTGCCCAAAAAGGCTTGGCAGAAGTTTACACTTTAGAGGGGAAATATCAAGAATCCATAGATCTTTTAACGGATGCTTTAGAAAAATCAAGCGAGGTCGGAGATATTGTTTTAAATCACGGAATTTACAAAGGTTTGTTTGAGAATTATTTGGCGCTTAATCAATGGGATAAGTATCAAACCAATTACGACCTTTTTTTAACAACGCAGTTAGCAATAAAAGAATCTGAGCGTAATTCTGTAAGCAACTCCATCGTGGATAGTTCTAAATCTAAGTCCGAAGAGCTTCAAGCGATAAAATCGAACTTCAATCTTAATCTTAAGATAGTAATATTTTTGAATGTATTTTTTATTGTGGTCATTGGTTATTTCGAATTTCGAAACCGTAAAATTATAAAATCACTTCACAATACGGTAAAAACGATCCAAAATACAAAGCAAGTTTCAGATCATTAAAAATATCACATAAAACACTTATAATTAGTATTTTACGCTTTATTTGGGCTGTCACTTTTCGGGAAATGGGATAGTGATAACCTTGTATCATCTCATAAAGTGTCATAATTTTATTGGGAAGTTTAATAATTAATTAAAACCAAAAACCAATGAAAAAAATTACCCTCTTTATTATGATGCTTGTAAGCATAACCATGTATGCCCAAGTAGAGATTGTTGAAAATTTTGATAATGCACCAGAATTTGGGCTTCCAGAAGGTTGGACGACTTCAACAAATGAATTTAATAGTCCTGCATACAACGCCGTACCTTACTCTCAATGTGGAGGTACAGGTAAGAGTGTATTAACGGGAGCCAATACGGACTTTGGTCCAACACCTTGGGCGTTTGAATATATTTTAACAACTCCAAATTATCCAAGTATCACCAACAGTACAGATTTAACGGTTAGTTTTTCTATTAATGTATTTGAAGAGGGCTTTGCTTTTGTATTTCCTCCAACACCTCCATCGGCACCTGTTTCAGATTGGGGCACAGTAACTTTGGAATATACGGTCGATGGCGGCAACACTTGGATGACGGCTGTAACAGTAAATCCTTCTGATTTAACGTTTACGGATGTTAATACCTGTACAACAATACCTGCTGCTAATTTAGGCGCACTTGCTGCTGGTAATGATTTTCAAGCGCGTTTTGTTTCTAATCTTAATAACATTGATCCGAATAAATTTGCGCTAACTATTGCATTAGATAATATATCAATCACGCAAGTGGCAACGGAAGTACCAAATTGTGATACTACTTTATTATCGCCTTTGGATGGTTCAGTTGGGACCGACTTAAATGATACCATTACATGGCAAGCGGCAACAGGAATTCCAACAGGATACAATGTTTCAATAGGTACCACTTCTGGTGGGACTGAAATTTTAGATAACGTAACTACAACTGAAACGAGTTATTCATTAGCTGGTCTTGGTTTAGCATACGCAACAGAGTACTTTGTTAATATTGTACCTTATAACGGATTTGGTGATGCAACAACAGGTTGTATAGAAGAAAGTTTTACAACTAGAAATGCGCCAATAGAGGGGGCTACATGTTCAAATCCTTATGTAATTACATCATTTCCATATATAGGAGGAAGTGATAATACGGCCAATTATGAAAATAACGTTAATGAGGGACCTTGTGGAGGCTTTCCTGCAGCGAATATAGATGGTTATGATGTGTTTTATGAAATTACACCAACCACAGATATTTCAATTAATATTGATTTAGCACAAATTACGGAATATGGAGCAGCTATTCATGTTACCGAAGGCTGTCCAGATAGTGCTACGGCGTGTGTTGCTCTTGCTAGTGATGATTACTCAACGGAACCACCTAATATTAACAGATCATTGCAGAATGTAGTATTATTAGCTGGAAACACTTACTTTATTACAATTAGTAGTGCCGGTTTTGATAGTACTTTTAGTTATGGTGCCTTAGTCATTACTAAAAATAGTTGTATCAACCCAGAATTTACTTTAACTCCTGTTGAAGATTGTGGAAACGGCCAATTTTCCGTAGACGTAGATGTTACATACCTTGGTGATGCCACTTCTTTAACCATAACTGACGGAACTAATACAATTCCTAATATTACATCTACAGGTGTTTATAATATTGGTTCTTATCCAAGTACCACTACGGTAGATATAGTACTTACCAACGACCAAGATAATTCTTGTGATTTTACGGATTCGACATTTTTCTACTGTCCACCTTCTAACGATGATTGTAGTGCTGCTATAGATTTAACAAGTACTATCAATACTGATGATACATGTACATTATTTACTAGTGCTACAAATGCAGGGGCCACAGAATCTGCTAGTAATCCTGTAACTTGCGATTTTACAGGTGATAATGATGTTTGGTTTACTTTTGTTGCTAGTAGTGAAACCATGATTATAGAATATCTTAATGTAGCTGCTGCAATTGGGGATTTCGCAGGAAATCAGTCTACTGAATTATTAGACGGTAGTTGTGGTACGTTTACAAGTCTTGGATGTTTTACAAATGCTAATTATGTTACTCTTAATAATTTAACAATAAATAGCACTTACTATTTAAGAAATTCTTCTAGTAATACTGACGTGGCTCAAAATTTTGACATCTGTTTAAGAGAGTCACCAGCACCACCTGCGAACGATGAGTGTTCTGGCGCTATTGCATTGGCCGTTTCAACAGACGAAGCTTGCGATAACCTATTAACAGGTACAACTGTAGGAGCTACACCATCAATAGAAAATACATGTAACAATGGTTTTACAGAATTCTGGAAGGATGTATGGTATGAATTTACTGCAACAGAGGAAGGACTTTACAGGTTCATATTCAATTCAACTAACTTTAACGCGAGTTATTTCATTTACTCCGGAGCTTGTGGTGCTTTAATTGAAGAAAGCACAAATTGTTTTGATACCAACGCGCAAGTACATTCTATAGCTAGTGGCGAAAGTCGTTATGTTATGGTAAGGTCTAGTAATACTGAACCTGGTTTTGAATTTGATTTATGTGTATTTAAACTGCCGCCTCCAGTTGAAAATAACGATTGTTCTACACCTACAGTGATGTTGGAATCTACGGATGATACAGGTAATAACATGATTTCTGGAAATTTCGCAAACTCTTATCCGTCATCAGAAGCCTGTGATATTGGAGGAAATACAATTTGGTACAGTTTTACACCAACGTATACAGGGGAGTATAACTTTAATCTTATACCAGGCGTTGGGAATCCGTATTATTCAGTTTTCAATACTGATGATTGTTCGCAAACAGCAAATAACTATGTGCCAAATTCTGGTTGCTATGGTTCTGGTCAGCTTACGACTGATTTAGTTGCAGGTACAACCTATTTAGTTTCAATATATAGTTTTGATACGTCTAACAATGCTGAAACATTTGACTTTCTGGTATATCCGGATGCTTCTTTAAGTATTGATTCAAATAACATCGAAACTTTTAATTATTATCCTAACCCAATAGTAAATACATTAACGGTTGAAGCTAAAACTTCAATTTCAAAAATCACTGTTTACAACATGGTAGGTCAACAAGTAAAAGTAGTAGCCCCTAACAACTTAATGACCGTGATTGACATGAATGATTTAAACACAGGTGTTTACTTTATCAATGTTATTATCAACGAGTCTCAACAGACTTTTAAGGTTATTAAAGAATAGATTAATAGCAGCTTTTTTTTACTACCCAATAAGGGTAACATGAAAATGTTACCCTTTTAATCCAACAGAAATATAACACTATGGGCAATATGGTTCAATTCATTCTAACAAGTCATAATTCTTTGTTCTCTAAAGTTTTTTCTTGTTCCAAGACTTTCAAAGTGAAGTTAATGGGAAAAGTAAGTTACACTCTACTTTTTTTAGTCTTGTTACTTTTTTCAGGTAAAAGTTTTGCACAATTATCTGAAAATTTTGATACTGGTATTCCAGCGACTTGGACACTTTTTGGAAATAGTAATGCGGTCCAAAGTTGGACCACAACAACTGATGGCTATTTGGGTACAAATGGGACTTCAATAAATCCAAGTGCTGATAATATTGGAGATCAAAATACAGCACAGTATTTTTTAGTAACACCGCAATTTACGGTTCCAGAAAATGGGGAAATTCAATTCTACACCAAACAATCTAATGAAGCAGACAATGGCGCACAATATGAAATCAGACTTTCCACAGCGGCACAACCAGATATCAATGGTTTTAATATCACCGTACAATCTTATACAGAGACCAATCTAAATGTCGGATTGCAAACTGATTATGAACAGAAAGTTATAGAATTACCAACATCCATTCCTGCCGGATTGGAAATATATATTGCCTTTGTCGCGGTAAACACCCAAAATGGCGCAACTCCAACTGGAGATGAATGGTTTGTTGACGACATATCTATTTTAGAAGGGTGTATAGAAATTGACGACAATAACGTTTCAGTTGATGATATCACAGTAGATGGAGCAGAGGTGACATGGTCGCATCCTACAGCCACAAATTTTGAAATACAGATCTTACCAACAGGCGGAGTTCCTGCCGATAGTGGAATTCCTGTTTCAGGAACTTCCTATACATTATCTAATTTAGATGAAGACACTGAATTCGATATTTATATTTCTGCAATTTGCGATAATGAAACGCAAAGTGCCTTCACGGGACCTTACACGTTTGAAACTTTAAAGTTTGGTTTGTCTTGTGATGCACCAATTATCGTTCCAGATGTAACAGCTACACCTTATGTATTAGCAGATAATTTAGCAAATTGGGTCAATCCAAATGAAAGTTATACCACACAAGGCTCAAATTGCTTGTCTACTACTGATAATCAAAATTATTTAAGTGGTGATAAAGTGTTTTTAACTTATACACCTACTGAAGATGGGTTGGTGACCATCACCCAAACTACTTTTGATGGTGGTAATGAAAATAACAACTGTTATAATCCACAAAGTTCGGTTCTTGTTTATGAAAGTTGTGCAGCAGTTGGTGTTAATTGTATTGCAGGTTTAAATACTACAAATGGTTTTGAGCCAAAATCAATAAATAACTTGTTGGTCGAAGCTGGGCAAACCTATGTTATTGTTGTCTCATCATTTTTCACATCTGGTGCTGGAATTTGTTTTGAATTGGAAATTTCAAGCCCAACTTGTGCGCCACCAGCGGATTTTACATTTAATAATTTAACCGAAAATAGTGTTTCTTATTCTTGGGATAATGTTGGAGGTTTTTCAGATTCTTGGGAATATGTTGCCGTTCCAACAGGGACTGGAGAGCCAATAGGTTCTGGAACCACCACCACTACCAATTTGGATAACAGTATTAACGGATTGATAACAGCAACCACATACGATTTATACGTAAGGTCTATTTGTTCTGGTGTACCTGGTATTTGGAGCAATCCAATTACATTTACAACACAATGCAGTACATTCGATACCCCTTATTTTACAGATTTCAATAACGCCACTAACGAAAACCCAGAACCATGTTGGACAACCATCGATGCCAATGGCGATGATAATAGCTGGAATTTTATCGGTGGATGGGCAACGGTTAGAACATCACTCGCAAGATTTCAGAATAATGATTATTATGTTTCTCCGCGTATAAATTTCGATGGGACACCAAAACGTTTACGTTACAAGCATAGCTCTACGCAAGGTTCTTCAACTTATACCATAAAACTATCTACAACAGGAGTTGGCTACGACGATTTTACAACAGTCGTTTTATCACCAATCACCATTAATAATACAAGTTTTCAAGAATATATTGTTGATTTGCCCGAAGGCATTACAGGAGAAGTTAATGTGGCTTGGATTGTTGAACCTAATACAACAGAGACGGCATTAAGAGTATCTATTGATGATGTATATATTGAAGATAAACCATCCTGTCCTGATCCGTTGAATCCATTTGTTCTTGCATCACAAATTACCACCAATTCAGCATGGTTGTTTTGGACTGCAGGTGATGACGAAACCCAATGGGAATTAGTTATACAGGATTTGGATTCTGGTGAACCAACAACAAATGGTCTTTTAGTCACAAATAATGCGCCATACATAGCCACGGGTTTAGAATCTGGTAGACGATATGAATTTTATGTGAGGGCTTATTGTGCTGAGGATGATCAAAGTGAATGGGTTGGTCCTGTTCCGTTTACAACCTTATGTGATTCTTATGACACACCATTTTTTGAAAGTTTTAATGACGAAGATGCAGATACCCAAAAATTTTGTTGGGAAATCAATAATGTTAATAATGATAATATTACATGGACTATCAACGAAACCCTTGCGTTTATATCAACAGCATCTTTTAACCCACCAACAAGTTTTAATGATTATTTAATTTCACCTCAAATTAATTTAATTGGTCAAAAAGAGTTAAAATTTAAAGTTAGGGCCGACTTTTCACTTTTTGCTAGCGCCACACGTTTTGGTTTAGAAGTGCTGATGTCAACCACAAACACTAATCCAGGCAGTTTTTCTGTGATATCGCCTCTCGAAATATATACCAATAGCGCTTTTATAGAAAAATCGATAATTGTTGAAGGTAACGGACCTGTTTATTTTGCGTTTAGAGTACCACCGGAATTCACAGGGCCTTGGTCAAATATTAGTATTGATGATGTTAGTATTAACGATGCACCTCCCTGTCCTAATCCATCTAATTTAATGGTAGATACTACTACCGCTACAACAGCTGATTTATCTTGGTCTCTAGGCTTTGAAGAGACAGATTGGAATATCGTTGTGCAGCCTGTTGGTTCTGGTGCGCCTACGGGAACAGGAGAAGCAGTGATGGTAACAAATTATACAGCAACAGATTTATTACCAGATACGGAGTACGAATTTTATGTTAGGGCAGATTGTAATTCTGAAACTAGCGAGTGGGTTGGCCCAATAACATTTAGAACTTTGTGTACCGCATTTACAACGCCTTTTGTTGAAACGTTTAACATAGGTTCTCCGTCCGAAAGTTGTTGGCAAACAGTAAATAATAACGGCGATGTTTTTATTTGGGAACTTAACAGTGCTATATTTCCTTTTGAAGGGGATCAATCTGCTGCTATTGCAACAACGACTAACGGTAATAGCGATGATTGGTTAATTTCTCCAACAATTACAATTACAGAAAATCAACGTTTACGATATTACTATAGAGCAGCATATAGCTTTTACATTGAGGATTTAGAAGTTCTGCTTTCTACTAACGGAACTGGGTTAAGTGAATTCACAACTGTTTTATATGATTCTGACGACGATCCAGTGATCATTAATAATGAGGAATACAAAGTAAGAATCATAAACTTTCCAACAGGTATTAGTGGAGATGTCAACATAGCATTCCACGCGCCCTTTTTTCCTCCAGATCCTTCAGGTATTCGAGGTGTGGCTCTTTTTATAGACAATGTAAATATTGAAGATATTCCTGAATGTTCAGAACCCACAAATATCAGCTTTAATAATATTACGGATACTCAGGTACAAGTGGGTTGGGACACTAACGGTTCTGAAACAGCTTGGGAGATTTCAGTCCAACCAGCTGGAACGCCTGCTCCTGTTGGCGATACCGATCCAAGTTATTTGTATAATGCTACAACCAATCCATTTTCAATTACCGGATTGACAGCCTCAACAGCGTATGACATATATATTCGGGCAATATGTGACAATTCGCAGAGCGAATGGACAGGGCCAAAAGAGCTCACGACCAAATGTAGTTTTGAAAACTTATGTCAATATACTTTTATACTTACAAGTGACTTTGCCATATCAGCCTCCCTTGACATTACTCAAAATAATCAAGTCGTACAGTCATTACCTTTTAATGGGGAACAGGCCGAAGAATTCACTGTTTTTTTATGTTCAGGTGTTGAGTTTTCAGTATTCTTCGAAACGTTAGGAAGTGCTCAAAGCCAGTATGAGAGTTATAAATTTGAAATTAGAGATGGTTTAGGCGTTACGGTTTACGACAGTCCATTTAACATCCCACTTAAAACAACGGTTTACGAGGGCACAGCGCTTTGTGGAACAATTGCATGTCCACAACCAACAGATTTAACTATTAGTGACACTAATGTGATGTCTTGGCTTCCTGGAGGAAGCGAAACACAATGGGAAGTGGCTATTCAGCAAATTGGGAATGGCACTTTACCACAGTCAGGGACCATAGTGTCAACAAATTCTTATACACCGACAGCTTCTGATTTTAATGATCCTTTTGCAGCGACTTACGAGTATTTTGTTAGATCCGTTTGCGGTACAGGTGATGAAAGCTTCTGGTCTGGTCCTTTTGAATTCGTCAGAAATGACGATGTTAGCAATGCTATTACACTTCCAATAAATGCTGATAATGTCTGCGAGATATCAGCAACTGAAGTATCGTTTATTGGAGCAACGATTTCTTCAGAAAGCCTATCATGTGATGGAGCTAACAACGGTGATGTTTGGTTTGACTTTACAGCAGAATCCCTAGTACATATTATTGAAGTTAATGGCTTTACAGGCGAGTTCTACTATTTTGATGGTGCACCACGTTTTCCAAATATTGCCATGACACTTTATAGAGACACTGGTGTGACTCTTGAGGAAATAGCATGTACCTATGACAAAATTATGGTTACTATGTATTCTTCAGAATTAGTTGTTGGTGATAACTATAAATTGAGACTATCCTTAAACACGCCAGATTCTAGTATGTATAGATTTAACGTATGTATTAAGACACCTCAAGAATTGTGCTCAGTAGATACTGTCAACGGTGGTTTTGAAACACCTGCATTGAATTTTATAGGTGGAGTATCTTCAATTGTTACCATGGAAGTGGTTCCAGGTTGGCGTACAAATCTAACAACATGGGGCGAGGATGGTGCCATCTTTATTTGGGAAGGTTTAGGTGCTCCAGGATTTGAACCTTATGAGGGTAGTCAATGTGTACAGCTATTGGGCGATATAGACGACCCTGCAGATCCAAACGATCCAGAAGATATACGAGGCTATTATAAAGACTTTGATACCTCAGAAACAACTTTGTTCGATTATAGTTTTGCACATCTAGGGAGGTCTGAAGGTAATATAGTTCAACTCTTTGCTGGACCACCAGGTGGACCTTATACCTTGGTTGATGAAAACTTAGCTGAAGTTCAAGCTTGGACACTTGTGTCCGGTGAATACCAAATTCCTGTTGGTCAAAATGCGACACGATTTATTTTTAGAGCCGGTAATGATAATGATATTGGTAATATTTTGGATGCTGTAAGCTTTCTTCCCAATAATGAAATTATTACAGAATCATTTACGGTAGATTGCGATAATACAAATGCTAATGTTCAGGCAAATGGTTTTGGTACTTGGGTTCCAAGTGATTCTAATCCAGGTGATGTATTGATTACTGGTGCAGATACCAACAACGCAATGATTACCAATTTTATTCAACCAGGCGTTTACACATTTACATGGCAAACTTCTTATTGTGCCTATGATATCGAGATCACCTACAACGGCATCGCTGAGACACCAGAAGTGACCAGTCCAGTTGAGTATTGTTTAGGGGATACGGCGGAGCAACTCTCAGCGTCGACCTCGGACCTTTACGATCTGATGTGGTTCACACAGGCATCAGGCGGCACAGGAAGCGAAACGGGACCGACACCTGATACCTCAGTGGTCAGTACAACATCGTATTACGCAGCTTATGTTGACACCGAAGGTTGCGAAGGGCCAAGGGCGGAAATCGTGGTCACGGTGAGTGAATCGTTTACACCGGAACTGACATTCAGTTATGAAGATACCTGTGCGGTAGCCACAGAAAACCCAACCCCAATTTTAAGCGACGGCTTTGAAACAGGAGGCACATTCTCATCAACGACCCTAACTGTAGATGCTACAACAGGCGTCATTGATATGGCCTCGGCATCAGCAGGGCAACATGACGTAACCTATACTTTTGACGGCAATGAAGAGACTTGTACGTCTGCAGGATCGTTTATGGTAACTATAACGTTTACGGCCGCATCGGTGCCAGTAACCGTATTTGACTACGGAACCACGGCTTACTGTGTACTCTCTTCAGAGACCATTACACCATCACTGGCGAACAACTTTACAACAGGAGGTACATTTAGTTCCTCAACATTAACGGTGGATGCCGCAACGGGAGTCGTTGACCTATCTTCCGCTACGGCCGGTAGCCATGACGTTACTTACAACGTTGAAGCAGATGCCACAGCATGTTCCGGTTCAGGTATGTTTACCGCAACTATAGAGATTACAGCAAGTACAAGTCCTGTTACAGCGTTCACTTATGCCGAAGATATATATTGTGCGGATAGTAATACCATTCTTCCAGAACTGGCTACAGGCTTTACGACTGGAGGCCTGTTTTCATCCGACAACGGCCTGTCCATCAACGGGAATACAGGGGAAATCGATGTGGCTTCAAGTACATTGGGCAATTATGACGTGACCTATACGGTTGCGGAAAATGTTTCAAATTGTGTCGAAGCGGCAACGGGCACGTTCAACATTACCATTTTGGATGCCATTGAAGTGGGCGTGCAGGGCGGATGCGACGGCGCGGATTACATACTTACCGCATCGCCGGTCAACAATTCGTTCGAGACCGAGGAAGCCACGTATACCTGGAAGGATGCCAACGGGACTACCGTTGGTCAGAATTCTGAAGTGTTCAATGTCACGGACTATGCGGACTTAAACCCTAATGCATCGGCACCGTTGCAATTCTCGGTAACGGTGGATTTCGGCGGTTGTTCAATCACAACGGCCTACACCTCCGAACGTTTGGCATGCGGCACCATACCACAGGGCATTTCGCCGGACGGGAACAACAAGAACGATACGTTCGACCTTACGGGATATGGCGTAAGATCACTGATCATTTTCAACCGTTACGGTCGGGAAGTGTTCAATTATAGCGGTAGCTATACCGATCAATGGTACGGACAGACCAATGATGGCAAGGAACTACCGGACGGCACCTATTTCTACAGTATTGAAAAGGAAGACGGAAACGGGGAAACTGGTTGGGTTTACATAAACAGGGCGCATTAAGCACTGGCGAAACCATAGCAAATTAAATAGAGTCAAAAACATCTTGGTCTAAGCTGAAATAGTCGAACTGAATTACGGCTATTCCGTTTAGCCCTTGACAACCAATAGATATATTCAAATGAAAAAACTATATTTCACAACCGTTTTCGCACTCCTGGTCTCGGTAGGTGCCCATGCGCAGCAAGACCCTCAGTATACGCAGTACATGTACAACATGAACGTTGTAAACCCGGCATACGCGGGCTCGAAAGAAGCGTTGTCCATCGGCCTGTTGTACAGATCGCAATGGGTCGGTATTACCGACGCACCAAAGACAGCGACACTGTCGGTCCATAGCCCAATTGGTAGCAACGTCGGTCTGGGATTATCGGTGATTTCCGATAGGATCGGGCCTGTTGAGGAAAACAATGTGTTCGCGGATTTTTCATATACGCTCAATTTGGGAGGCGAGCATAAGTTGGCATTTGGCCTAAAGGCAGGCGCCACGTTCCATGACATAGGCCTGTTCAGCGATATAGGAAATGGTTTTGTACCAGATGCAGGGGACGAGGCCTTCAGTGAAAATACAACGAACACCTATCTGAATTTTGGGGCCGGTGCATTTTATTACACGGACAAATATTACCTGTCCCTATCCGTGCCCAACATGTTAAAGGGCACCCATCTGGACGTGACCAATAACGGACAGGAATTCAGTTACGGTTCAGAGGTGCTGCACTATTTCCTTTCCGCGGGTTATGTGTTCGACCTAGCGGGCAGCACAAAATTCAAACCGTCGTTTTTATTGAAGTCGGCCTTTGATGCACCGACATCGCTGGACCTCTCTGCCAATTTTTTATTCTATGATAAACTGGAGGTCGGCGCCACCTACCGCTTGGAGGATTCGGTCGGTGCCATGGCAAATTTTGCGGTCACGCCGGACATTAGGATAGGCTATGCCTATGACTATACAACCTCGGACCTTAATGTGAGATCATCCGGATCCCATGAGATCATGTTGTTGTTCGATCTAAGTCCGTCTAAAAAAGTATCCATTTCACCTCGATTTTTCTAATCTTTTAAACGTTTAAAAATGAAAAAAATATATCGTCTCTTGAGCTTGGTCCTGGTCATAACGACTTCAAGCTTCGGACAGAATAAGCAAACAGAAAAGGCAGACCAGCTCTACGATGGCTATCAGTATGTGGATGCCATAGAAGCATACCTAAAGCTTGTAGAGGATAACAGTGCGGACGCGTATGTTTACAGGCAATTGGCGGACAGTTATTACAACGTGTTCAACATTGGCGAAGCCTCAAAATGGTACAAAAAGGCCTTGGAGAACAACCAGGATGCCGAGACCCATTACCGTTATGCACAGGTGCTGAAGTCGCAAGGGGATTATGAAGCGGCCAATGCGCAAATGGACGCCTTTTCAAGAATGAGCCCAGATGATATCCGTGCCAAGGCCCACTTGGGAAACCCGAATTACATCCCCAAATTGGCCGATATCACCAAAACGTTCACTGTTGAGAACATAGCGATCAATGACGAGGGACAAAGCGATTTTGGAGCGGTTCTCTCCAATGACAACATCCTGTATTTTGTAAGTACAAGAAAGACCTCAGGCAAAGAAGATGCCTGGACGAACCAGCCCTATCTGGATATTTATAGGTCCATTAGGAACGATGAGGGAGCGCTGTCAGAACCTGAAGGCGTGGAAGAGTTGAACACCATTTACCACGACGGTCCCATAACCATCAGCGCAGATGGGAAAACGATGTATTTTTCCCGGGACGGCCATTCGGACGGCACGTTCAAAAAGATAAAGAACAACCGAGTGAAACTAGCACAGCAAGGCATCTATAAAGCCACGATGGTTGATGGGAAATGGGGAAATATAGAGGCCCTGCCCATAAACAGCAAGGATTATACGGTAAGCCATCCAAGTTTGAGCAGTGACGGCAAGACCCTCTATTTTGCGTCCAACATGCCAGGAGGACTTGGGGGCACGGATATCTGGAAAGTAAGGGTGAGCGGAAATACATATGGCGAACCGGAAAATTTGGGGCCCAAGGTCAACACATCCGGCAAGGAAGGGTTTCCGTATATCAGCGAGGACAATATTCTATATTTCGCATCAAGCGGAAGGCAAGGGTTCGGAGGGCTCGATATTTTCAAATATGACATGAACACTGATGAATCCGCTGAAAACCTGGGAAACGTCATAAACACTAAGAGGGACGACTTTGCTTTTAGTGTGAACAACACCTTGAAAGTCGGTTACTTTTCGTCAAACAGATCTGGAGTGGACAATATTTACATGGCCATCCCCATTTGCCAGTTTGAAACGATAGCAATTGTTAAGGACAAGGATACGAACTCGGTACTTCCTGGAGCAAGTGTTACAATTTTAGATGCCCAGAACAATGAAATAGCGGCACAGGCAACCGATATGAAAGGTAAGACCGACTTTAACGTTGGCTGTGACAACAACTATGTTCTGAACGTTTCAATGGAAGGCTATGAAACCACTTCAGTTCCTGTTGGGGAATCGGATGGAGAAGCTGTTGAAGTGGCCATAGAGCTAAAACCGATAAATGAAATGATCACGGAAACCGAAGTGAAACTGAACAATATCTACTTTGAGTTCAACAAGAGCAATATCACTAACCAAGGTGCTATGGAACTGGATAAACTGGTGGCCATAATGAAGGATCACCCAGAGATGAAGATTTTGGTAAGATCCCATACGGATTCTAAGGGAAATGCGGATTACAACCTAAAGCTGTCCGAAAGGCGCGCACAATCCACCATGCAGTATGTGATATCCAAGGGCATCGATGGCCAGAGGTTATCTGCAAAGGGTATGGGAGCCACGGCACCAAAAGTAAATTGTGGCCCTAATTGCACGGAAGATGAGGATGCGCAGAACAGACGATCGGAGTTCTTAATTGTTAGGGACTAATATCTTATTTGGTTACGATCTTAAAAATTTTAGATATCAGAAAAACTAACTAATCAACCACATAAACCAATTCAACAAATTCAGATAGCCTAAAATATCCAAAAGGATAGTTATCTGAATTGGTTGTATTAATGCAATTGCCTCTTACGGTTGCTGGTTGTGTTTCAAATGGTCCGCCACCTTGTTCACTTCCTTGCTGTAAAAGAATAAACATAAATTCATAATATTGTTCTGAAACTCCAAAATGGCGCATGATCACTTCATCCCCAGATTCTAAATCTTCCTCGGTGTAATAAGCAAAAATTTGATTGCCATCAATAAATTCATCATCTAAAACGTCTAAAGTTGGAACCACTGGAATATCACTTATATATTCAAAGAAATAAAAATTATCGATATCCGGAGGATCTGTAAAATAGGTTTTTAATTCAATATCCTCACCTGTAAAACCGCCTTCATTATTCTGTTCTACAAATTCTATTGGAACTACTGACTTCAAGGTTTCCGATGCTGTATAAATTTCCCCATTGTAATTAATAGTTAAGTTATAGACACCATCAATGACTGGAATGAAATTATTGTTTCGATAGATACCAGTATCAGCTTCCTCAATAAAATTAAACGTATTATTGTTGGTATCTGTAATTTGAACCGTAGCTCCATTTGCGGGTGGAGTAGCATCATCAAAAAATGGCGCTGACAGTGATAATTTTATACTTTGTTGGTTTCCTGTTGTATTTTTTAACCAGTTGATGGAAGCTTCAATAACTAACCGTGGTTCTGCTTCATTAAGGTCGACGTCAATGACATCTTCGCACGTATAAAATAATGAAAAGACGAGGAGCATATAGATTGATTTTTTCATGATTTAAAATTTAAAATTATAAGAAATTGAAGGTACCATTCCAAAAATGGCTAAACGTACGGCTTCATTCGTTCCAGTATCCCTGTTTTCCCTAAAGGATATACTGGCTGCATTTTTACGACCATAAACGTTGTAAACTCCAAACACCCATTCGCCTTTAAATCCTTTGGTACTCTCTTGTTTTGGGTTAAAATTTGCAGAAATATCCAAGCGATGATATGTCGGTAATCTACTGGAGTTTCTGGCTTCGTAATTTGGGATTACCAAGCCATTGTACTCGTATTGACCGTTGGGATAGGTGGTAGGCTGCCCTGTTTGAAATAAGAAATTTGAACTAAACGACCACTTTTTGTTCAACTCATAGCTTCCTGTCAAGGAAATATCATGGGTTTTGTCATAAGCCGTATTATACCATTGGCCATTACTGATTCCTGTTTCCACGGGAGTTCTTCCTGGCGTTCTTTGTTCGGACTTAGACAACGTATATGCCAGCCAACCTGTAAACCTGCCTTCATTTTTTCTAAACAGAACTTCCAATCCGTATGCTCTTGCTTCACCATTCAAGATAACCTGCTCTATGGCATCATTGGCTATTAAATTGGCACCATCCACATAATCGATTCGGTTTTTAATGGTTTTATAGAAGCTTTCAACCTCTAAGGAAAATGTATTGTCTTTAATGGTTCTAAAGTATCCAACAGCAACTTGATCCAACAATTGTGGTTTCACATATTTACCACTAGGCGTCCACACATCTAAAGGCGTAGGAGAGTTGGTATTGGATAATAAATGCAAATATTGGCTCATTCGGTTGTAACTGGCCTTAACCGATGAATTATCGTTAAGCTGATAGGCAATTGCCAATCTAGGTTCAATATTTGAAAACGATTCTATGACATCACTTCTGTTAAAAGTTTCTGTACCGATTGGTTCTGCTTTTTCATAGATGCCAATGGCTTCATTAAATGTTAAAGCAGAATTGTTTTCATAAATATTTAATTCATCTTGTCCCAAACGATGAAACGTACTGAAACGTGCGCCATAACTTACAGAAAGCTTGTTACTTAATTTATGCTCAGCATCTAGATATATGGCATTTTCAAAAGCATATTTATCAATTAATTTATAAGGGTTGATCCCTGAACTTTCAGTTGTCGGATTGATATCACCAGGATTAAACTTATAGTAAATGCTGTTTAGTCCATATTCAAGTTTAAAATTATTGTTGATGTAATGTTTGAAATCGTATTTCAGATTAAAGTTTCTTATACCAGACTCCCAATCAAATTCAACAAAAGTTAATTTTAAACCGTAATAGTAATCGGAATAAATTAAGGATAGATTAGAAAATAATTTATCTGAAAACAAATGATTCCACCTAAAATTAATAACCGTATTCCCAAATGTGTTTTCAAAACTGTCTGAGATTTCAAAGACATCCCTGCCAAAATAACCTGATAAGTAAACATTATTGTTTTTATTGATATTGTAGCTAAGTTTAGTGTTTAAATCGTAGAAATAAGCTTTACTATCAATATCAAAAAGTGGCAGGAACAAGTGCGCATAACTACTTCGGCCACCAACCAAAAAAGAACCCTTCTCCTTTACTATAGGACCTTCAGCTAATAAACGACTGGAAATTAAGCCGATGCCACCATTCATGTGAAATGTATTGCTATTGCCTTCTTTTTGGTAAATATCCAAAACAGAAGATACGCGACCGCCATATTTGGCAGGTATTCCGCCTTTATATAGTTTAAGGTCTTTGATCGCATCTGGATTAAAAACCGAAAAGAAACCAAAAAGATGGGACGAGTTAAATATGGTGGCTTCATCTAAAAGAATTAAATTTTGGTCAGCCGCTCCACCTCTTACATTAAAGCCAGAAGAGCCTTCGCCAGCATTGGTAACACCTGGTAACAATGTTATGGATTTTATAACATCAACTTCACCCAAAACCACTGGCATATTCTTTATGGTTTTAATTGATAAAGAATTCACGCTCATTTGTGGTTTTTTAATGTTCAGTTTTTCGATATCTTCAGTCACAACAACTTCATCCAAACTTTCGGCAGCTTCCTCAAGTTTATAGTTTTTTGTCACATTATCGTTAAGTTCTAAGGTCTCTGAAATGGTTTTAAAACCTAAATAACTTATTTGTATGTCATAAGTGCCTGATGGTAAGGTGATAGAGTAGAATCCGTATTCATTGGTCACTGTTCCTGTTTGTAATTCTGGGATTATAATGTTCACACCAATAAGGGTTTCATTACTAAGAATATCGGTTATGGTGCCGCTAAGTGTAAATTTGTCTTGAGCTTGAAGTCCGAATACATTGAGCAATAAACAGAGGATAAAACCTCTAAGAAGTAATTTCATATGCGATGAATATTGTAGTTTGATTGGTACTGTGTTTCTACTAAAAACGATTAACCTATAACGTTGTTACACTAAAAGTAAATTAAAACATAAAAAAAGCTTCCCTAAAGAAGCTTTTTTAACATAACCTTAATCTAAGGATTAATCGTTTACAATAGTATTCAATGCTTTGCTCGGACGCATAGCGTTAGTCACTAAATTTTCATCAGGAAGATAATAACCCTCAATATTTACAGATTCGCCTTGGCAGTCAATTAATTCCTTAACTATGGCTTCTTCATTTGAAGATAGTGCCTTGTGTATTTCAGAAAACTCAGCTTTGAGTTCCGCATCCTTATCTTGATTCGCTAAAGCTTCAGCCCAATACAGCGCCAAATAGAAATGGCTTCCTCTATTGTCTAATTCATTAACTTTTCTTGACGGTCCTTTTTTGTTTTCCAATAATTTATCTGAAGCATCATCTAAAGTTTCCCCCAAAACGCTTGCTTTTTTATTATCATTCACCTGTGAAAAATGCTCTAATGAAACTGCTAATGCTAAAAATTCGCCTAAAGAATCCCAACGTAAATGATTTTCTTCCACAAATTGCTGAACGTGTTTTGGTGCAGAACCTCCAGCACCAGTTTCAAACAAGCCACCTCCATTCATTAAAGGTACAATTGATAACATTTTGGCACTTGTACCCACTTCTAAAATCGGGAACAAATCCGTTAAATAATCTCTTAGAACGTTTCCTGTAACTGAGATGGTATCTTCTCCGGCTTTAAGTCGTTTTAAAGTGAAATTAGTGGCATCAATTGGCGATAAAATTCTAATATCCAATCCTTCAGTATCGTGATCTTTAAGATATGTATTTACTTTTTTAATCAATTCTGCATCATGAGCTCTTTTCTTATCCAACCAAAAAACAGCAGGTGTTTCAGACGCTCTTGCTCTTGTCACCGCTAATTTCACCCAATCTTGAATCGGTGCATCTTTAGTTTGGCACATTCTCCAAATATCACCTTCTTCTACTTTATGACTTGTTAAAACATTGCCGTTAGCGTCAATTGCTTCAACCTTTCCTTTAGATTTTATCTCGAAAGTTTTATCATGAGATCCATATTCTTCGGCTTTTTGAGCCATAAGTCCGACATTAGGAACGGTTCCCATGGTTGTAGGATCAAAAGCGCCATGTTTTTTACAGAAATCGATGGTAGCAATATACACACCAGCATAACTGCTATCTGGAATGACCGCTTTAGTATCTTGTAGTTTGCCTTCAGCATTCCACATTTGCCCAGATGTTCTGATCATTGCTGGCATAGATGCATCGATAATAACATCACTAGGTACATGGAGATTGGTAATGCCTCTATCTGAATTTACCATGGCTAAATCTGCACTATGGTCTAAAGCAAAACGAATATCGTCTCTAATCGCGTCGCGTTTTTCTTCTGGTAAATCGTGTAATTTTTCAAGTAAGTTACCGAAACCATTCTTAACATCCACTCCAATTTTTTCAAAGGTTTTGCCATGTTTCTCAAACAAATCACTAAAGAACACACGTACAGCATGCCCAAATATGATTGGGTCAGACACCTTCATCATGGTCGCTTTCATATGTAATGAGAACAACACGCTTTTGTCTAGAGCATCTTCAACTTGCTCTTCTAAGAATTCAAGTAGAGCTTTTTTGCTCATTACCGTAGCATCGATAATTTCGCCATTTAACAAATCTAAGCGCTCTTTTAGGTTGGTTTTATTGCCTTTGGCATCTGTATGAACAATTTTTATGGTGTTGGCAGCATTAAGTGTAACTGATTTTTCGTTGTGCGCAAAATCACCTTTAGACATTGTAGCCACATGGGTTTTAGAATCTTTGCTCCAAGCTCCCATACTGTGCGGATTTTTCTTGGCATAATTCTTAACGGCTTTTGGCGCACGTCTGTCTGAATTTCCTTCCCTAAGAACTGGGTTCACGGCACTTCCTTTTATTTTATCGTAGCGTGACTTAATTTCCTTTTCAGCATCATTTTTTGGTTCGTCTGGATAATCAGGAAGTTTGTAGCCTTTGCTTTGTAACTCTTCAATGGCAGCATTAAGTTGTGGAATGGAGGCACTTATATTAGGTAATTTTATAATATTAGCTTCTGGTTTTTTCGCTAACTCGCCCAATTCGGCAAGCGCATCAGCTACTTTTTGGTCTTCTGTTAAAAAATCCGGGAAAGTTGCTAAAATCCTAGCAGCTAATGATATATCCTTTGTTTCAATAGTAATGCCAGAAGACTTTGTAAATGCTTTAACAATTGGTAAAAAAGAACGTGTTGCTAAAGCTGGTGCTTCATCCGTTTTTGTATAAACTATCTTTGCTGTTTTTGTCATAAGTCTTGAAAATAATTTGAATAATATTTTGCCTAAAATTAAGCTGAGCAAATATACGAAAACGTTTGATTTTACAAGTGGTAGATTAACACTAAACAGTACGAATTTTTAAGGAATCTGTAAATTACAGAAGAAATCCATTAAATTATTATTTTATCTTTATTTTGAAGGCTTCTAGCAGTCCCAAAATATTTTCTTTTGAAAAAGATGCATTCTTAATTTGATTGATGGAAGGGTTAATATTGAAATTAAAAGCCGAAGTAAAATCCGTATGTTCTAGGTTGGTTCTGTCGAAAGTGGAGTTACTTAAATCACAGTCCTTAAAGACCACGTGTTTGGCTTCGCTTTCTGTGAAATCCACTTGATGCATTATACAATTTGAAAATTGCGTATGATTGATTTTTAGTTGGTAGAAACTACTTAAATTCAAGGTGCAATTTTGAAACTTGAAGGACAACAAAAAGGCATTACAATTTTGAAATAAAACTCCTAGAATTTTACAATCTTTAAAGTTAACAGCGTTGAAGGTTGTATGCATCACATTAACATTACTAAAATTACAATCCACAAAATCACATTCCAAAAAATTAATATTGGAGAGGTCGGAGTTTTCAAAATTACAATTGGTAAACGTGCATTCCATATATTCTGCTTTTGGGAGCGGATTGTTTGTATAATCTTTTGAGTTGAAGTTTTGATTGTCCGTTAATGGTGGGTTCATGTTGGTAGCGTACTAAATGATTTGATCTGTTTGAGATCCTGAAATAAGTTCAGGATGACGAAATTAGAAATTTAGTCAAAAAAAAAGCCATATCACTCAGATAAAATCTGCGCTGACATGGCTTTCATAGAAACAGTACTAACGTGACCTACTTAGCTTGCACTAACACAACTGAATGACCTAAGTCAACAGTTTTTCGGTTCAAGGGTTTCTGTTTCAAATTCGAAACAGTTCATATCTTTCAAAATGTATTGACCTGATATTACTTTGTTTCTTAGGTCTGTTTTTCTTGATGTTTTCCTAAAATACTCGCATAAACGAAAATTAGGTTTAAAACATTGCTCGTCCTTTTCGTGTTCACTTTCGGTTCCACTACTTCTTCGGAGCTTTCCACTTTAACACTACAACCTGCCGAAACATGTTATATTCTTAAAGCTTCATGATTATTTCACAAACACTTGCTTTCACAAGTTGCTACATAACCTCAAAAAACAACCTCAATACATAAAGAACGAATCTCTAGTAACAATTTAACATTAATTTGAAATGAATTTCAATCCCGATAATTATCGGAACAAACACAAAGGTTTGTTGTTAATTGTTTTACTAAATTAAGAAATTATTTCGAGAAACGGCAGTGTTTTAACATTTTAGATATCAACAGATTATAAACCGTAGTTATTAACAATTGTTTATAACAAGAAGAGCCTTCTTAAACAGAAGGCTCTTTATTGTAATATATAAGTTGGAATTATCTTCTAACTTCCTTGATTCTTGCTTTTTTACCAGTAAGACCTCTAAAGTAGTAAATTCTAGCTCTACGTACTTTACCACGTTTGTTAACTTCTACTTTTTGCAACGCAGGTAAATTAACTGGGAAGATACGTTCTACACCAATTGTTCCTGACATTTTACGGATGGTAAACGTTTCAGAAGATCCAGTTCCTTTACGTTGTAATACGACACCTCTAAAAAACTGGGTACGTACTTTTTCACCTTCTCTAATTTCGTAGTAAACTGTGATGGTATCACCAGCTCCAAATTCTGGAAAGTCTTTACGGGTTACAAATTCGTCTTGTACAAATTTTACTAAAGAATTCATTTTCTTTTATTTATAATAGTTGATTCAAAGCAACATTCACGATTCTCGCCAGAGGTTGGTCCAAATTGGTTTGCAAAAGTAGTACTTTTTTGCATATTCACAATACTTTATGCTTTATTTTTGGTATAAAGTTTTAACTTGAAAAACCAGGTTTGTTCTTCTGTGATCCGTCTTCCGTCACCTTTGTCATTCGTCCAAAAGATCTGGTCGTCGTTGCTTAGTTCTTTTATAGGCTTCTTCCTCTCTCCATTTTTCAATTTTGGCAAAGTTACCACTGAATAGCACTTCCGGCACTTTCATACCGTCGTATTCCCTGGGTTTGGTATAAATTGGTGGTGCCAATAAACCATCTTGAAACGAATCGGTTAGGGCAGAGGTCTCATTTCCCAATACGCCAGGAATTAAACGAATTACCGCATCACATAAAACGGCTGCGCCCAATTCGCCTCCAGAAAGGACGTAATCGCCAATGGAAATTTCACGTGTGATGAATTTATCGCGCACACGTTGGTCCACACCTTTATAATGTCCGCAGAGAATAATAATGTTTTCCTTTAAAGAAGTCTGGTTGGCAATGCTTTGGTTGAGTTGCTCGCCATCTGGTGTCATATATATAATCTCGTCGTAATGACGCTCGTTTTGCAATTTGGTAATACACTTATCAATAGGTGCAATGCTCATCACCATGCCTGCGCCACCTCCGAACTGGGTATCATCAACCGATTTGTAACCTCCAGTTGCAAAATCCCTTAAATTATGTAAATGGACTTCTACCAAACCGGCTTCAATGGCACGTTTTAGAATTGAAGCTTCAAACGGACTTTTTAAAAGTTCTGGTAATACGGTGATGATGTCTATGCGCATGATGTTGTCAAAATTGAGTGCAAAGATAGGCTTTATTGGTATTAATTTGAATGCCGTTTCAGAAGCAATTAATCATTCCCATAAACTAGGTCTAGAAATTCCGACTTCTCTAATTTTCCGAAATAGTTTTGAATTGATACATTTTCTAGTTTCTTATTGATTTCATGTTTGTCATAAGGCACACCAATGAGTAGATCTTCTATTTCTGAAACGGGTTGCCTTCCAAAAAAATCACCAAAGATTTTAAGGTCTGAAATATGCCCTTTTTCCACAAAAATACGAAGGTCAATTTCTCCTATCGGAAAACGTTTATTGCGTTGAATATTGAATTTAGGTGAACGGCCAAAATTCCAGTCCCATAAATCATACTTTTCGGCTTTTAATTCATGGACGGCTTTCCATTCGGTTTCGGTTAACTTATAAGTTTCAAAGGGTTCGCTGGCTTCATATAGTCCAATGAGTAATTGTTTTTTAAAGTCGGACATTGAAATTGGCCTCTCTAAAAAATCACTGATATTTGCCACACGACTTCTCACGGATTTATGACCTTTAGATTGAATTTTACTCATTTTTACTTGAAGCGCTTTTACCACTTCCGTCATCTCCGTATCGAATAATAGTGTGCCATGACTAATCATCCGTTTTCCTGTGGAAAATTGTGCTGTTCCAGAGATTTTCTTCTCATCTACTAAAATATCATTTCGTCCTTTTAGTTCGGCAGCAACTCCCATAGCATTCAATACACGGATGACAGGTGCTGTAAACTTTTTAAAATTGCTGATGCTTTTTCCATCGTGATTGGTAATAAAACTAAAGTTCAGATTTCCTAAATCGTGATACACCGCGCCACCACCAGAAATACGTCGAACCACATGGATGTTATTGGCTTCTATATAGTCTTGGTTGATTTCTTCCAAAGTATTTTGGTTACGTCCAATAATAATGGATGGCTCGTTGATATAGAACAACAAGTAATCTGTGGACTTATCAAAATGTCTTAAGGCATATTCTTCTAAGGCTAAGTTTAATTTTGGATTAGTATGGCCTTCATTGTCAATAAAAATCATAAGGTATTTTTGGTTTAATTTCCAACAAAGATAAAGAAATTGGGTATGGTTAATGGGCTGAGCAAAGTGAGTGCAGCTTAAGACCTAGTCACTTGATGGGTCATTTAAAAAGGCTTGCATTTTTTTATTGACCATTTCAGCTTGATCGATAGATAGAAAGTGGCCTGCATTTGGGATCACTTCTCCTTTTCCTTTTGGAAGTTCGTTGGCGATTTTTACGGTTTTTTTTGTATTGATCATATCATCATCGCCAATTAAAACCAAAATAGGCATTTGTAAAGATTTTAGTTCGCTATCAGAGAAAGGCTTCATACTCGCCATAAATTTGTTTTCCAAATCTTTTTTGATCCCAATTCTATATTGCTTTAAGTACACCTCACTAATATTA
The DNA here is from genome assembly GCF_013394595.1 of Winogradskyella forsetii. Lineage (GTDB taxonomy): Bacteria > Bacteroidota > Bacteroidia > Flavobacteriales > Flavobacteriaceae > Winogradskyella > Winogradskyella forsetii. The sequence goes on from NZ_CP053348.1 coordinate 1,806,027, forward strand.
GCAGCGTTGCTGGACATACTTTCTAAACTTTGCGATATTTGTTTTTCTTTTGAAGAAAATAGGGATACTATATTTTTAAGTAAATCTGTACTTGGTCTAATCCATGTGAAGGTTTGCGCAGGACTTAATAATACCAAGCTTTTTATCTTTTCTTGATGCTTTAAGGCCAAATTAACGGCTAGCCAACCACCTTTTGAAGCGCCAATGACATGAAAGCTATCCAATTCCAAAACGAACAAAACTTCCTTATACCAATCGATTACTTTTTCAACACTTTCAATATCGTTATACAAATAGGACTTTCCGGGTTCTAAAATAAAGTCAATGGCAAACACACGATGGTTTTCAGTCAATGCTTCGATATTTGGATACCACATGGTAGAACTTGCATTCATACCGTGAAGTAAGACCACAGGTTCTCCGTTTTTAGGACCGCTCACAATGACATGCGCAATACCATTAGTTGTGGTAATGTATAATTCTTCAAAATCAACATTCCACAATTTTAATGATTCGTCGTAAGCCTCATAATAAGCTTTATCAGCAGCAGAAGCTTTTTCTATATAGTCTGGAGTTTTTTTATAATTATTGTAATTGTCAGTACAACTCATAAATAAAATAGAAAACGAAAGCCATAAAAATAGTTTCATAAAGGGTTTTGTGAATTTTTTTAAATCTAGGGATTGCAAGAGCACTTATATATATATATATATTGTGATTTATTTAAAAGACTCATATTTGACCAAGATTACAAGTCCTTTAATAAAATATCAATGCTGCCTTGCTTCTTACTTAGCACATTATTTGTTAGGCATAGTTTTTTATCCAAGTTTGCATAATTTCAATTAATTCATTGAATGGAATAGCCCAAATATTCTCAGGATTCAAATCTTCAGATTCCATTTGTTCTTTAAAATCAAAATTAAATTCATTATATGCATCCCAAATCACTTTAGAACTATTGGTGTCACGTCTTGGAAAAATAGTTTTGTACCAATTCCTTATCACTTTTACAAGTTCATAAGGTTCATTGTTATGAGAAAATATGTCTTGTCCAGAGATATCAGACATGACTTCTTTAAATCTATAGGGTTCTTTTTCAAGAATCATATATTTTTTATTCTTCCTTAGGTAAGTCTTACATCCAACATCAATACCTAGTTCAAATGGCATATTGAATCTGGGAAGATCGCCTTTGGAAATAGGTTCTATTCTACTAATGTCATGAATCGAATACCTGCAATTCTCAATTAATTTTTTTATTTCGTGAACTCTTATGTCATCTGAATTCTGAGTTTGAGAAATTTTAGGTCTCAATTTTAAATATATGACAGTAAAAAGAAGTGATTTCAATAATGGGTAGTAGTCGTCGTCAAATGGACAATTAATAAAAATATTATCATTATACGCCACTTTGAACAATTTTACCTTCTTTGTTATGAACAACCACTTTTGAAGCTTGACCTTTTTCTACTAATGTTTTAGCGGCATCAATGGCCTCCTCAAGAGTGGTATAAGTATTTGAGGCTTTAATGTTTCCTTCTTTTTTAATTGCCCATGAAGCTGTTCCTCTAGTAGTAACATGTACTCTATGAGAATTGGTTTTGGCAGCTATTGCCATTTTTTTTATAATGGCAGATGTTCTAACTTTTGTCATCGTTTTTCAGTTTATTCTAATTAAAATATAAATTTATTAAATTCAATATTTCTTTCCTAGTTAAAGTACAATAATTATGACTGCCTACTTGGCTAAATACAATAGTAATCGCTATAATTATCGAGATAACGCTGGGTTTTTTAAATACTCTGTGTATTGGTTAATCCGAAACAGGAAACCCACGATCTTTCATCAAGGCTTCAATCTTAGCATCACGACCTCTAAATTTTCTATAAGCTTCCGCAGGATCCATGGCATTTCGTGGTGCGAACAAATATTTTACTAATTTTTCCGCAACTTCTTTATCGTAAAATCCACCTTCGGCTTCTCTAAAAGCTTCTGAAGCATCACTCGTTAAGACATCTGCCCACATATAACCATAGTAAGCCGTTGCATAGCCTTCACCAGAAAACACATGGCCAAAATGTGGCGTTCTATGGCGCATTGGCAATTCTTTTGGCATGCCTAATTCGTCTAAAGTTTCACGTTCAAACTTATCGATATCAATATCTTTTGGATCTGCTAAATGTAATTTCATATCAATTAATGCAGACGCTAAATATTCTGTAGTTCCAAAGCCTTGGTTGAATGTGGAGGCTTTCTTGATTTTTTCGACCAATGATTTTGGTATTGGTTCACCTGTTTTATAATGTACCAAATATTGGTTGATAACTTTATCCGTAGATAACCAACGTTCTAATAATTGTGATTGGAATTCGGTGTAATCTCGAACACCTCCATTTAAGGTTGGATATTTCACATCAGCAGAAAAGAAGTGAAGTGCGTGACCAAACTCATGAAAAAACGTGGTAGCATCATCCCAAGATATTAAAACAGCTTCGCCTGGAGCAGGTTTTACAAAATTGGAATTGTTTGATGCCAAGACATTTTTTTCGCCTTCAAAAGAATCTGAACTTCTATAAGTGGTTGCCCAGGCTCCAGACCGTTTTCCTTGACGTGCATACGGATCTAAATACCATAAGCCAATATGCTTTCCAGAATCTTTATCGGTTACTTCCCAAACTTTTACATCTTCGTGAAATACAGGAACTGAACCTTCCTCTACAGGTGTAAACTTGTAATTAAACAATTCACCTGCAACATAAAACATGGCCTCGGTTAATTTATCTAAATGCAAATATTGCTTTACCTCGTCGCTATCTAAATCATATTTCTTTTTGCGGACTTTTTCAGCATAATATCTATAATCCCATGGTTCTATGGTAATGTTATCGCCAAGTTCATTGGCTACGCTTTGCATATCTGAGACTTCTTCCTGTACTCTTTGTTTTGCAGCTGGCCAAACGGCCATCATTAAATCCATGGCATTTTCTGGTGTTTTTGCCATGCGGTCCTGTAATCGCCATTCAGCATAATTATCGTAACCCATGAGCCCAACCCGTTCTTTTCGCAATCTTAAGATTTCGGCAATGATTTCATTATTATCATAGTCATCTGCATTGTCTCCTCTCGAATAATAATTCTCCCAAACTTGCTTTCGTAACTCGCGATTGGTAGAATAGGTGAGGAACGGATCCATGGAAGAGCGTGTGTTAGTAATGGCATATTTACCTTCTTGCCCTTTGTCAGTGGCAATTTTTGCAGCCGATTTTATAAACCCATCAGATAAACCACCTAATTGATCTTCGTTTAAATAGGTAATGTAGTTTTCTTCGTCGTGCAAAACATTATTGGCAAAGTCTGTATAAAGTGTAGAAAGTTCTTTATTAATTTCGGCATAACGCTTTTTCTTTTCGGCATTGAGATTGGCACCGTTCATTTCAAAGCGCTTATAGGTTAAATCTACCACACGTTGCGCTTGCGGTTCTAAAGGCGTTTCTTGAGATGCTTCATAAACAGCTTTAATACGTTGGAATAGTTTTTCGTTCTGTGAAATTTGAGATCTAAAATCTGAAAGTTTAGGAGCTAATTCTGCTTGTACATCCCTGAATTCTGGTGAGGACACATTGCTTCCCATGACACCATAATAAGCAGATACACGGTCAAGTGCTTTACCAGCTTTTTCCATGGCAACAATGGTATTGTCAAAAGTCGGTGGTTCAGGGTTGTTGGCTATTTCTTCTATTTCGGCTAAATTTAGCTTCATGGCTTCTTCCATAGCAGGTTTTATGGCTTCTACAGAAATTTTATTAAATGCAGGAACACCTTCATAAGGGCCTTTCCATTCTTGGATTAGTAGGTTATCACTCATTGTTTTTTCGGTTGTTTCTTTGGTTTCTTCTTTACAGCTTGAGAATAGTACAATACTGCAAATTAATGCACATTTAATGGACTTGGAAATCATTGTTATTAGTTTTTATTTGGTGAAAACAAATAGGGATTTATTAAGCAAACAAGGTACTTAAAATAGGGTAGAAGAATCTTAAATTTTTTATAATTCTTGGAGGTTGGTAATTGCATATTGTCTTGATAAATGTTGACACAAATTATTACGAATGGATCCAGGCAAGAAATAATAAAAAAATTATACAGAGATTCGCAGAGTTTTCACTGAGATGCACGAAGAAATAGGGTAAAACAGATTTTATCGGATGGATTGCGCTTTCTGTTTTTTATATGACTTTCATCTTAAAACCTTTTAGGGATTGTGGGAGAAAAATATATAACTAAATGCGTAAGGATTAATTAAAGGATTACAGAATTACTCCGTGAATCGCTGTGTATCTCAGCATATCTCTGTGCACTAGCTTAATCAATCAACTCCACTTTCTTGATATAGACGTTTTTTAGAGGCCATTCGCCTTCATCGGTTTCTACCGCAGCGATTTTATCAACCACATCCATACCGGAAATAACTTCACCAAAAACGGTATAGTCACCATCGAGATGGTAAGCACCATCTGGTTTTTGAACAATAAAAAACTGATAAGGAGAGGCCAATTTATAGGCATTTTCAATTTCGCTACTAGGCATGGAAACTGCTCCTCTTTTATGCGTGTAACCGCGTTTGGTATCTGGTGGTAAAAGATAGCGTCCTATGTTTTGTCTTTTTTTGTATAAATTCATGCCATCACCACTTCCGCCTTGTATCACAAAGTTATTGACCACTCTGTAAAATTGTGTGTTATCAAAATAATTTCTTTTGGTTAGGTAAATAAAATTGGCTCTGTGGAATTTGGTTTTATCGTACAGTTGGATATCAATTGTACCGAAATCGGTGGTAATCCGTACTTTATCTTCTTTGTTTTCTTTTTCGTATTCTAAAAAGAATTCCATGGCGTTTTCATCGGTAAGTTTAGGGAATTTCGTTTTTGTCTTCTTTTTGGGTTTAATTTTAGTTTCAGTTATCGTTGAATCTTTTACGACTGTTGTATCTGTTTTTTTTGAAGTTTGTTTATCTTCACAATTCAGAAGCAACAATCCTATTCCGATAACCATTGTAAACACTAATTGAAATTTCATAAATGCTATTTAGTACGTTTTTAGAATCTGTAGTAAAAATAAAAAATCTAGAACTTTCTGGCGAAGACTCGCATGCAAAAATGTCTCCGCCTTATCGTTTGGAACTGGCAGAAAAAATGAAATCTAAGTCAGAAACGGCTAGAAAAGCGGCTGTTATGGCATTGTTTTACCCGAATACCAATGATGAAACTTATTTAGTTCTTATTCTGCGTAAAACCTATAGAGGTGTGCATTCTGCACAAATTGGATTTCCGGGTGGAAAATATGAAGATGAAGATCAAAACGATTTAATGCAAACCGCTATAAGGGAAACCGAGGAAGAAATAGGCGTGTCGCGTATGCACATTGACGTTTTAAAAAAAATGTCTCCTATTTATATACCACCAAGTAATTTTATGGTGCATCCTTATATTGGTATTTCGAAAGAATATTTAATTTTTACCAAACAAGATGAAGAGGTAGAAGCTGTTATAGAGGTTAAACTCAAGGATTTTTTAAGCGATAGCAATACGCTAACCGCAACAGTGCCAACCTCTTTTGATGTGGAAGTAGATGTGCCAGCTTTTAAATTTAATAACCATATTGTTTGGGGAGCAACAGCCATGATGCTAGGCGAAATAAAAGACTTGCTAAAACAGGTTTTATAACTTTATGGTTACATTTGTAATCGACTAAAATTTGAAAATTAACTATGGGATTATTCAAAAGAAATCCTTTTGGACATATACTTTGGGTCAAAAAATGGCTTATTAGAATCTTAGGTGTGTCTACACACAGACGTTTTAGAGGATTTAATGACTTACAGATTGAAGGTTCTGAGATTATTAAAAATCTTCCTGATACCAATGTGTTGTTCATTTCCAACCATCAGACCTATTTTGCTGATGTTATTGCGATGTTCCATGTGTTTAATGCGAGTTTGAGCGGTCGATTGGATAACATTAAAAACGTCGGTTATCTCTGGAACCCGAAATTGAATATGTATTATGTTGCGGCGAAGGAAACCATGAAATCTGGTTTGCTTCCAAAGATATTCGCTTATACTGGTTCTATTAGTATTGAACGTACTTGGCGTTCACAAGGAAAAGATGTGAACCGACAAGTGAAGATGAGTGATATTACCATGATAAAAACGGCGTTGGATGATGGTTGGGTTGTGACATTTCCGCAGGGAACAACCACACCTTTTAAACCGATTAGAAAAGGAACAGCTCATATTATCAAAACCTACAAACCCATTGTTGTACCTATTGTTATTGATGGTTTTAGACGTTCGTTTGATAAAAAAGGATTACGAATTAAAAAGAAGAATATTTTTCAATCTTTTGAGATCAAAGAACCTTTGGACATTGATTATGAAAATGAATCTATAGCCAGTATCGTTGAAAAGATTGAATATGCCATCGAGCAACATCCATCCTTCTTAAAAGTGATTCCTCAAGACGTACTTGAAGAGAATGAACGATTGAATAGGGAGTTGCGGGATATGTGATTTTTTTAGTATTCAGTCCACAGTCCACAGTCCACAGTCCACAATCTACAGTATTCAGTTGGCGATTTATATTAAAGTTGTAAAGTAACACGTGTAAAGTAGAAAATTTCGTTCAATTAAACCACGTTTCTTATTTGTGGATTATGTGCAATAATTTTTTTGGCATTTAAGAACTAATTCGATATAAAATTTAAACTTCAAGTTTCTTCAGTTCCTTATAATTTCTATTCAATCGCTTAATTAAAATTCCATAAATCAACTTATAAAACAACCAAATCAACACTAAGAATACGGCTGTAATTCCAACAGTAATTAATGCCATAACCACTAATTGTCTAGATGAAGCATCTTCTAATTGTTGCGAAATTTCGGGATGTTCATTAATGGAAAAATAAAGTGATACAGGAATACTGATTAATGCAATCAATAAATTATAGAGAACATAATACTTTATGACCTTTCTGGTTTTTAGTATACTTTCCATTAATTTTTTCGCATTATCGGTTACAGAAATGGCTCTATATGCTTTCCATAAAAGATAAACAAATAATATAATAACTGCATAACTCAGAATATTCAATCCAATATAAATCCAGCTATGACTCATTTCTTCTAATTGCGCTTTCATTTTAGCTGAAACCACAAAAGGTAGGAAATTCATCAATATCCAAAACCCTAATTCTGCAACGCTTATGTAAAACAAAGTCTTTACAATGGAGGATGATTTTTTATGTAACATTGGGTAGATATCAGCATCTGAATAGTTCTTATATTCAGCAGATTCTTTATTCCAATTTTTCTTTAATAATTCTAATTCATCCATAATCTTACGGATTTAGTATGGTTCTTAATTTCTTTTTCACACGGTTCATTTTAACGCGTGCATTGACTTCTGTTATACCTAAAGTCGTGCTTATTTCTCTATAATCCTTGTCTTCTAAGTACAAGAAAACTAAAGCTTTTTCAATATCATTCAATTGATGTACGGCTTGGTATAATAGTTTTAATTGTTGTTCCTCTGTATCGTCATATTCTTCAGCTTTTATTTTAAATTCTACAGCATCAAAGGCTTGTGTGTTAATACGTCTTTTCGATTTTCTATATAAAGTAATTGCAGTATTCAATCCTACTCGGTACATCCATGTACTAAATTTTGCGTCTCCTCTAAATTTTGGAAAAGCTTTCCACAGTTGTATGGTGATTTCTTGAAACAGATCGTTATGTGCATCTGCATTGTTGGTGTATAATCGACACACCTTATGTACAATGTTTTGATGCTTTTGCAACTGTTCTACAAAACTATGTTCTAGTTCTTTGTTCAATTGATGAAAAATAGTTGGTTATCTAATTAGTAGTATGGATTTAGGATTTGTTACAAATTTATTCAACTAATGTTTTAAAAGGGAATTTTAGCTTTGATAATTTGTATTTTTGCAAGAGAAATTTCAATTATATATATAATGAACATTCCTCAGTCCAACCTACCAAGAATCGTCATTATAGGAGGTGGCTTTGCTGGAGTAAATTTAGCGAAAACTCTAGCGAATAAAAATGCACAGGTCGTTCTCATAGACAAGCACAACTATCATACATTTCAACCTTTATTATACCAAGTTTCGAGTTCTGGGTTAGAGCCAGATTCCATAGCTTATCCTTTACGAAAAATTATAAAAAAGCATAAAACTTCTTTTTTCCGTTTGGCAGAAGTGGAGCAAATTGTGCCTGAAAATAATGAAATCATTACCTCAATTGGTCATCTGTCTTACGACTATTTAGTGATTGCCACTGGGACAAAAACCAACTATTTTGGCAACAAAGCGATCCAGTCTAACAGTATGCCCATGAAGTCTGTGCCACAGGCATTAAATATAAGAAGTCTTATTTTACAAAATTTTGAAAAGGCCGCTATCGCAGATGCAAAAGAAGAACGCGAGGCTTATTTAAATTTTGTTATTGTCGGTGCAGGGCCAACAGGCGTGGAGCTTGCAGGTGCCATAGCAGAACTGAAAAATAATATCTTACCAAGGGATTATCATGATTTAGATCCTGACGATATGCATATCTACTTACTGGAAGGAGCAGAGCGTGTATTGCCACCTATGAGCGAACATGCCTCAAAAAAAGCGGAAAAGTTTTTAACGAAATTAGGTGTAATAGTACGATGCAACACAGTCGTTAAACATTATGATGGTTCTACGGTAACAACCAATTCTGACTTAAAAATGGAATCGGAAACCTTAATATGGGCGGCAGGCGTGACTGGAGCTCCAGTACAGGGTTTAAAAGCCGAAGCTTTAATGGATAAAACGAATCGTTATAATGTCAACCAATTCAACCAAGTTGAAGACTATCCGAACATTTTTGCGGTTGGCGATATTGCATTAATGACTTTAGAGGATTACCCAAAAGGCCACCCACAAGTTGCACAACCAGCTATTCAACAAGGAAAATTATTGGGCAAGAATTTGTTACGACTTATTGACAATAAACCAATGAAACCCTTTGTGTATAAGGATAAAGGCTCAATGGCAACCATTGGCAGAAATAAAGCCGTTGTGGATTTAAAACATTACAAATTCGGAGGCTTTTTTGCTTGGTTTGTATGGATGTTTGTGCACCTAATGTCTTTGGTTGGTTTTAGAAATCGTGTGATTGTACTCTTCAACTGGACCTACAATTATATCAATTTTGATAAAGCAGCACGATTGATTATTCGGCCTTTTAAGAAGTAGTCCTTGCATTACTGTTGAGTAGGTTTTTGCCAAATTATTTATGAATGTGTCCTAAAGTATATTCCCTGATTTGTCTTTTTTAGCTGAATATATTTCGGAACGAACTCAAATATTCAATTCGTCATCAAAATATTACAATTCGGTAGATTAGAATTCATAAGGAAGATAAAATGATGGAAGTTTGTCTCATCAATTTATGCTGAATTTGTTTTAGTATCCTGCTGAAATAAATTCAGCATAAGAAAAACGAACTTTTAATCAATCAATCCATGAACAAGCTGATCACAATTCTAATTTTACTTTTTGTCAGTATAGGAAATGCACAAAACACCATTTCCGGAAAAGTAACAGACACAAAAAACCAATCCATTAATGGTGTTAATGTCTATTTAGAAGGCACTTATGATGGGGCAACCACTGACGACCAAGGCAACTTTACATTTACAACAGAAGAAAAAGGGACACAAACTTTAGTCATTTCGTTTCTGTCTTACGAAACGAAGTCCATTATCAAAGCGGTTTCTGAAATGAACAATCTCACTATTAAATTAAGGGAAAGTGTAGAGTCTTTAGATGCCGTGGTTATTAGTGCAGGAACTTTTGAAGCGAGCGATAATAGTAAAGTATCTGTTTTAAAACCTTTGGATGTTGTAACCACGGCCAGTGCGTTGGGCGATTTTGTTGGCGCATTACAGACCTTGCCAGGAACATCCAACGTTGCGGAAGATGGTCGATTGTTTGTGAGAGGTGGAAATGCTGACGAAACACAAATATTTATCGATGGCATTCGGGTTTTCACACCTTATAAGCCAACCACGAATAACATTCCGACGCGTGGACGTTATTCCCCATTTTTATTCGACGGTATTACGTTTTCCACAGGTGGTTATTCTTCGGAATTTGGACAAGCCTTATCGAGTGTGTTACTTTTAAATACCATTGACGAACCCGATCAAGAAAAAACCGATATTAGCATTATGACCGTTGGTGCTGCGCTTGGAAACACTCAGAAATGGGAAAAATCATCCTTGAGTTTTAATGCATCCTATATTAATCTTGCACCATATTTGGAGCTTTTTAAAGATAGAAATGACTGGCACAAACCCTATCAAGGTGCACAAGGCGAAACTGTTTTTAGACAAAAATTAAATAGTGGTATGTTGAAATTTTATGCCGCATTTGACACGTCGCAATTTGAATTAACCCAAGAAGATATCAACTTAAGTGAAGGCTTAGACTATAAGCTGAATAACAATAACTTTTACTTAAACACATCGTATAAAGGAAGTTTAGGGAATAGTTGGAGCATCCAAACGGGATTGAGTTACACCTTTGCAGATACAGACCTGGGAATTCAGTCGAGCGAAATTAGCAATATTGAAAATTCGGCACATATAAAATTGAAGTTAAGAAAACGCTTCAATAGTCGATTCAAACTAAGTTTTGGTGCAGAACAATTTATTACAGATTTTGAAGAAAACTTCAAGGAAGGACCAGTTGATGCCACTTATGGTTATGACAATAATATCACAGCCGCGTTTGCGGAAGCAGATTTGATATTCTCTAAAAAACTGGCTTTAAAAATGGGGTTGAGGGCTGATCATAGTTCAATTTTTAGTACAACGGATGTCGCACCAAGAGCAGCTATTGCTTATAAAAGCTCTAAAAATGGTCAATTTTCTTTGGCTTATGGGAACTTTTTTCAAAACCCGAATAGTGCCATTTTAAAGTTTAATCAAGATTTAAAGGCAGAACAGACCTCGCATTATATTTTGAATTATCAGTATGTAAATAACGGTAAGATTTTTAGGGCTGAAGCTTACAGAAAAGATTACGATAATTTGGTAAAGTTCGATTCTCAATTTGAAAGTTTTGACAGTAACTTTAATTCTTCAGGCGATGGTTATGCCCAAGGCATCGATTTATTTTGGAGAGATAATACAGGTATCAAAAACGTCGATTATTGGGTGAGTTATTCATATTTGGATACCGAACGTGATTATCGGAATTTTGAAACTGCGGCGCAACCAGGTTATGCCACCAATCATAACTTATCAATAGTTGGTAAATATTGGATAGACAGTTGGAAAAGTCAAGTAGGCCTTTCTTACGGTTTTTCTTCTGGTCGTCCATATACCAATCCAAACACTAATGATTTTTTAAGCGAACGCACAAAATCCTTTAATAATTTGAGCTTGAATTGGGCTTATTTACTCAGTCCACAAAAGATTTTATATTTCTCGGTAAATAATGTTTTAGGACTTAAAAACGTTAATGGGTATCAATACGCAAATACACCGGATTTTAACGGACAGTTTAATAGACGCGCCTTAACGCCTGCAGCAGACCAATTCTTTTTTGTAGGGTTCTTTTGGACGATTAGTGAAGATGGTACGGATAATCAGTTGGATAATTTATAGAACCGTTTTAGTAGCAACATGACATAAATCATATTTTTTCAGCTTAATGAAGTTTAACTTTATACTATAAAATTAAACGTCATGGAACTCAAGAAAAACCCAAAAGCCAATGTAGGTCGAAACAGCAGTTTGTATTTTGCTGTTGGCTTAAACGTAATGTTACTCCTTACATATTTAGGACTAGAACATAAGACTTACGAGACAGAAGCGACAAAGATTGATATCTTAATGTTAGACAATCAGATTGATGAAGATATTCCGATAACAACGATAGAATTTGTTCCTCCACCTCCGCCTAAGGCAACACAAGCGCGAAAAGATGTAGTTCCAGAAATAATAACAATTGTTGAGGATGTAGAAGATATTGAGGAAAGTATTATACAAAGCACAGAGGTAGGGCAAGATGATATTATTGATGATCGTGAAGTTGGTGTGGAAGATGTAGCAGTAACGGAAGTTGAAGAAGATATTGAAGTGCCTTTTGCTATAATTGAAAAAGTACCTCAATTTCCAGGTTGTACAGGCAACAATTCAGAGTTAAGAGCTTGTTTTGAACGAAAAATCCAAGAGCATTTACAGAAACACTTTAGATATCCAGATCCTGCTGTCGAGCTTGATATTCAAGGTAGGGTTTTTGTATTCTTCTTAATTGATAAAAATGGACTCGTTACTAAAATCAAAAGTAGGGGACCAGATCAATTGTTGGAAACTGAAGCAGAACGTATTATAAGTTTACTGCCTAAAATGATACCTGGTAGACAACGAGATAGAAATGTAAGCGTCCCTTATAGCATTCCTATAAACTTTAAATTACAAACACAATAACTATTTAATTTCTCTTATTAACAGAACAAAATCCCTGAAACGGGATTTTGTTTTTTATAAATAAGGATTTTTCAATATATACCAATTGCACAAGTCATTATCATACACAAAAGTACCTGAAGGTTGCATACCTAATTTTTTAAGAATGGTGTTAGAAGCTATATGATTGACATCAGCTGCTGCTCCAATTTCTTTTAACTCTAAATCTTTAAACCCATAATCTAAAGACGCAAAAGCCGCTTCTGTGGCATAACCTTTTCCCCAGAATTGTTCTTTTAGTCTATAGCCTAAATCGTAATAATTAAATTCTTTTCTCAACTGTTCTTCATATTTGAGTCCAGACCAACCAATAAATTCATTTGTAGATTTATCTATCATTGCCAAACGTCCTAAACCATTAGTTTTGTATTGTTCTAGGATATTGGCAATCATAGCTTCAGATTCCTCAATGGTTTTTACAGGTTTATTCCCTAGGAACGCATGGACTTTAGGATTAGAATCTAATTGGAAGAAATCTTGTGCATCAGCTTCAGTAACTGGTCTTAGGATAAGACGTTTGGTTTCTAGTTTAATAATCATTCTTTTGAAAATATTTGATTTCTATTTTTAATTTTTCTTCCCTAAGCTTAGAAAAGTCAATACCCTTAAGGTCTAAATATACTGATGTTCCGATTTTAAGTTCGAATTAATTTCCAACAAAAAATAATAAAAATTTAGTCATATAAATTTAAGTCTGTATCTTTTATCACAAAATCGTATGACAATCAATTATTAACGCATTACAAAGAACTATGGAGAAGCAACAGATTATAACATTTGGCGAAGTTTTACTTCGTATTTCGCCAAGAGGCAATAAAACATTTATGCAATCCAATAATGTGGAATTCTATTTTGGCGGTACGGAGTTAAACGTCAGCATTTCCATTGCCAATTTTGGCGGAAGCGTAAAACATATAAGTGCTGTTTCTGAAGATTTTATTGGTGATACTGCCATTTCATATATTCGAAAGTTTGGTGTGAGCACCTCGTCTATTGTACGTTCTAAGCGACCTTTGGGTGTTTACTTTCTGGAAGTCGGAGCTGTAATGCGACCAAGCAAAATTTCATATAACAGATCCCATTCGTCATTTTCCGATATCTTACCCGCTATGGTAGATTGGGAAAAGGCGCTGAGAAAAGGGAATTGGATGCATTGGACAGGTATAACACCTGCACTGACTCAAGGGACTTACGATACCTTAAAAGAGGGTTTAAAATTAGCCAAGGAAAAAGGATTGACGGTTTCTGCAGATCCTACCTATCGCAGTGGTTTATGGAAATATGGTCAAGATCCGAAAGAGGTATTGACTGAATTATTACACTATTCCAATATTTTTATTGGTGGCATCAATGAAATTAATGAAGTATTGGGTACCGATTACAGTTATTCTAACGACGATTTCCTGAAAGCAAGTCAACAACTCATAGAAACTTTTCCGACGATCGAAAAAGTATTTGATAAGATTAGAACCTCCTTAAATTCATCATGGCATAAAATTAGAGCACGAATGTGGAACGGCAAAGAATTTAGGGAAACAGAAGATTTAGAAATTACACACATCGTGGATCGTATTGGAACGGGAGATGCTTTTGCCGCAGGATTGATTCATGGTTTACAGCATTATGACGATTATAAAGCCATGCTTTTTGCAAGTGCTGCCTGTGCTTTAAAACATACTTACGAGGGCGACGTTAACCATAGTGATGTTAACGATGTGGTTAAAATTATTGAAGGGAATATTTCAGGGCGTTTTGAACGTTAGACATGTAGTTTTAGAAAAAAAGAATTAAATTTTATTAAAGTCAATTCTGTCATTCCGAATGAGGCACGAAGAGGAATCTCACTGTTTTAAGATTTCTCATCACGCTCCCAATAGTTATCCGAATCACTCTATTGAAATCACAAAATAATTGTAAAAGCTTATAGAAACTAAAGTAAATGAAATGACATTATTGGGTTTTAATTTTTGAATTGAGAACAAAGAAACAATCAATTATTCTCCAGCGATTTCAGGCGTATCATAATACTTCCTTTTCAACCAAAACGAAACCCGAACCAATAAAATCAAGGCTGGCACTTCAACCAAAGGCCCAATAACGCCTGCAAATGCTTGGCCTGAATTCAGTCCGAACACAGCAATAGCAACAGCAATAGCCAACTCAAAGTTGTTTCCAGCAGCTGTAAATGCAACTGCTGTAGTTTTGTCGTATTCCGCTCCTGTGGCTTTGGTAAAGAAAAAACCAATGATAAACATTAACGTGAAATAAACCAATAATGGTACCGCAATGATTAACACATCCATTGGGATTTCAACAATCAATTCACCTTTTAAAGAGAACATAATCACGATGGTGAATAATAACGCTATCAATGTTAACGGAGAAATAGTGGGTATGAATTTTTCGGTGTACCACACTTCGCCTTTAAGTTTTACTAAAATGAGTCGGCTTAAAATACCCAATGCAAAAGGAATACCTAAATATATGGCCACACTTTCTGCGATGGTTGTAATTGAAATATCTACGATGGCACCCTCAAATCCAAAATAGGGTGGCAGTACTGTGATGAAAATCCAGGCGTAAAAGCTATAGGCGAATACTTGAAAAATACTGTTTAATGCGACTAAGCCAGCGCCATATTCGCTGCTACCATCGGCTAAATCGTTCCAAACCAAAACCATGGCAATACAACGTGCCAGACCAATTAAAATCAATCCGACCATATATTCCGGATAGTCACGCAAAAAAATAATGGCTAAAACGAACATCAACACAGGACCAATAATCCAATTGAGGATTAATGATATGGAAAGGATTTTTGTATTTCTGAACACTTTAGGTAACAAAGCGAAATTAACTTTGGCCAAAGGTGGATACATCATCACGATCAACCCAATAGCAATGGGAATATTGGTACTTCCACTGCTATAGGAATTCACGATTTCTGGAAATGATGGAAAGAAATAACCAATACCTACACCAATGGCCATGGCGGCAAATATCCAAAGCGTTAAGTAACTATCGAGGAAACTGAGTTTTTTAGTGGCCATTTTTTAGGAATTGATTTGAGAGAAAACGTAAAATAATTCAGTCGCAATTTGTAGACTTCTTTCCCTGTATTTTTCAGATTGTTGTGGTGTGTTATCGAAAGCTTTTGGATCTTCAAAAGTTATTGGAATTCGTTTTTCAGCTCCCAAAACAAGAGGACAAGCTTCGTTAGCAGAGTCACAGGTCATAATAGCGGCAAACCCAGATTTCGGATTGAAATCATCGTCCAATTTTTTTGAAAATCCGATAACAGGATGCTCGTTTTCGGCATATTTAATACTGTAAACCGGATTTTTACCTTCTGAAAGTGTTTTAATTTCAAAGCCAGAATGCTGTAATGTTTCTGCAGCCATCGGAAAAAGTGCCGTGGCTTCTGTTCCTCCAGAATAACAGAACACATTCTTTATATGAAAGTAATGCGCCAAGGTTTGCGCCCAGACTTGTGACAAATGACTGCGTCGCGAGTTGTGAGTGCATATAAAATTGAGTCGGATTTCCGCATCAATTGCCACTTTGGACTGGATAAATTCGGTTAAAGGTTTTAGAACTTCTTTTCGGTCTTCTGATATAGTTTCAGGATTTAGTGCCTTAATAATAAATTCTATTTCTGAAAATAAGGTTGATTGTGTTGATGTCATTTTATGAATGTTATAAGTTTAGCAGCAATTTCCTCTAGGTGAGCAACAAGGTTCATCGTTAAGTTCCGCTAATTTTACTTTTGGTTTTTCAACGGGAACACCACATTGGTCTTTTGCCAAACAATCGGTTTGTTTATTGGTCAATAAGAAGTGTTTGCCATCAAAGTCCAATCCGAACTTTCCAATGGTTTCACCTTGATATTCTACTTCGATTTCAGAATCTTCAATACCTAAAACTTTTTCAGATAACTCAATAATATCGACTAACTTTTCTGGATGTAATCGGTGGTCATAGTCGTTGGCATTCCATAGTTGAAAGTTCACCACTTCTTCGTTTCTTACGGTGCCTCCGCAGTCGATAAAGTGTTTAGTGATTTTTCCAACTTCTGTCACGTGAAAGTGACTGGGTACTAATTCGCCATTTGGCAATTGAAAGGAAATCGTTTCCAATGTGTTCAGTTTGTTTTTAACTTCTGATAATTTCATAATATGTTTTATTTGTTTATTGCGATGATACGATTAATGAGTATAAATTTTTTTAGCAACAACTAGACTTTGAAACATCCTGATCTAAAAATTGAAGCATCACTTCTTTCATTTTAGTCCAATTTTCGGTATCGATACAATAGCACACACTTGTACCTTCAACATTACCTTTAATGAGTCCCAAATGCTTTAGCTCTTTAAGATGTTGCGAAATGGTAGGTTGAGCCAATCCGATTTCGTTTACCAAATCGCCACATACACAAGAGTTTATTTTGAATAAATGTTGCAATATGGAAACTCTTGCCGGATGACCAAAGACCTTTGCAAAAAGAGCAATTTCATTTTGTAGGTCGGTAAACATTTCTGTTTTTGCTAATCCCATGTTATATTTATTTGTTCATTGCAATATTACGATTAATAATTTGATTTTAAAAGAAAAAAGAAAAAAAGAGATGAGCGATGAGAGGTGAGAGGTGAGTGAATATGATGGATGATGGATAAAGCTTAACCATATAAATGTGATGTTTTAAAATTAGTTAGCGGGCATAAAAAGTCAGTTAAACCAAACCGCATAGCCTTCACGTCTGAGTTCAAGTGCAATTTGTTCTTCAGCTTTCATGGCTTCGGCTCGTGTAAAAAAGGGATCAATATGATTGAAAAGACTGGGACGCAAATAGGTACCATATTTCTCAACAATATTCGATGATATTTTATGGCCTTTTTTGTTACGATGGCCAGTTTTATGTTGTAGAAAGCGTTCTTTAGGTGTTTTACTCGTCATGCCAACATATAAACATTCCAACACACCATTAAACTGAGGATTTGCATTTCTGAACTTTGTGTTTTCAGTATAAACCCGTTTGGAAAGTTCTATGACATAAATGGTGTAGAGGGTTTTGGGCATAATGATTTATTTGTGCTGAATTGGTTTTTGCCTAAAAGTTGAACCTTTAAAATCAACATCTAAAGTTCGGTAGTAATGCAATAGCTCCTCATCATTGTTTGGAAGTGTTCCCTTTCCTATGATTTTAAAGCCTAAGCGTTCTAAAAGTTTTCTTGATGCCAAATTAGCTTCAAGTGTATAAGCGCTTAATTCTTTTAAACGATACTCGTTTTTTGCGGCCATCATTAATTCATTGGCAGCTTCAAACGCATAACCATTGCCTTCATAAGCGGGCAGAAAAGCAAAACCTATATCAGGATCCGGTTTACCTTCTCGATGGTATAAACCACAAGTGCCCAGTTTTATTTGGTCTGCTTTTCTAATGATAACATTGTTACCATAACCATAAGTTTCCAGTTGAGGCAGTGCTTTTTCTTTGACGTAGTTTGCGGCTTCCTCAACCGTTCTTACATGTCTATCGCCAATGTTTTTAAGCCACTTTGGTGTGTTCATAAGCTCTAGGATGAATGTGGCATCTTTAGGAGTGACTGGTCTGATGGTTAGTCTTTTGGTCTGTAGTGGTTTGTGTTTTGGCATTTTTAGAATGAATTACTATTTATAGATTTATAGCTTTCATAAATTATATTTCTGTTTTTCCTTTAAAATGCTGTTTCGAGCTTTTAATAATTCTAAGAAATAATCACTTCAACAAAAACCCCTTCAACTCCTCATAAGTAGCAATTTTAGTCGCCACTTTTTCCTTATCCATAACCGCTTCAATTTGAGGAGGTAAATCTATATTTTCTCTAATAACGTCTTCTACCACATCCAAAAATTTTGTTGGGTGCGCCGTTTCTAAAAACACCACATGAGCATCGTTGTTCTTTAAATAATCTTTGGCACCTAAATAACCCACAGCTCCATGTGGATCTGCCACATAAGAGAAATCGTTATAGAGTTCCAATAATGCTTCCCGAGTTTCATCGTCTGTATAACTAAACGAGGATAAATTCGATTTTAAAGTCTCAAAATCATTATTGTGCAATTCCTGGATTCTTATAAAATTACTTGGGTTTCCAACATCCATGGCGTTGCTGATGGTTTGCACGGAAGGCTTCGGTGTATAAGTTTGGGAAAGCATATAATTCACTACAGTGGCATTCGCATTGTTGGAAGCAATAAAATGCTTGACTGGTAATCCTAATTTTTGAGCGACCATACCAGCACAAATATTCCCAAAGTTACCACTTGGCACCGAAAACGCAATGTCTTTATGCTTTGATTTTAGTTGCTTGTAGGTGAACATAAAATAAAACAGCTGTGGCAACCAACGTGCAATATTTATGGAATTGGCTGAGGTTAATTGCATTTTGCTCGTCAATTCTTTATCCATAAAAGCTTGTTTTACCATGTCTTGGCAATCGTCAAAAACACCATCAACTTCTAAGGCTGTGATGTTTTGACCTAAGGTGGTCAATTGTTTTTCTTGAATATCACTTACTTTTCCACTAGGATAGAGGATAACCACATTTACACCTTTGACGCCTAAAAACCCATTAGCGACTGCACCTCCTGTATCGCCTGAAGTGGCCACTAAAACGGTTACATCATTGGTGTTTGTTTTGTTGAAATAGCCTAAACAACGTGCCATAAAACGTGCCCCAACATCTTTGAATGCCATGGTTGGACCGTGAAATAATTCAAGCGTAGAAATGTTTTCATTGATTTCTACCACAGGAAAATCGAAACTTAAGGTTTCTTCAACAATGGTTTTTAAAACGTCCTCTGGAATTTCAGGAACAATGAATTGTCTGATCGCTTCCAATGCAATTTCTGCATTCGATTTATCTTCGATATTTTCAAAAAAAGAAACGTCTAAGGGTGTTATTGATTCAGGGAAATATAAGCCTTTGTCTGGCGCCAATCCTCTGACAACGGCTTCTTCGAAGGTTGTGTTTGGGGCTTTTTTATTGAGTGAGTAGTAGTTCATAATGAATTTTGACGGATGACGGATGACGGATGACAAGTGACCGAAATCCAATGATTTTAATTGATATTTCTTTTGAATGCTGCCATTTTGTTCATCAGATGAAACGCAGAATTGTATAATTCAATAAACGAGTCTTCTGGAATATAACTTCGCCTGTTTGCTTTAAATAAGCAGGTTACCACTTCTGCTAATGAGCGAATTGAATATCCAATAAATTTACGCTGTTCAGGATTGGATTGACCAATTGACCCTTCTGAAATATTAAGAGCAACAGAATCCACAGCTCTCATAATTTGTGATGTTAAATTAAATTTTTCTTTATCCGGAAATTGTTGGGAAATATCATTTATAACTTCGCCATAATCCATAGCATCCTGCCAAATAATCAACTTTTCAAATTTAAATTTATTCATAATTTCTATTTTTTACATGCTTTCATTTCCGTCTTCCGTCCTCTGTCCTCCGTCTTCCTTCATCAGTCTTCCGTCATTTTTTTAATCCCTTCAGTATTAATCTTAGAAACATAAGTCTCGAACGCTATATCTGTTTTTGAATACACATCCCTAATTACTTCTTCAACAGCTTTAGCAGTTTTCTTTCCCTTACTCAACATAAAAATCGAAGGTCCAGAACCAGAAATAGCACAACCCAAAGCTCCAGCTTTTATAGCTGCATTTTTAACGTCATCAAAATGTGGTATCAATTGTTTTCTATGCGGTTCAATAACGACATCGACAAGCGCGTCTTTCATCAAATCATAATCAGATGTATGCAGCGCATGCACTAAACTTCCAACATTTGCCCATTGTGTAATCGCATGTTGTAAAGGGATTTCTTTTGGTAAAATTGCTCTCGATTCTGACGTTTTAATTTCAATTTGCGGATGAATTAAAGTGGCATATAGATCCGAAGGCGTTGGCAACTCTAAAACTTGTAGAGGATTCGCACTTTTAACCAAGGTAAACCCACCAAAAATAGCTGGTGCCAAATTATCCGCGTGTTCACATTTACTCGCTAAGGCTTCGCCTTTCATGGCAAAATAGGTCAGTTTGGTTTTGTCTAAAGGCCTTCCTAATAATTCATTCATTCCAAAAACACTTCCTGCTGCACTTGCCGAACTACTGCCAATACCGCTTCCAGGTTTTATGTTTTTATAGATTTCAATTTCAAATCCACAATCGGGTTGTAAGTCATTATACATCGCTAATGCAGAAACTCCAGCGACATTTTTTTCAGCTTCAAAAGGTAGATCGTAGCCTTCAATCTTTGTGATTTTGATACCTTTTTCTTTGGTTTTTCTAATGACCATTTCATCTCCAATAGTATCCAAGCAAAACCCGAGCACGTCGAATCCACAAGCCACATTGGCTACGGTTGCCGGTGAAAAAATTTTTATTTCGTTCATATGTATTTCCCGCGAAAGCGGTTAATCTTATGTTACTGAGTTATTCAAAGAGTATAAATATTACAATAACTTTTATATTAATTATTAGCAATGCGTATAATATCAGCAAACAAACCAGAGGCCGTAACATCAGCACCAGCTCCAGCACCTTTAATAATCATCGGTTGTTCGGGATAACGCTGTGTGTAAAACATGACGATATTGTCTTTCCCTTTGAGATTATAAAACGGATGACCTTCTGGAATTTCTTGAAGTCCCACTTTAGCTTTTCCATTATCAAGCTCTGCAACAAATTTTAATTGACAATTCTTTTCTTCAGCTGATTTGAATAATCCTTGATAATATGCTTCATCATTTTTTAAGGTGTCAAAAAAGGCATCAACCGTATCAGCATTCATGGCAGCTTCCGTTAAAAAGTTATCGCTTTCTAAATCTGATAACTCAATGGAATGCCCACTTTCCCTTGCTAAAATTAGAACTTTTCTGGCGACATCTATGCCGCTCAAATCGATTCGTGGGTCTGGTTCTGTATAACCTTCTTCCTGTGCTTGTTTTACGACATCGTGAAAGGTTGTTTCAGCATTAAAATTATTAAAGATGAAATTAAGACTTCCAGATAAAACCGCTTGAATCGTATTTACTTTATCTCCAGAAGTAATTAAATGGCTTAAAGTGTCAATGACCGGTAATCCTGCACCAACATTGGTTTCGAACAAAAATGAGGCATTGTATTGACGCGATAAAGCTTTGAGTTCATTGTAGTATCCCATATTTCCTGAACAGGCAATTTTATTACAAGCTACGACAGAAATACTCTTCTTTAAATAATCACCATAAATATTTGAAACGGCTTCGTTTGCTGTGATATCCACAAAAACGGAATTTCTTAAATTCAGCTGTTTTGCATGTTCAAAGAAACCTTCTAAGCTCGCTTTTTCTCCAGCTTCTAGTTGTTGTTTCCAGTCTTTTAAATTAATGCCTTCGTCGTCAACGATCATGTGTCGCGAGTTGGATAAACCAGCAACTCTCAGACTAATTTTAAAATTTTCTTTGACGTAAGCCTTTTGTTGTTTGATTTGCTCAATCAAACGTTCGCCCACATTTCCAACACCAGTAATAAACAAGTTGATTTGTTTGGTCTTGATTTCAAAAAACTGCTCGTGTAGACTGTTCAAAGCTTTTTTTACATCATTTTTATGGATGACGGCAGAAATATTACGTTCTGAAGCGCCTTGAGCAATCGCTCTAATATTAACATTGTTTTTACCCAATGTGCTAAACATTTTACCACTTATACCTTGATGGCTTTTCATCTTATCACCAATAACCGCGATGATGGATAAATCTGTTTCTACGACTAGTGGGTCAATTTTTTGAAGTGCAATTTCATATTCAAAAACGATATCTATAACTTCCTTAGCTCGTGCCGCATCCTTATCTGAAATTCCGAAACAGATGGAATGTTCTGAGGATGATTGTGTAATTAAAATAATATTGATTTTCTCTTGGGCGAGCGTTTCAAACAAACGTTTACTAAAACCAGGTACGCCAACCATACCATTGCCTTGCAAGGTTAACAACGCAATATTATCTATATTACTCAATCCTTTAACTGGCGAGCCATTTGAGGTCACTTCTTGACTAATTGTAGTACCAACGGCTTCAGGCTCCATGGTGTTTTTGATTACAATAGGAATCTTCTTTTTAAGCACAGGCATTACTGTTGGTGGATATAAAACTTTCGCACCAAAATGCGATAACTCTACAGCTTCTTGATACGATAACTGGACAATTGGCGCTGCCTGCTTTACTAATTTAGGATTGGTCGTAAACATACCGCTCACGTCTGTCCAGATTTGTAATTCCTCTGCATCTAAAGCCGCAGCAACGATGGCTGCTGTATAATCTGAACCTCCACGGCCCAAAGTGGTGATTTCTCCACTTGCGGATTTTGATACAAAACCTGGTAATAACACTAAAGCGTGTGTATCAGACTCAAAAAATGACTGAATATTAGCGTTGGTCAAGTCAAAATTTACGGCCGCATTGTTATAATTTAAATCCGTGACAATTAAATCTTGAGCATTTTTTAAGGACGCCTCTAATTTTCTTGATTTAAGTGTGTGGTAAATAATTGTAGAAGACAAAGCTTCACCAAAACTCAAAAGCTTGTCTTTTGTTTTTGGAGATAATTCATTAATTAGATAGATACCATCTAATAGACTTCTAAGGTCATTTAATTTTTCTGAAACCAAATCATGTAATTTTTCATGATAATTTTGAAGACTTTGGTCGTTTTCAGAATTTTCAAAAAGACCTTCAACAACGGTATTGTGTCTGGACCAAATAGCGTTATAGACCTGTTTGTATTCCAAATCTTTATTACAGGCCAAATTCGCGGCTTCTAATAATTTATCTGTAATTCCGCCAACAGCAGAAACGACAACAGCGATTTTAGAATGTTTAGATTGTTGGTCTAAAATGGAGATCACTTTATTTATATTTTCGGCTGAACCTACTGATGTTCCACCAAATTTGAGAACTTTCATATATTAATTAATTTTAGAGGAATAAAAATGTCTAAATAGACTGAAGGGACGGAGAACATATTATAGATTACCCACAAGGGTAATAATAGTTGAAATGAAAAACATAGAAATCGTCATATGGTTAGTGTTACCTATTTGATGTGATGATATTTTGATTTTTTTCTTCATTACATACCAAAAGTATTATTTTTATAACAATGAAAAAAACTAATCTCACCTTTTTAGGGAATTAGTAATAAAGCGCTAAACTTTATAAAAAAAATGAAAGATAACTAACAAATTGCATAAGGTATTAAATTATTCACAGGAACATTAGTTTTGAATAGTCCTTATTAAATTGGAATGATTTAAAAGTGTATCAAATTTGCTAGTGATTAAAACTATTAAGACAAAATGAAATTATTTTCGAAAGAACAGATTTACGAAGGCGATAAACTTACAACAGAACGTCAAAATATATCCTCAACAGAATTGATGGAGCGTGCCGGTACCCAAATTTTTAATTGGATGCACGCACGTATGCAAGGTGCTCAAGTCCCAATTCATGTATTTTGTGGTATTGGCAATAATGGCGGAGACGGTTTGGTTTTAGCAAGACATTTAATTACACATGGCTATAATGTGGCAACCTATATCGTTAATTGTAGTGACAAACGTTCCAAGGATTTTTTAATTAATTACGACCAAATTAAAAATGTAAGCAAGAAATGGCCCACAATGTTGAGCTGTAAAGGTGATTTTGAAGAGATTGTTATTGGCGTGGATGATATTATTGTTGATGCTATTTTTGGCATTGGTTTAAACCGTCCGCCAAATGATTGGGTGCAAGCCTTATTTCAGAAATTTAGAGCGTCAAAAGCATTTACATTGTCTATAGATATTCCATCCGGATTATATACAGATAAAAAAGTAGAAGATGAAAATCATGTCGTTCATGCCAATTATACCTTAAGTTTTCAAACGCCTAAATTGGTATTCTTTTTACCTGAAACCGCAAAGTATACCACACAATGGGAAGCGCTGGATATCGGAATTGATCGCGAATACTTAATACAAACCGAAACCGAAGTAGAACTGATTGCTAAGAATGAAGTCTTACCACTTTATAAACCTAGACAAAAATTTTCACATAAAGGTCATTTTGGTCATGTACTGATCGTTGGTGGAAGTTATGGGAAAATAGGTGCGGCTAACTTAGCGAGTAGAGCAGCGTTGAGTTCTGGCGCAGGATTGGTCACGGCCTATGTTCCGAAATGTGGCTATCAAAGTTTGCAAATCGCCATTCCTGAAGTCATGGTTATTACAGATAGCGATGAAACCCATATTGCCAATATTGATTTTGATATAGAACCCACAGTTGTTGGCATAGGAGTAGGTTTAGGGACCTCTGCAAGAACCGCAAAAACATTTGAAGCCTTTCTAAAGACGAATAAAACACCATTGGTCATTGATGCTGATGGTTTAAATTTATTGTCAAAAAAGAAAGCCTTGTTAAAATTTTTACCAGATTTTACCATTTTAACACCACATCCTAAAGAGCTGGAACGTTTAATAGGGAAGTGGTCCGACGATTTTGAGAAGTTGGAAAAAACAAAAGCCTTTTCAAGAAAATATAATCTGGTTGTTGTGATAAAAGGCGCCAATACGATTACCGTTTACCAAGATAAACTATACATTAACACCACAGGAAATCCTGGCATGGCAACAGGAGGAAGTGGCGATGTTTTAACAGGAATTATTTCTGGATTGGTGGCGCAAGGTTATGAAGCTTTAACGGCTGCCATTTTTGGGATTTACCTTCATGGAAAATCTGCGGATATTGCCTTAGAAGATCATGGTTATCAAAGTTTAATCGCCAGTCATATTATTGAAACTTTAGGAGACGCCTATATTGATTTATTTAAAAAGCCAGAACAACCACAGGAAGAAGCGCAGCAACAAGAACCAAAACAACAAAAAAGTAATGGACGGAAGGCTGGTCGAAGACAAAAATAAAACCACTATAATTCAGAATTCATAAAACGAAAAAAGCCTGTTTAAATCAAGTTTAAACAGGCTTTTAAAAGTTATTAATTTATTGGAAATTAAATTCCCAACTCATCAAATAATTCCACTAAAGCATCACTAGAAGGTCGTGGTGCATCTGCATTCACGATATTGCCTTCAGGATCGACCAATATAAATCTTGGGATACCACTAATTTGATATTTTTGTACAAATTCGGATTGAAATCCATTGTCAGCTATAAGCTGTATACCACCTAAATCTTTATCGGCAACCATCTTTTTCCAACCGTCGTAAGCCGCAGCTTTATCGCCTTTGTAACCTCTTCCTTCATCAACTGAAATGCTTACAAACGCAATATTTTTACCTTTATATTGTTCTTCCACTTTTTTAAGTGAAGGGATTTCCTTTATACAAGGACCACACCAAGTTGCCCAAATGTCAAAATAGACATATTTTCCTTTTAGGTCCGAAAGGGATAATTCTCCACCAGCAAAATTCTCATAATTTTCAAAAGTTGGTGATGGTGATCCTTTTGGAAGAGCTTCCCGTGTGGCTAATTTAGCACTCATAAATCGAGTCAGTTGTTGAACTGTGCCTTCTATATTTTTGTCCATCATCGCCACATGTGTAGAGTCTACATCAGTATATTCAGTTTTAACCTCCTCGTAAGCAGATTTGTAATTTTCAATTGCTTTTTCTATATCTTCTTTAGTGCCAGATGAAATAAGGTCTTCGGTAAAATGATTTTTAGCAATTAAAAAAGATTGGACGGAAAAGTTATTGATATCGGACGCATCGCCTTTAAATACCATAGAATCCGCAAAGGAGTTATTGTCAGTTTCAAAAGACGATTCATTATCGTTCTTTAAATAGATCTGACCATATTCCTTTCCATGCTGAAAGTTATAATCGCCAGCTTCGACTTTTAAAGTATCTTTAAATGTCCCATCATCACTAAGCGTTATGGTTTTTTCGTAATTTCTGCCTTGAAAAATCTTTAAGGTTTTACTCTCATCAGGGTTTTCAATCTTACCAGAAATTGTGGCGTACTCTTTAGGTTCTTCTTTGCAAGCTAATATGGTTGTCGCTAGGCAAAGTATTAATAATCGTTTCATATATCGTTTATTTTTTTCGTGTGCAAACATAGGTATTATATCGCAATGCCTAATTTAAAATTTTTATAAAACTTATTAAGATTTATGCTTTTTAAAGTATCTATTTTTTATTTGGGTTCTATTTTAAAAATTGATTGAATATGATTTTTAGATTGTATATTTTTGAAAACTGAGTATCTCTAATGATGACTTTTCTAATTTGAAACAAAATCTCAAACCTAAAAATCTTGCTGTAAAGCTCAATGCTAAGGGCGAGCAATCCGTTGTTAAAGGACACCCTTGGGTCTTTTCTAATAGTATTGTAAAAATTAATGACGATGCTGAAACAGGCGATTTAGCCATTGTTTTTAGCAAAAACAAAAACAAAGTTATTGGTTTAGGCTTGTATGATGCTAACTCTCCAATCCGAATAAAGATCATTCACAGCGCTGAATCCAAAGTGAAAATTGATGCTGATTTCTTTCATCATAAAATTGAATTGGCTTTTGAAAAACGTTCAGAATTATTAAGAACCCACACCAACAGTTACCGTTTATTGTTTGGTGAGAATGATGGGTTTCCAGGTTTGATTGCCGATTTATATGATAACGTTTTGGTCGTAAAATTATATTCTGAAATTTGGCTGCCTTATTTAGATTCCATTTTGGAAAGTTTACATCAAATTTCAAAGGCTGAAACTCTTGTGATGCGCTTAAGTAGAAATTTACAAAATAGCCAAAATCACACTTATAAAGATGGAGACATAATTTTCGGAACGCTTGAAAATGAAGTGGTAGCGTTTATTGAGCATGGCGTGAAATTTTCAGCAAACGTTATCAAAGGCCATAAAACAGGTTACTTTTTAGACCATAGAGCGAATAGAAAACGGGTAGGGGAATTGAGCCAAGGGAAAACGGTTTTGGACGTGTTTTCTTATGCTGGTGGATTCTCAGTCCACGCTTTAGCCAATGGTGCAAGAGAAGTTACAAGTTTAGATATTAGCAAACAGGCTTTGGATATGGCTCGCGAAAATGGAAAATTAAATACGTATTCTGGAATGCACAAAACCATTTCTGGCGATGCTTTTGTTGAAATGAAGGCTTTAATACAAAAAGGTAAAACTTATGATGTTGTGGTTATTGATCCACCAAGTTTTGCCAAGCAACAATCTGAAATTGAACTGGCCAAAAAGAAATATGCGCAATTAGCAGAATTAGGAGTGCAGCTAACGGCAAAAAATGGCATTTTGGTCTTAGCATCGTGCTCATCAAGAGTTTTAGCACAATCATTTTTTGATTTGAACGATAGGGTGTTAAATGCCCAAGCCAGACTTTTTGAAACGGAACTAAAAACCAAACACGACAGTGACCATCCAATTGCATTTCTCGAAGGCGCTTATCTGAAATGTGGTTATTATCGGTTTTTGGAATAAAAGTATTATGCATGCATAATAAAAAAAGGTATATTTGCAATTCCAATTAAAGTCTAATTAATAATCCCGAAGTTTTCGGGACCACTTTTGTAAGTATCGAACATGCAAACCAAACTAACACAACTCCTTAATATCAAATACCCAATCATCCAAGCACCAATGTTTTTGGTCTCTAACGTTGCCATGGTAACAGAAGCCATGAAAGCAGGTATAGCAGGCTGTATTCCGGCATTAAACTACAGAACAATTGAAGAATTAAGAGCAGCTATAAAAGAATTAAAGGCTAATAAAGTTGAAGGCGGATCTTTTGGATTCAATTTAATTGTGAATAAATCCAATTTTAAATACAAAGAACAATTGGAAGCGATATGTGAAGAAGGCTGCGATTTCATTATTACATCTTTGGGAAGTCCTGAAGAAACGATACAGCAAGCACATGCCGTTGGTATAAAAGTGTTTTGCGATGTTACGGATTTGAGATTTGCCAAAAAAGTAGAAGATTTGGGAGCAGATGCAGCGATTGCCGTAAATAATGAGGCTGGTGGCCACAGGGGAAATTTATCTCCAGAAGAATTAACGAATCTTTTAAATAAGGAATTGGATATTCCAGTAATCTCTGCTGGAGGTGTAGGTCGTAAGGCAGACATTGATAAGATGTTGAGTTATGGAGCAGCTGGCGTTTCGGTCGGAAGTCCTTTTATTGCTTCGATTGAAGCTGGAGTGACCGATGAGTATAAACAAGCTTGTGTCGATTATGGCGAAAAAGATATTGTCATGACCGAACGTATTTCAGGGACGCCATGTACGGTGATCAATACACCTTATGTTCAAAAAATAGGTACTAAAGCAACGTGGATCGAAAACCTATTGAACAAAAATAAAACCTTAAAAAAATGGGTAAAAATGATCCGTTTTTCAATAGGAATGAAGGCCACGGAAAAAGCGGCCAAAAAAGCGACTTACAAAACCGTTTGGGTTGCTGGTCCTAGTATTGAGTATACCAAAGAAATCCTTACAGTCAAAGCGATTGTAGATAAATTGATACACTAGTTCTTGAAGTCAATTTCGTATTTTCTTATCGTAATTCTATCTGTTTCTTGCAGAAACACATCAGATATTAAGTCTGGTGATATTGTTTTTAGAGGCGCACTTCATAGTGAGCTATCTGAAGCTATAAATGAGGTCACTCAAACTTCGAAGTCAACAAATTATACACATATGGGAATTTGTGATGTTGAAGACGGAACTGTTTTTGTGTATCATTCAGATTTGGGGAAAGGGGTTGTAAAAGAACCATTAGATTTGTTCATTGGAGCTGAAGATTCTGTAAGTCAAATTTTAGATTTATATCGTATCAAAAACATGGCTCCAAAACAAATAGAAGATGCAATTACGAAGGCAAAATCCTTAGTTGGTAACTCATATAATACCACATATATTTTAGAAGATGAAGGTTATTATTGTTCTGAATACATCTATGAAATTTTTAAGAAGGATTCTGTGTTTGAGTTAGAAGCGATGACGTTTAAAAATGCAGAAACAAATAGCTTTCATAAGGGATGGATTGAACATTACGAAAATTTAGGTATAGCAATTCCAGAAGGGAAACTAGGGTGCAATCCAAATGGTATGGCGAATAGTAAAACCATAGAATTTATAAAAAGTTTAAACTAATCAGTCATACTCTCTATGTCCATTTTCAGTGAGAAACCAAAACAATTTCTTCTTCCATTTTTTTCTTATTCATTTTTCGTTGCTTTCTTTTTTGCTTTCCAGTGAATATGTTCAGCGTGTAACTTGCTACAAATCCACCCACAGCTGTCGATAAAGCTTCACCTGTATCAAATTTTCCAGTTATTATATAGCCATCATAAATTTCTTTAGACAATCCTGCCAAAGTGGAAAGTCCTAAGCTGTACCAAAATGCTTTTTTAGAGTTTTTGGTCTTAGCATAAATTAGTGAATAACTTGTGGCAGAAATTCCGGCACCAATTGCGGTATGGAGCATATCGTCTTCAGAGACAAATTGCGCACTGCTCACACCCATTATTGAAATGGTTAAAAAGGTTAATAAAGTTTTCATGATTGGTTGGTTGGTTGGTTTTGCAAAATATAATTTTAAAGGTCTAATATTCAATTAAATCTGTTTGGATAGTCATTTTTACGATAAAATGCTAAAGTGCTCGTTTTTAATCGTTCAACTGCATTTTATATTAAAGCACTAAACATTTAAAATCCAAAGTCAGATGAGTTAACAACATAAATAGTTGTGTGCTTGATAATAAAAAATTAATTTTTCGAAAAATTTGTCCCCTTTTATTATCTGACATACGTCTTAAAGGTATAAACAATTAAATTTTAGAACTTATGAAACAATTTATGATGATTTTCACGGGAGCTGATTACACTGATTTAGGGTTGTCGCCAGACGAGCTTCAAAACCGAATGGGAAAATGGTTTGCTTGGGGTAACAAAATGGAGCAAGCAGGAATTTTGCGCGGAGGTGAAGCGTTACATCCAGAAATAAGGCGTATCGTTGGAAAAAACAGAACAGTGACCGATTTAACTTCTGCAGAGGTAAAGGAAATTGTAGGCGGTTATTATACCGTAGAAGCCAAAGATTTTGATGCGGTTGAAAAAATAGCTCAAGATTATCCTGATTACGATTTAGGAGGCACTTTAGAGATTCGTGAAATCATGGTATTTGATCGTTAATGGACACTAAAAACATAGACCATCTGTTTCGCCATCATAGTGGAAAGATGGTCTCTGTTTTAACCCGAATTTTTGGACTGCAGCATCTGGATATTATTGAAGATGCTGTCCAAGATACGTTTATTAAAGCGAGTGTATCTTGGCGAAAAGAACAACCCGATTACCCTGAGGCTTGGCTCACAAAAGCCGCTAAAAACAGGGTTTCAGATATTTTTAGAACTTTAAAGGCTCAAAAAAATCACCGACCTAACTTCAGCCAAGGCACTGATGCCATTGCCATTAATGAGTTGTTTTTAGACTCTGAAATTGAAGATGCACAACTCCGAATGATCTTCACAGCATGTCATCCAAAATTAGATGCTCGCGATAGAATTTCATTCGCATTAAAAACCGTTTCGGGCTTTAGTATTAAGGAAATCGGATCTGCTTTATTGACCAAGGAAGAAACGATAAAAAAGCGCCTGTTACGTGTCAGAAAAACCATAAAAAAAGCCGATCTAAAATTCAATATTCCGCAAGGTAAAAACTTACCAAAACGATTGGAGACTGTGATGGAAGTGTTGTATCTCATTTTTAATGAAGGTTTTCATTCCAATACCAAAGACCAATTGATAAGAACGGATTTATGTGCAGAGGCCATGCGTTTAGGTCAATTATTACTAAAACATAAACAAACCCAATTACCAGAATGTTATGCACTTTTCGCGTTGATGTGTTTTCATTCGGCAAGATTGGAAGCAAAACTGAGCGTGAACAATGAGGTTTTGGATCTAAAACAGCAAGATAGAACCTTATGGCATTTTCCTTTGATACGGTTGGGAAATTCCATGATGCATAGAGCTGTCGAAACCGATGATTTTTCATGTTATCATTATGAAGCTGCTATTGCAGCCGAACATTTAAAAGCAAAAACGTTTGAAGATACGGATTGGAATAAAATTTTAAAATGGTACAGTGCCTTACAAATTTTACAACCAATGCCGTCACATTTGTTAACCATGGCAGTAATCTACATGCAAATCAATGATTTTAAAACCGCAAAAACCTATTTCAACCAACTGCCACCGCAAGATTTAGAGCAACGTGCTTATTTGTTTTATGCAGCAAAAGCGGATTACTACGCAGGAACCAATCAACTGAATAAAGCATTAGCGCAAATTGACTTGGCTTTGGAAATGGTTAACAATAATTCAGAAAAAGCGTATTTGACGGCAAAGCGATCTACTTGGAGGGAAAAGTAATATTCAACGTTCTGTCATGTCTATTTCTAAATTCACATGGTAAAATAATGGTTTCATATCAGTTCCAAATTCGTCTATTTAAGTTAAAATCTTTGGATTGTTTATCTTATTTTCGTAATTCTTATAGTTAACTCTTAAATTTTCTTAACCAATCAATGTCAAAGCGCACTTTAATCGTCTCAGTTTTATTAATTGTATTGATTGTAGTGTTGTCCATTTATTGGTCTGTTGGCAGTACGGATAAAATTACTTCCAAATCCATTCTATATAACGTAGACAATGCAGAAACCACCAACTTTAGAGCTTTTGATTCTATAGAAGTATCGCCAAGTGATTTATATAAGGCTGATGACTTGAAAAAAATGATTCAAGGCGAACAATATCGTGCTGCATGGTCCGCAAAGGTTACTGTGCCCATTGTTTTTTTGGATACTTTGAAAGGTGGTATGACCATGGAGGAAGAAGGTGGTGGCAAACAAACCCATTCTTTAGAGATGCTGGGTGAGGATGGTATTACTTATTCGTTACGAAGCGTCAATAAGGATACAAAAAAGTTGATTCCAGAGTTTCTAAAAACCTTAAAATTAGAAAACATTGTGGTCGATGGGATTTCTGCCCAACATCCATTTGCTGCAATTTTGGCTGCAGAACTGGCCGAAAAAGCCCATGTTTTGCATACCAATCCGCAAATGGTTTTTGTACCCAAACAAAAGCGTTTAGGAGACTATAATGCTGCATTCGGAAATCGATTATATCTTCTGGAATACGAAACCAAAAGTGATGTCAATTATACGCAGCACAAAAACGTCAAAGAGATTATTGATACTGATAATTTACAGGAATTAAAACTTAAACTGAAAGATTCTTTGCATATCGATGCTCGTGCTTTGGTCAGAAGCCGACTGTTCGATATGCTTATTGGAGATTGGGACAGACACACTAAACAATGGGGATGGGCCATTCAAAAAACGAGTAAGGGTTATAATGCGATTCCGATTGCTGGCGATCGAGATAATGCTTTTTTTAAGACTGATGGTTTAATTCCAAGCTTAATAGCGAATAGACATGTCGTTAAAGAATTACGGTCTTTTGAAAATGATATTGATTTTATGGAAGGCTTGGTGTACCCATTTGATAACTATTTTCTATCACAAACACCAGAACAAATATTCATTGAAGAAGCCGAAAATTTACAAGCGTTGCTCACGGATTCGGTTTTAGAAGCCTTATTGCAGGTTTGGCCAAAAACCATTAGGGATTTAGATGGTGATGACATCATTAAAAAAATCAAAGAACGTCGAGAGGATTTAAAAGCCTATGCGCTTCAATTTTATTCTATCATTCAAGAAAAAGGTAAAGTTACGGAACCATTAAAAGGCTCGGAAGATCTCGAACTCAGTGCCAAATTTATGGGTTGTTTTGAATGTGGTTGATTTGGAATTCTGTTTATTGTTAGAAATAAAAATTCTATCTTCACTATAATTTAAAGTAATTCCTAAAGTCTAATTGATGAAACTAAAACCAAAATCCATCCGGCCATTTATAGGTGCAAAAGACTATGCGATTTCAAGACAATTCTATCAAGATTTAGGATTTGAGGAAGTTGTTGTTTCACCTAATATGTCAGTATTCAGAACTGGAGAATTCGCGTTCTATTTACAGGATGCCTACGTCAAAGATTGGGTCGATAATACCATGGTTTTTCTTGAAGTGGACAACGTTGAAAACCATTTAGAAAATCTAAAGAAAAGTGGCATTACTGAAAAGTATGATACTTTGAGATGTTCAGAGGTTGTTTATAATGATTGGGGCAATGAGTTTTTTTTGCACGATCCATCTGGAGTCCTTTGGCATATTGGAGCATTTAACATTGTAGCTGAATAACGAATCAAAGAGATAAAATAATCACATAGTTCTTCGTCCATAACAAAAATCATTTATTTCTCAATTTTCGTCCCGCTAGGGACTTACTATAGGTAAGAACATGTAATATCCATCTTCAAGTGTGCCTTTAGGTACACCATATTCAATACCTAAAGGCATTGTTGGCAAAAAGCTTTTACCCATATTTTGTCCATAAATGGACAATTTGCAATTAGAAGAAAGGTTAAGAAGTACACGATTTATTTGTTGTCAGGATTAAGCTATATTTTTTTATATTCCTATGTTATTTTTATCTTAAGACTTGGCACTAAATTTGTTTGTAACAAAATGGTAAATTCTACGACGTATTAGTAGAACACAAGTTTAATTAAGAACTTGTTTAAATTTTTTAAGTTCTAGCGAAAATTAAAGATTTTGTGTCATGTTGAAGTCATTTTTTAATTGCATAGCATCGCTACGGAAGTCAAAAATGGCAAAAACATGGTGCAGAAGATAAATTTTTTTAGCGAATTGAAAAGGTTTAAACGAGTTCTAAACAGAAAAAAGTTATGATTCATAAAGGAACATTAGTATTAGGCACTTTATTAGGTGCAGCAGCAGGCGTGTTATTAGCACCAGACAAAGGAAGTGTTACAAGAGCCAAGCTTAAGAAAGAAGGTAAAGACATCAAAGATCAATTAACTTCAGATTTTGCAGAAGTAAAAGAGGATTTAACTAAAGCAGCAAGTTCTGGTAAAGAAAAGTTTAAGCAAGATTTGGAGGACTTTACCTCAAAATCAAGTCACAAAACAGAACAAGCGATAACGTTTATCGAAAAACAATTAGCGATTCTAAAGGAGAAGAATAAAACACTTCAAAAAACAAGTTAAGACGTTCATTGAACTGTCATTAAAAGCTCTTAACGTGCAATCTTTTAAATGTTTGAATGACATTATAGAGGTTGCACGTTTTGCTTCACTAATTTAAAAATCAGTCGCTTTTACGTTAAAGGCAATCTTCGAAAATCGTAGTTTTAAGGTCGGCCCATTCTGTTCTCAAAATACCATAACAGCAGGTGCTTCGTCTAAAACCATCTTTCATGAGTACATCTTGTCGCAGAATTCCTTCAAGTTTGGCACCCAATTTTTCAACTGCTTTTCGTGATTTGTGATTACGTTCATCTATTCTAAACTCTACCTTTTCAAACTCTAATGTTTCAAAAGCATATTGAAGCATTAAAAATTTCATGTTGGCATTGAGTCCTGTACCTTGAAATTGGTGTCCAATCCATGTCCAACCAATATGCAGGACTTTGTTTTTCCAGTTGATTAAACCAAAACGTGTTGAGCCAGCATAGGCTTGTTTTTGTTTATCGTAAATTATAAATGGAATTGTCACTTTATAATTAAGCCCTTCAACGGCTACTTGTACATAGGCTTTCAATTTTTCAGGAGCCGAAATATCGGAAGGTGAGTAGGCCAAAAGATTTTCTTCTAGGGCTACTGATTCCAAGAGTTCATAATTATTGAGGTTTAGTGGCTCAAGTTTTACTCTATTGTTTTCTAAGGTTGGTGCGTTCATAATAAGTTATGTTATTTACTCTAAACCAAATCATTTATAAAATCCACGTTGACCACATGTTTGCCTTCAAATGGCATCACAATCAATTGTTTACCAAAGAGCGATTCAGCCTTTTCAGATTCCAATTGAATTCTATTGTCATCCAAATACTCATCTTCGGTACCATAAATCATTTTTACTTTGGTAGCTTCTGATACATACTCAAAATCTTTGGTAGTTAATTCTTTAGGAATGCCACCAGAATGCAGTACCAATTGACTGCATTGTAATTGTCGTTTCGCCAAATAACGCATGGCTACGCTCACCCCTTGGGAATAGCCAAAAACGATCAGATTGATATGATCGGGAATCTTTTCAGCTTCAAAAACAGCGTCAAAATAATTGAGGATGTTTTTCATTCCAATTTCAGTCTTATCGCGAGTTAACCAATTAGCACCAACGTGCATTTTGGGTTGAATGTAGTATTTACTCGGCGCTTGAGGTGCAATGATGTAATTTTCTTCAGCATTCAAACCCTTAAAATATCTGAGAAAATAGCGACTTAAATAACCCATACCATGAAAAACGACCCAAACCGTTTTGGTGCGTTCCGTAAGTGTATTTAAAGTAGAGTAGGAGTTACTAGTCGTATATATGATTTCTTTCTCTTCTGAATTCATTTTTCTAGGTAGTTTCAGTATTTTTGTGTCGTTTCAATAAAACATTAAAAATACAGTATTCTATGCAATTATCTAAGGAAGTCGTTTTGGCAAAAGCCAATGCCGCAAGTAAAAATACATTGATGGAAACTTTAAGTATAGAAATTGTGGATTTTGGCGATGACTTTTTGGTGGCAAGAATGCCTGTAACCTCAAAAGTACACCAACCAGATGGCGTTTTGCATGGCGGAGCAACAGCAGCATTAGCTGAAAGTGTCGGGAGTTTTGCATCGCATATTTTTATAGATACGGAAAAGTTTTTTGTTCGCGGATTAGAAATTACAGCGAACCATTTAAAGAGTATTAGTGAAGGTTATGTTTATGCAAAAGCCACATTTTTGCACAAAGGAAGAACGACACAACTTCTGGATATTAGAGTAACGGACGAAGCTGACAATCTAATTTCAATTTGTCGTTTATCGACCATTTCACTTCCAAAAAAATCATAGCGAATGCACAAAGATTCATTTTTTGAAGCTTTAGAAACCCAATATGCCAAACAATTGCCTTTTGTAGTTTATAGTAGGCCTATAAATTCTAAAATCCAATGTTGGCTGCAGAAAGACGATGTCTTACATAAAACAGAAACTTTTACCGAAAGTGGTTTTGTGTTTGCTCCATTTAATCTTAACGAAAAAAGTATACTATTCCCAAAAGAAGCTTGTTTGTATTCTGAAATTGATATTAAAACCTTAGAGACTGAAGTTGTTGAACCAACCAAGATTTTTCAGAATGAAACCGAAAAACTTCAGCATATTAATTTAGTTTCCGAAGGTATAAAACGCATCAAAAATAGCAATTTGGAAAAAGTAGTGCTATCCAGATGTGAAACAAAGCCCGTTCAAAGCAATAGTCCGATTACTATTTTTAAACGTCTATTCAACACCTATAAAAATGCGATGGTCTATTGTTGGTACCATCCTAAAGTAGGCCTTTGGATTGGAGCCACACCAGAATTATTGTTTAAAGTGGAAGGCAAACAATTGACCACCATTTCTTTGGCAGGAACACAACCATATAGACGAATCTCTAAACCGACTTGGACTCATAAAGAGTTTGAAGAACAACAGATTGTAACGAATTATATTACGGAGCAGATCAAACCGTACACGAAACAAATTAACGTTTCTGACGTTGAAACGGTTAGAGCAGGTAGTCTTTTACATCTTAAAACTAGAGTAATTAGCCTAATTAAGGATAACTCAGAATTAAAATCAATCATAGAAGCCTTACATCCGACTCCAGCTGTTTGTGGGTTTCCTAAAGCCGAAG
This sequence comes from Winogradskyella forsetii, assembly GCF_013394595.1. Taxonomy (GTDB): domain Bacteria; phylum Bacteroidota; class Bacteroidia; order Flavobacteriales; family Flavobacteriaceae; genus Winogradskyella; species Winogradskyella forsetii. The sequence goes on from NZ_CP053348.1 coordinate 1,843,517, forward strand.
CTAAGGCGTTCATCCTTCAACACGAAAGCTATAACCGCGAGTATTACACCGGTTTTTTAGGCGAATTGAATCTCACGCAAGTCAAAACTAGAAATAACAACAGACGCAATGTGGAAAACAATGCCTACTCGGTGGTAAAAACGCAGTCTAACTTTTATGTGAATTTGCGTTGTATGCAACTTAAAGATAATACAGCAAACATTTATGTTGGTGGCGGAATTACAAAAGATTCCAACCCAGAAAGAGAATGGGAGGAAACCGTTAATAAATCTGCAACTATAAACGCTGTGCTTAGTTAAGTTGCTTTAATAGTTCGGTAACAGCGGCTTCAATTTGTTGGTCTTTACCGTTAGTAATATTGTCAAAACCATTTTTAATCTTAATGTCTGGTTCTAGTTGTTTGTTTTCTAAAACATCTCCAGCGATATCAGTCACTTGCATATTAGGAATGCCGAAAACAATACCGTTTTGGATTTGTTCCCACCATACAAAACTGCAAGTGCCAGGTACAGGCATGCCCACTAATTTGCCGATCTTTAAATCCTTATAAGCAGCAGGTGTACAATGCGCATCTGAATAATTGGATTCTCCAATAAGCATAATACTCGGCTTGGTCCATCGACGTTGCGATTCGGTACCAACCACTTTGCCGCCTGATCTAAATTCCATATACTTTTTACCACTTAAAAATGTGGTTAAATCATCCACTAAATCACCTCCACCATTAAATCGTGTATCTACAACCAGTGCTTTTTTGTTGACTTCTTCGCCCATTACCTCTTCTAAAAATTCACGATAACTACCATCATTCATATTTCTGACGTGCATATAACCCAATTTGCCGTCCGATAATTTATGCACTAATTTTCTATTGGTTTCTATCCAACGTTGGTAATACAATTCCTCTTCTGCGCGTAAAGAAATTGGCTTTACACGTTCTTTCCATCTGGATTTGATTTCAGGGTTGAAGTAAGAAATTATAATTGAATTACCAGCTTTGCGATTTAAGGCGCTGTAAAAGTTCATACTCTCCGTTATCTCGATTCCATCAATCGCTTCGATAATGGTGCCCGAAACCACTTTCTTATCGCTTTGAATCAATGGACTACCATTCATAATTTCTAGAATTTTTAGTCCGTTTCCTTTATGGTTAGTGTCGTAGAATATGCCTAATGATGCGGTCTGGTCTCCTTTTTTATCTTCATTTTTAAAACGTGCTCCTGTATGCGATGCGTTTAATTCACCCAAAAGTTCACCTAAAATATCTTTAAAGTCGAAGTCGTTATTTAGGTAAGGCACAAATTTTTTGTAGTTGGCCGTTAGTGTATCCCAAGGTACGCCGTGCAGATTTGGGTCTAAGAATTTCTTTTTCACTTGCCGCGATACGTGATCCATTAAGTATTCGCGCTCAGAAGATAAATCGAATGCCATTTCAGAATCAATACCAACAGCTTCCTTCTTACCCGTTTTAATCTCTACTTTAGAAATTTTCCCACCACTTAGAACAAAGAGCTTCTCCTGATCATCGTCAAAAGCTATTCGTCCTCCATTTCCGAATTTACCAAGAGATTTTATTTCTTTGGTTCTTAAATCCAGTGTCCATAAATCGGCTTTACTGTCTGAACTGCCCAAATAGTAAAGCTTTTTAAGATCTTTGGATAAAAGGGCAGAAGATAAACGTGTAGAGAATAAGGTAAGTTTTTCTTTTCGCTTGCTAAGATTATCAAAGTCAATCGTAATCGGTTGTATTACTTTTTCTGCTTTCTTTTCTTTCTCCTCGTTTTTTTTCTTTTTTGAATCGTCATCTTTGTCATTGTCTTCTTTTTCGTCGTCATTTAATAATTCAAATTCATCTTTCTTAAGCTTGAATTTATCATAGGCCATTTGCGTTAAAAATACGCCGTAGATATCACTTTCAGAAGGACCCGTTTTAGCGACACTGTGCATGCCACTTCGGTCTGAAGCCCAGTATAAAATGCTGCCATCTTTAGACCATTTTGGGTTGAAATCACTAAAACCGCTTTTAGAGACATTCACTAATTTTTGGTCACCACTGGCACTAATTATGCCTATTTCGCCCACCCAATAACGATCTGGATAAAAGGTAACGGCAAACCATTTTCCATCAGGACTCCATTCAAAATCTTGATCACCATCAGCATAGGAAAAATGCTTTTCTCCATTGTGAATACTTGTGATTTCTTTTGATTTTAAATTTATGGTTTTAAGCTTGGTACGGTCTTCTAAGTAACCAACAACTTCACCATTTGGAGAAAATTTAGGTTGGAAGGTTTCGGCGTCATTTTCTAGTAAAATCCCTTCTTTGAGTTCTAAGGCGATGGTAAAATATTTTTCATCTTTATTAGGCAAAGTTTGGGTATAAAGATTCCAACTGTTGTTGCGTTCACTAGCATACACAATGGTGCGACCATCTGAGCTGATATCGATATGTCTTTCTTGCTCAGGAGTGTTGGTTATTCGCCTCGTTAAACTACCATCTACAGAAGTTGCAAAAATATCACCTCGATATATAAAGAGCAATTCCTTTCCGTTGGGAGAGGGTACCATTTCTTCCACATCGTCGTTCACAAAAAGCAATTCGTTTTGCAATAGCGATGTGTCTCCAGAAACATCAACAGTAATTAATTTTGGCGAGGCTTTTGGTTGTTGTGTATAAATCTGACCGTTAAAATTAAAGCAAAGGATATTTGTGTTTGAAACCGATAAATGGCGTACGGGATGCATTGTAAAGTCTGAAATTTGAGTCGTTTCATTGGGACTGGAAAGCGATGATTGAATGACATTCATAGTTCCGTATTTTTCAGACAAATAGTATATAGTATCACCAGGACCAAAAACAGGATTTCTATCTTCACCATTAAAGCTGGATAATTTTTCGAATGTTCCAATCTCTTTTTTAATCCATATATCTCTTGTTACAGAAGAAGTGTGATGCTTTCTCCATTGATCTTCGTAGCCTTTTATTTCTTCGAAGAGAATAGCTCCATTAGCATTATTTCTAGCTTTGTAAGCAGGAATGCTCAATAATTGTGTTGGCATTTCAGCATTTAATGGCACACTGTACAATTCCCCTAAATCATGAAAAAGGAGCGAATTAGCGTCATCTAAACGTATAGAATTGAACCAAACCGCAGTGTCGTTTTGTGAGAAATCCGAAGCCCAATCATCTGCAGAATGGTAGGTTAATCGCTTTAAATTGTGACCGTTTAGGTGCATAACAAAAATGTCAAAATTGCCGTGTCTGTTAGATGAAAACGCAATTTTGGATCCATCGTGTGACCAAACAGGTTTAGTGTCGTAAGCACTGTGAGCTGTGAGACGTCTAGCTTTTCCACCTGTAGCTGAAACGACATAAATATCAGCATTATAGGTAAATGCAATCTCCTGACCATTTGGAGAAATGGCGGTGTTTCTAAACCATAAATTATCGCTGTTTTGTGCAAGAGTGACTTGAAAAGTAAAGCATGTAAAGATGGAAACGAGAAGCGCAAAAATTTTCATTTTAAAATAGATTAATTATAGGTGTTGAAAGTTAGGTAAAATAATTAGATGAAAAAGCAATTTTAAGGGACTCAATTTTTGATATAATCATATTTTTTTTAGCCCAATTTATTAGGTAGTTTTGTACTTATATGAAGTACTCAAAAATACCGTTGTCGCAAACTGTAGTTACATTATGTAAAACTCATAATGTAAAGCATATTGTTATATCACCTGGCAGCAGAAACGCACCATTGACCATTGGTTTTACTCATGATGATTTTTTTAATTGTTATAGTATTGTAGATGAACGATGTGCTGCATTTTTCGCTTTAGGTATTGCCCAGCAATTACAAGAACCGGTTGCTGTAGTTTGTACGTCTGGTAGCGCATTATTAAATTATTATCCTGCATTAGCAGAGGCTTATTATAGTCATATTCCTTTAGTAGTTTTGTCTGCCGATAGACCGAAACATTTAATAGATATTGGCGACGGACAAACTATCAAACAAAAAAATGTATATGGAGAGCATGTGCTCTACAGCGCAAATTTAAAACTCGATTTAAAAGAAACCGAAAGTGCATATTTAGCAAGCGAATTACCAATTATTAAAAGTATTGAGAATAAATTGGAACGGTTCTTAGGGCTTCAAAAAGATATTCAAACCTACAATGAATCTGAAATCCATGATGCCCTTACCATCGCAAAATTAAATTTAGGGCCAGTTCATATCAATTGCCCTTTTGATGAACCCTTGTATGAAACAGTTGAAGAATTAGCGATAAACCCGAAACCGTACAAAATTCAAACGCGACAAGAAAAAGTAGATGAATTTGAAATTAAGAGCTTAATCGATGTTTGGCATAATGCAAAGCGCAAGCTGATTTTGGTTGGCGCGTTGCAACCCAATGCCATTGAAAAACAATGGATACAAGAAATAGCAGATGATGACAGCATCATTGTGTTTACCGAAACAACGTCAAATTTGCACCATCAAGATTTTTTTCCTGGCATTGATAAAATAATTGCACCTTTAGATGAAACTGATTTTAAAGCGCTTCAACCAGAGGTTTTACTCACTTTTGGGGGTTTAATTGTTTCCAAAAAAATCAAAGCGTTCCTAAGAGCTTACAAACCAGAACATCATTGGCATGTTAGTTTATCTAAGGCAAACGACACTTTTTTCAGTTTGGATAAACATATTAAATTACGTCCCAATACGTTTTTATCTGCATTTTTACCACAAGTTACGCACCACACAAAAAGTAATTATAAAGCGACTTGGTTAGCAGTGCGACAAAAAAGACGAAAATTACAGGCTGAGTATTTAGAAACACTTCCATTTTCGGATTTTACGGTATTTAATTCCGTTTTAAAGCGTATTCCGAAAAACAGCCAATTGCAAGTTGGAAATAGTTCTGCGATACGCTATACCCAGTTATTTAAAATACCCAAAAGTATTGAGGTGTTTTGTAATAGAGGGACAAGTGGTATTGATGGTAGCACCAGCACAGCCATTGGTGCTGCAGTGGCCAACGAAAAGCAAACTACATTTATTACAGGTGATTTAAGTTTCTTTTACGATAGTAATGCACTATGGAACAATTATATCCCAAATACTTTCAGAATAATTGTGGTGAACAATGAAGGAGGTGGTATTTTCCGAATTCTTCCAGGCCACAAAAACACAGAGAATTTTGATACTTTTTTTGAAACCAAACATCAATTGAATGCCAAACAATTATGTGAGATGTATGGTTTTGATTATACAGTTGCTAAAGACCAAACAGAATTACATCAGCAATTAGATGCATTTTATAAACTCTCAGAACGGCCAAAATTGTTAGAGATATTTACACCAGCGCGAAGTAACGACCAAATTCTATTGGATTATTTTAAATATTTAAAATAGGTTTAGGAGAATTCCTGCAAATATTTAACTTTTTCATTTTTAGTGTTTCTAAAAATTACATATCTTTAAGGACACTAATTTTTTAACTTAAAAACACCTATAAAAATGAGTAAAAGAGACGATTTAATAGAAAAGTACGCAGCGGATTTAAAAGAGAAATGTGGTGTAACTGCCGATATGGATTTATTGACTAAAGTAACAGTAGGTTTAGGACCATCCATTTACAATTCGGATTCTTCTACGGTTTCTGGTTCAGATGAGAAAGAATTAGCGACAGTAAAAAATAATTTCTTAATCAAGAAATTGGGATTAAAGGAAGGAGCGGATTTAGATAAAGCTATTGATGCGGTTATGGATAAATACGGCAGATCTAACAGAACTAAATATAGAGTCGTGGTGTATTACTTATTGACTAAACACTTCAATAAAGAATCTGTTTACTCGTAAGCATATAATTCAATAAAAAGACAAGGCCCTTTCTAATTAAGAAGGGTCTTTTTTCATGAATCTAACTCATAACTTTTCAATTAGAATTTATAACTTATTCCTACCTTTGCAACATGATAAACTTAGGCGAATACAATACACTGGAAATTTTAAGAGATACTGAACCTGGCTTGTTTTTAGGTGACGGCAATGAAGGAGAGGTGCTTTTGCCTAATCGCTATGTGCCAAAAGTATTTGAAATCGGTGATAATATTGAAGTTTTTGTTTATCTGGATAATGAAGAACGTCCTGTGGCAACTACTGACCAGCCGTATATTAAAAAAGGTGATTTTGCTTTATTACGTTGTAACCAAGTTACGGATTATGGTGCATTCTTAGATTGGGGTTTGGTAAAGGAGTTGTTCTGTCCTTTTAAGGAACAGGCGTTTAAAATGAAAGCAGGAGGATGGTATTTAGTGTATTGCTATTTAGATGAAGAAACCGAACGTTTAGTGGCGTCGAGTAAAACCAATCAGTTTTTGGATAATAAAGAATTAACCGTTGCCCAATTTGACGAAGTTGATTTAATTGTTTCGCATCCTTCAGAATTGGGAATGAATGTGATTGTCAATAAAACACATTTGGGCCTCGTTTTTAATGATGATATTTACAAAGATATTAGTGTAGGAGACAGATTGAAAGGCATCGTTAAAAAAGTACGACCAGATCATAAATTGGATATTTCCCTCAATCAAATTGGTTATAGAAATATTGAACCCAATGCAGAACATATTTTAAATGAACTGCATGATAATGGAGGCTTTATTCCGCTTCATGATAAATCGAATCCTGAAGACATAAAAAATCAACTTCAAATGAGTAAAAAAAGTTTCAAAAAAGCGATTGGCACTCTTTATAAAGAGCGCCAAATCACAATTGAAGCGGATGGTATTCGGTTAGTTTAAGGATTCGAATATTTTTTTTACCCCATAATAGATCGTGTCTATACTTTGACTTTCACAAATTGTATAATCGCAACGTGCTAAACGAAGATGGTAACGCCAATTTCTGATTTGGTGTATGTAATGATGTGTTATGTAGACTACTTATTCAATGGTAGATTTTCTTCCACCCAACAAATGGCATCATCAATATCTTTAAACGCTTTTCTATTATAGGTGAAGAAATGATTTTCTATCTCAAATACTCTTTCAGTCAATGAGTTATACACAATTATTGCGTAGGCCTTCAAGTTTGGAAATGCCTTATTGAATAATGGGGCATCAGTTAAATTAATGGAATAGGAATGGCTTCTGTTGGCAATAAAACCAAATGGTTTTTCTTTAAAATGGCGATTTATAAGTCGTTCAACTTCATCAAAGTTTTCATAGTTTATGTCAACACCTTCATCAAAGTTTGTGATGACGTAGTTTTCAAAAAAATAGATGTTACCGATATTAGTTTGATGTGAATGGTACTCATTACTTAATGAGTCAAGGACATTAATCATTTTAATTTAGGGCTTAAAATAAAAAGGGCAAATATAGGCTTTCATATAAGAAAATCAAACAAAAAATTACCTTTAGGGCATTACTATTAATTCCTTATTTTTGTGGTCAAAATATTAAAGAATGAGCTCTATAGATTGGAAGGTTGCGAAGTCTTACGAAGATATAACATACCAAAAATGCAATGGCGTTGCTAGGATTGCATTTAACAGACCAGATATAAGAAATGCATTTAGGCCAAAAACAACATCAGAACTTTACGATGCGTTTTATGATGCAGGTGAAGATGTGAATATTGGAGTGGTGCTTTTAAGTGCCGAAGGGCCTTCGACCAAAGATGGTATTTGGAGCTTTTGTTCTGGAGGCGATCAAAAAGCGAGAGGACACCAAGGTTATGTTGGAGAAGATGGTTACCATCGCTTAAATATTTTAGAAGTTCAACGCCTCATTCGTTTTATGCCAAAAGCAGTGATTGCTGTGGTTCCAGGTTGGGCAGTTGGTGGAGGCCATAGTCTACATGTGGTTTGCGATCTTACCTTAGCGAGCAAAGAACATGCTATTTTTAAGCAAACCGATGCCGATGTAACCAGTTTTGATGGTGGTTACGGATCTGCTTATTTGGCAAAAATGGTTGGACAGAAAAGAGCAAGGGAAATATTTTTCTTGGGAAGAAACTATTCGGCGCAAGAAGCCTTTGATATGGGAATGGTCAACGCTGTGGTTCCTCATGACGAATTAGAAGCAACTGCTTACGAGTGGGCTCAAGAAATATTGGCAAAATCTCCGACCTCCATAAAAATGCTGAAATTTGCTATGAACCTTACCGATGATGGTATGGTCGGGCAACAGGTATTTGCAGGGGAGGCCACACGTTTAGCATACATGACCGATGAGGCTAAAGAAGGAAGAGACGCTTTTCTCGAAAAAAGAAAGCCTAACTTTCCTAAAAAATGGATTCCATAATTTAAAGCCATTTAAATGAAGAAAATTAAACCGTGGCTTTCTGCCATGCGCTTAAGAACGTTGCCACTTTCTGTTTCCGGAATTATTCTTGGTAGTTGTTTTGCTTATTATAATGGTCACTTTAATCCTTGGGTTTTGGTTTTGGCTATATTAACTACAATAAGTTTACAGGTCTTATCTAATTTAGCCAATGATTATGGAGACGGCATAAAGGGCACGGACAATGACGAACGTGTCGGTCCACTAAGAGCGATACAAAGTGGTGAGATTACACCAGATGAAATGTTTAATGCCATAAGACATAATATTCTTATTGTAATCGTATTGACCTTAGCGCTTCTTTGGGCGGCTTTTGGCACAGGTAATTTTCTTTATATTTTACTTTTCATGATTCTAGGAGGCTTTTCGGTTTATGCCGCTTTAAATTATACCATGGGCGACTCGCCTTATGGCTATCGTGCACTGGGCGATGTGTTTGTATTTATATTTTTCGGCTTGCTAAGTACTGTGGGAAGTTACTTTCTTTATATGCATACTTTAGATCATGTGATTGTGCTTCCAGCAATAGCATTAGGCTTGTTGAGTGTTGGTGTGTTGAATTTAAACAACATGAGAGACATCCAATCCGACGCCAATGCTGGTAAAATTACATTAGCCGTAAAGCTAGGCATGGCGAGAGCCAAGAACTATCATTTTGTTCTTATAGTTGGCGCTATGGTGATTACGGTCGTATTTTCAATATTATATTATGTTGAACCGTACAATTTTATGTATGTATTGGCATTTGTCCCTTTGTTCATTCACCTTAAAAAGATTAAAGCAGCGGTGCAACCCACTGATTTTGACAGTCAGCTAAAGGTTTTGGCACTCTCCACATTTCTGTTTTCGATCCTATTAGGTATTGGTTATATTTTGTATTAAATTTAAAAGGTATAAACGTTTTAAAATTTATTCAACATGAAAATCACATTCTATGGCCATGCTACATTTGGCATTCAAATTAAGGATATCCATATTTTAGTCGACCCTTTTATCACAGGAAACGAAAACGCTTCAGAAATAGACATTGAGACTTTAAAAGCTGATTATATTTTGGTAACCCATGCACATCAAGATCATATTCTAGATGTGGAAGCTATTGCCAAACGTACTGGAGCTGTTATTGTTTCTAATTATGAAATCGTAAACCATTTTCAAGAAAAAGATTTGGAGGGTCACCCAATGAATCATGGTGGTTCTTGGGATTTTGAATTTGGGAATGTTAAATACGTTAATGCCATTCATACCTCTTCATTTCCAGATGGTAGTTATGGCGGACAACCTGGCGGATTCATTATTGAAGGGGAGCACAAAACCATTTATATTGCTGGTGATACGGCTTTGACCATGGATATGAAACTCATTCCGATGCAAACCAAACTCGATTTGGCGATTTTACCAATTGGCGATAATTTTACTATGGGAATAGAAGATGCCATTATAGCTAGCGATTTTATCGATTGCGATAAAATATTAGGTTGTCATTTTGATACCTTTGGCTATATTGAAATCGATCATGAAGAAGCCAAGCGTAAATTCTACGATAAAGACAAGGATTTGATGTTGTTGGAGATTGGCGCAAGTATGGAATTATAAAATTAACATTCAATTTTTAAAGTATAAAACATGAAGAAAGCTCTTGGCTTTTTATTACTATGCCTTGTGATGCTAAGTTGCAAAAACACAACACAATACAATGATCCAGTACCACAACATGATGACTTTACAATCGATTCAAAAATAGTAAATGAAACAAGGGTCATTAATGTATGGACACCAACAAATTATAAATCCAGTAATGATGCTTTGCCGGTTTTGTATATGCCAGATGGAGGTATTGTGCAAGAGGATTTTCCGCACATTGCGAATACAGTTGCTAAATTGGTCGAGAATAAAAGTATTCCACCAATGATTTTAGTTGGTATTGAGAATACAGATCGGAGAAAAGACTTGTCTGGACCGTCTGATGTTAAGGAAGATGAGCAATATTGTCCATTAACCGATGGAGCAAAAAAATTCCGCGCTTTTATTACTGACGAATTAATGCCAGAAATCAATAAAAACTATAGAACCACTGATGAAAAAGGAATTATTGGCGAATCCTTAGCGGGTTTATTTGTCATGGAAACTTTTTTTCTTAAACCAGATACGTTCGATTTTTATGTCGCTATGGATCCATCGTTATGGTGGAATGATCATTATTTAGAACGAAACGCAACACGTTATTTAGACAATTTTACAGATAAAAAAATCAAACTTTGGTTTGCAGGTTCTGATGCTGAGGATATTTCTGTGCACACCAATAATCTCGCAAAAACTTTAGAAAACGAAGCGCCAGAGCAATTGATCTGGAAATATTCAGACGAACCCAACGAACAACATAATACTATTTTTAGAGCCACTAAGGAAAAAGCATTGACTTGGATATTGAATGTTGAGAAAAATTAAAATTTCGTCAAGAGTTTTTAAAATAGATTTTTAGCTTTTCTTAATTCTTAATTCTTAATTCTTAATTCTTAATTCTTCCGCCTACCAAATCTTTTATGAAAAGAACATTAGTTAAATTTAGAAATAGTGCTTTACGCAGATTCATTGGGAAACATGAAAAATATGCACCCGTTTTTTTCTTTATTGGTGGATTTATTTTCGATACCTTAACGCTAGGTCGTGTAGATCGCTTATATGACATGGTCGTTTTGTGCTCTCACATGACATTGTTAACCATTACACTTTACCTCTTTAATATAGCCGATGATGTTAAAGGGAGAATAGGGTTTCTAGATCGGTACAAAGTTTATTTCCCACTAGCTATTCAATTTTTCTTCGGTGCGCTGTCTAGTGCTTATGTCATTTATTTTTCTAGAAGTGTTTCCCTATCAAAAACGATGTCCTTTTTTATCATTTTATTGGTCTTACTTTTTGCCAATGAGTTGCTCAAAAAAAGAATATCCAATAAGTATTTACAATTTAGCGTGTACTTTTTTATAAGCTTTACGTTCTTCTCATTCATGATTCCTGTGATTATTAAGCAAATGAGTACACGGATATTTATTTTATCGGGTATTGTAAGTTTGGTTTTGACGCTGTTACTAATAATCGTCGTTTACCGAAAAAGTCCGAGTACAAGAGCCGAAGTGAAGTTTGGTAAAATTATTGGAATTGTCCTTGGGCTTTACGTGATCATTAATTTGTTCTATATTTTTAATCTGATTCCACCTGTACCGCTTGCGCTTCAAAATGGTGTTGTAGCACATCATGTCACAGTCCAGAACAATAAATATATTGTTAGTTATGAAAAAGAAGAATGGTATAAGTTTTGGCGAGAACATCAATTAAAATTTCATGCCAAACCAAACGAAGCCGTATATATTTTCACCTCTATTTTTGCACCAACACAAATAGAAAAATCAATCCTTCACCGCTGGAATTGGTATAATGATGATTTAGAGGAATGGGAAGTTGTGGAGGATATAGGTTATGAGATCGCTGGTGGGAGAGATGATGGGTATCGCGGTTACACGTATAAAAACAATGTGAAGAATGGCTTATGGAAAGTAGAGGTCATTACAGAAGAAGAATTAATTATTGGTGTTATAGATTTTGAAATTATCATGAATAATTCAAGCAATCCTTCAAATTTGGTTGAAAAGAAATTCTAATAATTATCACTTCGATTTTGAGTATGCTAATGCCTGTTGTAGTTGAGCGTTAACAGCGAAACTATTCGCTAAAAAATACGTCATTAAAATCCAAAAATAATTAGCTATTTTTGGTTTTACTTATGAAAGCAACTTACCATAAATATAGTTTAGACTTTAAGCGACCAAGTGGCACATCGAGAGGTGTGATGACCACAAAGGAAACGTGGTTTATAAAGTTAAAATTTGATGATAAAGTTGGTGTAGGCGAATGTGGGATTTTAAGAGGGTTGTCCATCGATGATAGACCAGATTATGAAGCGAAACTGAAGTGGGTTTGCGAAAACATTAATTCTGGTTTAGAGGCGCTTTTAAATGAACTCGTTGCATTCCCAAGTATTCAATTTGGATTGGAAACCGCCTTTAAATCCTTAGAAAGTGAAGATCCATTTCAATTATTTCCTTCAGATTTCACAAAAGGAGAAGATGCCATTCCTATAAACGGTTTGGTTTGGATGGGGGCTGAAGATTTTATGCGAAAGCAAATCAAGGAAAAAATTGAAGCAGGATTCGATTGCATTAAATTAAAAATTGGAGCAATAGACTTTCAAACAGAATTAAATATTCTAAAATCAATACGACGAGAGTTTTCAGTTTCAGATATAGAATTACGTGTAGATGCCAATGGTGCTTTTTCACCAGAAGATGCTTTGGAAAAATTAAAAGAACTTTCAGATTACCAATTACATTCCATAGAACAGCCCATTAAACCAAAGCAATTTGAGGAGATGGCAAAACTTTGTGACATCACACCTTTGCCAATTGCGTTAGATGAAGAATTGATCGGTGTGTTTTCTAAAGGCGATAAGCAAGACGTGCTCCAAACGATTAAACCACAATATATTATTTTAAAACCAAGTTTAGTTGGTGGGTTTTCTGGAAGTCAACAATGGATTGATAGTGCAGAAAACTTAACTATCAATTGGTGGATAACAAGTGCATTGGAAAGTAATGTGGGCTTAAATGCTATTTCACAATGGACCTACACCTTAAAAAACAAAATGCCACAAGGTTTAGGTACAGGAAGTTTATATACTAACAATTTTTCTTCGCCATTAAAAGTAAAAAATGGTACTTTGCGATACGATTTAAAACAACCCTGGAAATTTAATTTATAGATGAATTATATACAACAAGCCTACAAAGGACAGCGCGAACTTTGGATGTTTATATTAACCACCATTTTGGTGGCAGGTATCTTTATTGGCAATTTTATTTACTTTTTATTTGCGGATCCTGCAGATTTGGAGATGGCTTATGATTTAATGAAACAGATTCCACCAAATATATCATTAATCATAAACCTCATACCCTTTGCCTTTTTGTTAGGGCTTTTATTCATTTTAGTAAAGTTTGTGCATCAAAGGAGCATATTGTCACTAACAACAACGCGACATAAAGTTGATTTTGGACGGATTTTGTTCTCATTCTCAATGATAACCATATACACTATTGCCACATTTTTCATCATGTATTCCATTGACTCATCGAACATTGTGTTTCAATTTGATGCTGTTAAATTTGCGGTGCTTTTTGTGATCAGTATTATTCTATTTCCATTTCAAATAGGTTTGGAAGAATATTTATTTAGAGGTTATTTGATGCAAAATGTCGGTGTATTGGTGAAAAATAAATGGTTTCCTTTAATTTTAACTTCTGTTTTATTTGGTATAGCACACAGTGCAAACCCAGAAGTTGGAGCGATTGGGTTTTGGCAGATGATGACGTTTTATGTAGGAACAGGTTTGTTATTGGGCATCATGACGTTGATGGATGAAGGTTTAGAGTTAGCCTTGGGCTTTCACTTAGGTAATAATCTTATTGCCTCGTTATTAGTAACAGCAGATTGGACAGCCTTGCAAACAGATGCGCTTTTTAAAGATACGTCTGAACCTGAGTTAGGCGCAATTTCAGAAATCTTATTACCAGTCTTGGTCGTTTACCCAATAATGCTGCTTATACTTTCAAAAAAATACGGATGGACCAATTGGAAAGATAAATTATTTGGCAAGGTAACCGAACCACCAAAAGAAGATTATAAAATAATAGAGTAATTATGACACCAACTTACGAAAAAGTACATAACCGGTTTAAATTTAACGGACTTCATTTTAGTCATGAAGAATTAAAAGAAGTAGCTTATAGTCTTATAAAGGAAGGAAAACCTTATGAAAAAATAACGGGAGATTTTCTAATAGATTGGCTAAACAGTAAAGATTTTTTAATCGTAAATACTTCGGGTTCTACAGGTTACCCTAAGCAAATTAAACTAAAGAAACAGGCTATGGTTAATTCTGCCATTGCCACTGGTAATTTCTTTGGACTGGAGCCAGGCGATAAAGCCTTGCATTGTTTACCAAGTCATTTTATTGCTGGTAAGATGATGTTTGTCCGTGCTTTGGTCTTAGGTTTGGAAATAGATTTTGTTGAGCCAGCAGCGCAACCTGATTTTGATTATGAAAAAAAATACGATTTCTGTGCCATGATTCCATTGCAATTAAAACAGACCATTAATCATATTCAGAATATAAAAACCATCATTGTTGGTGGTTCTAAGGTCACAAAACCTTTAATAGAAAAAATAAAAGGCTGTGAGTCTAAATTTTATGAAACCTATGGGATGACGGAAACCGTAACACATGTGGCCCTAAGGCGATTAGAATCCAAATCTGGAGAAAGAGAGCCTTATTTCAGTGCCTTAGAAAATGTGAAGTTTGAGCAAGACGACAGAAATTGTCTAATCATTCACGCTCCAAAATTGGTTAAGCAAGCATTAATCACTAACGATATCGTCGATTTAAAGTCAGAAACCAGCTTTAAACTTTTAGGTCGTTTTGACAACGTCGTAAATTCTGGTGGTGTTAAATTATTTCCAGAACAGATAGAGGATAAGCTACAGCCAGCCATTAAGCAACGCTTTATTATCGCGGGCGAAGACGATGCCACCTTAGGCGAAAAATTGATTCTTATTGTTGAAAAACCAACAAATTCTAACGAAGAGATTCTAACGGCTATTAAAGAATTAAAGACTTTGGATAAGTTTGAAGTGCCAAAGAAAATCTATAGTGTGGATAAATTCTCTGAAACCGTAAACGGAAAAATTCAACGTAAAAAAACGATAAAGGCAGTTTTGGGTAGTTAACTCATTCAAACAGATACTTCACTCATTGTAGGTTTTACATTATGGTAGTTGTTTATAGGTTTACGTAAACTTATAAATCAACTATTATGAAAAATCTAGTACTTATTTTAGCTCTTGTGTTGTCGTCATGGCAGATACAAGCCCAAGAAAAAACAATCTCAGGAATTGTAACGACAGCGGATGACGCCTTGCCATTGCCAGGCGTAAATATTTTTATCAAAGGCAACTCTAAAGGAACTCAAACGGATTTTGATGGTAAATACAGCCTTCAAGCAAATTCGGGAGATATTCTCGTTTTTAGTTATATAGGTTACATAACCACAGAAGTTGAAATTGGAAGCGTTTCAACCATTGATGTGGTTTTGGAAACTGATAGCAATAGTCTGGATGAAGTAGTGGTTACCGGATATGCTGTTACAAAAAAAAGAGCTTTTACAGGTGCAGTTTCTGTGGTCAGTGTGGAATACGAGCAAACCAGTAAATCACAATTAAAAAACCAAGCGCGGAAACGAGTCCACAATAAAATTTCCAATCAACTTGCTGGTCAAGTTTCTGGTATTAAAATTAAAGGCACTACCAAATCTAACATTTCAAACGTATTATATATTGTAGATGGAATCCCAGTTCAGAAAAGTTATAATACTTTAATAGAGCAATTAGATCCTGATACTATTGATAGTGTCAATGTTTACAAGTCTTCTGAAGCCATTAACACATTTGGAAACTCAGCAAAAGACGGTTGTATTGTGATTACCACTAAAAAAGGAAATTATCGTATTCAGAATGATGAGGATTATGCAAACATTACTGAAAATAATTTTGAAAGCACAGCGATGTCGCCTTTATCAACCTTCTCAATTGACGTAGATAAAGCAGGGTATTCAAATGTAAGACGCATGATTAACAATGGAGAAACCATTCCACCAGATGCTGTAAAACTTGAAGAAATGGTAAATTATTTCAACTATAAGTATCCACAACCTACCGACCAGCATCCTTTTTCCATTAATACCGAAGTGGTTGAAACACCATGGCACAAAGACACGCAGTTGGTGAGAATTGGGCTGCAAGGCAAAAGCTATGAAAATGATCAGTTGCCAGCATCTAACTTAACGTTCTTAATTGATGTGTCGGGCTCTATGGGTTCGCAAAATAAATTGCCGTTGTTAAAAAGTGCTTTTAAACTGTTGGTAAATCAATTAAGAGAAAAAGACAATGTCTCTATTGTGGTGTATGCTGGAGCAGCAGGCGTGGTTTTAGAACCAACCTCTGGAAACGAAAAAGAAACCATTTTGGCAGCTTTGGATCATTTGAATTCCGGCGGTTCTACAGCTGGAGGTGAAGGTATTAAATTGGCTTACAAATTAGCAGAAAACAACTTTAAAAAGAATGGGAATAATCGTGTCATTTTGGCCACAGATGGCGATTTTAATGTTGGCGCTTCGAGTGATAAAGCGATGCAAACCTTAATTGAGGAAAAACGCAAATCTGGCGTGTTTTTATCGGTTTTAGGGTTCGGCTATGGGAACTATAAAGATTCAAAATTAGAAACCCTGGCCGATAAGGGCAATGGCAACCATGCCTATATTGATAATATGCAAGAAGCACAAAAGGTATTTGGAAAGGAGTTTGGCGGTACACTTTTTACGATTGCCAAAGATGTAAAGATTCAAGTAGAATTCAATCCTAAAAAAGTGCAAGCGTATCGCTTAATAGGCTATGAAAACAGATTACTAGCCGATGAAGATTTTATAGATGACACCAAAGATGCGGGCGAATTGGGTAGTGGACATACGGTTACGGCATTGTATGAAGTCATTCCGGTTGGTATAAAAAGTGACTATCTTAACGCCATACCAGATTTAAAATATACCCAATCAGAAGTGTCCTCAAATTACGAAGATGAATTGTTCACGGTAAAATTTAGATATAAAAAGCCGAATGAAGATACCAGTATTGAAATGGTTCATATTCAAAATACAGAATTAACAGATGCTTCTGAGGATATGAATTTCGCATCAGCTGTGGCACTATTCGGTATGCAATTACGAAACTCAAAATATTTCAACAACGCCTCAACTTCTAAAGTGATTGAATTGGCCGAAAGTGGAAGAGGAGCTGATACAGATGGTTATAGAGCTGAATTTATGAGGTTGGTGAAATCTTATGATAGTTTGAAGTAAAGGGAAGTGTTTTCAGTTACGGGGTTTATAACATAACTATTGGAGCATTTGGGTATTTGATTGTTCCTGTAACTTTTAATAAAAAAGGAATCCTGAGTTTATGGCTTTGGATTTTTTTTTATGATGTAACTTATCTTCATGATTTCTAACTTATAAGTAAATTAGTGTGTATTAAAAGTAAGAACTAATAAATAAAACAGTGTTACTAAGAGCATAGGAATAGAAATGCTTTTAGGTTAAGTTTGATTTACACTATTTGTCGTTTATGTATATTAATTCTGAGTAAAAAATGATAAAAAATCAGGAATTGTTGATAACAAAATCAAATAAAATTTATATTGCACTTTATAAATTAGCTCTCTAAATTACTTGTCCCATTTATGAATAGTCTTTTTAGGTTTTGGATTTTACTTATAATTATAGGTATTTATTCAGTAGGGACTGCGCAAGACACGCACTTGAAATTGAGATCAGAACAAATTTCAATTCAAAAGGATTCTACCTTTATAAGAAAAATCGCAATTAGTTTCGAAGAAAATGATGCACCACGCGTTTATCCTATTTTTTATGATACCGAATTAGAGCTTTTATCAGATATTAAGCTTTTTGAGCAGAAAGGTAAACGCTTAAAAAAATTATACTTAGAAACTATTGACGAAGAAGTAAACTTAGATTATATAACAAGTAAAAAGATAAAATCTGTTGTTATTCCAGCGGAAAAAAAAGTACAGTTGACCTATTTAGTCTCTTGCAATGAACTTATGTATTTATCAAGTCTGCCGCTATTCTCCTATAATCAGATAGACACTTTGGAATACCAAATAAAAGTTCCGAATGAATTTGGAATAACACATAATACAATTTATAAAGATTCATTATCATTTTATTCCATAGACTCCACAAAAACAGAGAATGACGTCCTATTGAAACTAAAAGTTGCTCCGAAAAAAGTAGAACCAGATCCGCTGCAATTTTTCGGTATTTACAAAAACATGAAAGTTCCATTAATGCGAACTTTGATTATACCAAATTCATTTGAAGGGCTTCCCGCTAAGTATATGAACGATTGGTATTTAAAGAGTGTGTTACCACAGAAAGGTTTAAATACAACTGTAAAAGAAAAACTAGATGCATTGACTTTGAATGTTACCGATGCGTCAGAAATTGTGAATATAATTTATGACTATGTAAGACGTAATTTTAAATATGTAGCCATAGAAATTGGTATGGGTGCATTTATTCCTTCACATGTCAATAGCGTTTATTTAAACAAGCAAGGCGATTGTAAGGATCTTTCGAATTTTTTATCAGAAGCCTTACGATACAAAGGTATTGAGTGTGATCTTGCTTTAGCGGCTACTTTCGACCATATAAGCGATTGTGATTTTCCGTCTTTAAGTTCTGCCAATCATGTTATTTGTGTTGCCTATATTAATGATGAAAAGATATTATTAGATCCAACTGACCCTATACACCTGCAGGGAACGCCTGTACAAAGCTTGCAAGATCGAACTATTTTAATAGTAAATTCTGAAGGTGGCTCATTTTATAAAGTAAATCGGTTTAAACCTGAGCAAAATATAATTAATTATCAACTGGATTTAAAAATCAATTCAGATAATGATATTGTTGAAGGTGCATTTCAAATCGATTATAAAGGAATATCGAGTAATTATTTAAGACGTATTCTAGATATTGAAGGCCAAATGGATTTTAATGTATTTAGCCACAGATTTCTTGAAGAAGTTTTAGGTAACCAACAAATATCAAACTTAGACTATACTGATTCGTCAAAAGGACTGAATTTTAAAGGTGATATTTCTATAAAAGGTAAGACTTTTAGTGATGAATCAAATAGGTACTTATTTATCGATTTTTTACCGAGACTTATAGACCCTGAGAGTAGAGAAACACTTATAGAGGGTACTTATATAGGAAATACGTTTAAAAAAATACTAACTGCTAAAATCAGTTTAAATGAGCCTATTGAAACATTTGAAACTATAGAGCATTATCACAAAGGAGATGGTCTATCACTGCGTGTTATGATCAGTGCTATTTCGGATTCTGTAATTGAATGTCAATATAGTTTTGTTTTTGACCATATACTCACAGAAAAAGAAAATATCGATACCATCAATAAAATATTAAATTCATTTAAAAATATAATTAATGAACCAATTGTTCTCAAAAAACACAATGGCTAGTTTAATTGTAATATGCTTAAGTTTACTTTTTTACAGTCTCAAGTCTTCAGAAGTCAAAATAGAAGATCCTTTTTTAACGCTTTGTGAAAATTCAGATGCGTATTATTTACATTCTTATACAGACGTTACTTACTCTAAAAGCTGGTCAAGGTACAAGATGTATATTTCTGTAAATAGTAAATTGGTTGTAAATACTACGAAAGGGGTAGAGGATTATGCTTTTTTAAATTTGAGCGAATATGTGAGCAATCACTTGAAGAAAATTAAAATTAAAACGCTGAAAGCAAATGGATCAGTTGTAGAACTAGATTCAAGTTTAGTATTTAAAAGAAGTTCTAAAAGAGAAAAATTTGGAGTCATTAACTATCCTATTCCTGCAGTAGAACCAGGTGATACTATTGAGACAAATTACGTTTATACGAAGTATTTGCAAGAATCAGAGCTAATGGGTTATGTGGATCTATACTCAGATTTGCCAAGTATTAACTCCCAGTACACTGTAAAAACAGGTAAGGATTTAATTGTGCGCTACAAACCTTATAACAATTTTCCTGAGCCAGCTGTTGTTGCTAATGACTCCATGATTTATTTACAGTTCTCTATGGATAAATTAAAAGGGATTGTAAAAAATGACCTTAACTGTTTACCCTGTGAAAAGCCTTACTTGTATTATGCGCTAGAAAATAGCGATAGTGAATTAAAAACTTGGAAGGATGTATATAATATTGAGTTTAATTTTCTTACACAGCCAATGTCATTGGATTATGAACGGTCCTCTTACTACAAAAGATGGAAACGTAGAGTTCTAGGAACGGCTAAAGACAGCTCTAAATTTTATCAGCTAAAACTTTTGCACAATGAAGTATTAACTAACTTTAAAATGCAGCAAGTTAAAGAAAGTGAGTTAATAAAATCCACTGGCTATTTTTTGAAGGAGCAAAGATTTGATCCGTTGAGCATTAGAAGGTTTTATAGGCAGATATTGGAGGATCTGGAAATAGATTACTGGGCTGTATTTGGTAGAGAAAAACGCCTTGGGCCAATAGATATGCACTTAATTAGAAAAGGTGAATTTGGTCATATATTTTTTGCTTATGAAAATGAAAAAGGCCATTTAAATTTTTTATATCCTCATGAGGATTTTTTTATGTATCAAGTTGATGAAATCCCAACACAACTATATGATACGGAAGCTGTTTTAGTCAAACCTTATTTTAATGAAAAAAAGAAGCGGAAAGACAAGTTTATTGATAGAGATCTTGAACTAGCTGAAGTTGATTCCGTAGCTGTGGAAGTCATCAATTTACCAGGAATGAATTATAATCATAATTATATCAATCAATCGATTTACAGCAAGGTAGATATTAAAAAGAAAACAACTATTTTCAAATATAGATTTAAAGTTTCGGGAGGTATGTCAACCGAGTTAAGGTCTTTTTTTAACATGCTTAACGAAAATGAAGAGGCAAGTAACTATTACGATTCTCTGATTGAGTTTGAAGGTGATGACAATACCATCCAAATTGATACAGTGACCAGCAGAATTTTAAGCAATGACAGGCCATTTTCTTATACCTTGAGTGCTGAAGGCACCTTAAATAATGCTGTGACATTTCTTAATGACAGTCTCGTGAGTGTTTCTATTGACAAACTAATCCAACACAGAGAGCTAGAGAGTAGTTCTGATAATTCTAAACTCAGCTATTATTTGGATTATAGTTATTCCGATATTTTAACATTTAATCTAGAATTTCCATGCGCCATAGAAGTATTAGGTATTGAGGATAGCAATGTAGATTTTGAAAGTGGTTTTGGTGAATACGCTTTTAAGTTAAAAAAGAATCATGATAATCAACTGAACATTCAGTCACACTATAGAGTCTTAAACAATTTAATTCCCAAAGAACAGTTTGAAGACTTAAAAACATTGAATGAACAGGTAAAAAATGCGAAAAACAAAAGATTGATTGTAAAATTAAAGACTAAATAATTTATTAATTCTGAATGTTTAAGAATTTCATTCATTTTTACCTCATATGAAACCTAAGTCTTTGTATTGGAATATTTACATGACTATTTATGGCAGAAGAAAATAAAGGTTACGAAGGATTTTGGAAATACTTAGGTTGTACATTAACAGTCCTATTAGCCCTGGTTTTTATAACTATAATTCTAACCATTCTCAATATGATGTTTTTTAAGTTTCAGTTTTGATAGATATCAATAGGAAAACCTATATTTGCACTCTCAAAAATCCCATCCTTAATCCTTCTCACACGGAAGAATTCAGAAGGATTTGATTTTAAATTTAATTAACAAGTTTCCCACTTTCGTGGGAATGAAAAACAAGTTTTTCGATGAAAGCAGGAATCGTAGGATTACCAAACGTAGGAAAGTCAACCTTATTTAACTGTTTATCCAATGCTAAAGCGCAAAGTGCCAACTTTCCGTTTTGTACAATAGAACCTAATATTGGAGTGGTCAATGTACCAGATCCTAGACTTCAAAAATTAGAGGAATTGGTAAAACCAGAACGTGTGATGCCAGCAACGGTAGAGATTGTGGATATTGCAGGTTTGGTAAAAGGCGCTTCTAAAGGTGAGGGATTAGGAAATCAATTCTTGGCGAATATTAGGGAGACCGATGCTATTTTGCATGTGTTGCGTTGTTTTGATAATGAAAATATTGTCCATGTTGATGGTTCTATAAATCCTATTAGAGATAAGGAAACCATAGACATGGAATTGCAACTTAAAGATTTGGAAACGACTGAAAAGAAGTTGGACAAAGTTAAGCGTGCTGCCAAAACCGGTAATAAAGAAGCGCAGAAAGAAGAAGCCATTCTATTAAAAATAAAAGAAAATTTAGAAGCCGGAATTTCGGTAAGAGCTTTGGAATTTTCAGAAGAAGATTATGAAGAGTTTGTAAAACCTTCACAGTTTATTACGGACAAACCAGTCATGTATGTTTGTAATGTGGATGAAGGTGCGGCAACGACTGGAAATGCCTATGTAGAAAAAGTACGTGAGGCAGTAAAAGACGAAAACGCTGAAGTGTTGGTTTTGGCGGTTGGTACAGAAGCCGATATCAATGAATTGGACGATTACGAAGAGCGCCAAATGTTTTTGGCTGATATAGGTTTGGAAGAACCGGGTTCGGCAAAATTAATTAGATCAGCTTATAAGTTATTGAACCAACAAACTTATTTTACCGCTGGTGTTAAAGAGGTTAGAGCATGGACCGTCAATGTTGGTGCCACAGGACCACAGGCTGCTGGCGTCATTCATACCGATTTTGAAAAAGGCTTCATTAGAGCAGAAGTGATTGCTTACGATGATTACGTACACTATGGAAGCGAAGCTAAAGTAAAAGAAGCTGGAAAAATGCGGGTAGAAGGGAAGAATTACATCGTTAAGGATGGTGATGTGATGCATTTCTTGTTTAATGTGTAAATAGAATCAAGAATAAAGACACACGCTTTAATTGCGAGTTGTCACACTGAGCGCTGTCGAAATGACGAAGGAGGTGGCAATCTCATATTGAAAATAAAATGCCTAAAATCGAAATCAAAACCTTTATCAAAGCAGATTTAAAAACCTGTTTTGATTTAGCTCGAAATATCGATTTTCACCAAGCGTCTTTAAGTCACTCTAACGAAAAAGCTATTGCTGGGAAAACGTCAGGATTAATTGGCTTAAATGAAACGGTGACTTGGGAAGCGACTCATTTTGGCATTAAGCAAAAACTTACCTCAAAGATTACTGAATTTGAATCTCCAACTTATTTCGTGGACGAAATGGTTTCAGGTGCTTTTAAATCTTTTAAGCACGAACATATTTTTAAGAACCAGAATGGGGAAACTTTAATAGTTGACAAATTCCACTTTCAATCACCTTTTGGCATTCTAGGAAAATTAGCAAATGTTCTTTTTCTAAAATGGTACATGAAAAAATTACTGACCGTAAGAAACGACTACTTACGACTTAAAGCTGAGGAAATAACCACGCTTGAACATCGTAATTCTTAAATTTTACAAATTCAAATTAAAATAACCCGCTTAATTTCACGGTATGAAATCGAAGCCAACGTTCATTTACGGAATTCTAATTGGTATTTTGGGTATTGTCTTATTTTCCTCAAAGGCGGTAATGGTAAAATTAGCCTATAGGTACAACATTGATGCACTCAGTATCCTGTTGTTGAGAATGCTATTTGCGTTTCCATTTTATATGGCGATCGCTTATTTCTATAGAAACGAAAAGAAAGACACTACTAACCGTAAGGACTATCTATGGTTGGTTTTTTTTGGGTTTGTAGGTTATTATTTGGCAAGTTATTTCGATTTTGTAGGCTTAACTTATATTAAAGCGAGCTTAGAACGCATTATTCTTTTTATTTATCCAACCATTGTGTTAGTCTTCAATAAATGGTTTCTGAAAAAAGCGATAACTAAGGTACAGAAATTGGCCATATTAATAACCTATATCGGAATTGTTATGACGTTTGGAAGTGAAGTGTCAATCACTGGGAATGACGCATTTTTAGGAGGCTTTTTTGTGTTGCTTAGTGCTATAACTTATGCCTCTTACTTAGTGGGAAGCGGTTGGTTGATTCCAAAATTTGGCGTCATGCGATTTACAGCTTATGCGATGTTGGTATCTTGTGTTTGCGTGTTTGTTCATTTTGGAATGGTCTCAAAAACGGATATTTTTAATTTTCCTTGGCAAGTCTATATGCTAGGTTTAGCCATTGCTATTTTCGCTACAGTGATTCCTTCATTTTTGGTGTCCATATCCATTAAATTAATCAATTCGTCAAATTTCGCCGTTGTAGCAGGTATTGGGCCGATTTCTACCATTGTACTGGCAGTAATATTTTTAAATGAAAGTCTTACGATGCTTCAAATTATTGGAACGTTGATCGTGATTTCAGGAATTTTATTGGTTTCAAAAAGTAGGAATTCATAATTCTAAAACATTTGTGTCTATTAAAATTTTCAATGTGTCTTTAAGGTCTAGATTTATTGGGTTTTGAGCGTATTTAACTTAAGGTACCTTACCTTTTTTACAATTTATGAAGAACACAAATCGAATAATGATTTTAATCCTGTTTTTTCAGCTAGTTAAAACTTAGTCTATGCTCTTGATTCTATAAGCGCAGCGATCTATCGTCTTTTATAAAACAACATTGTTAAAACGTGTAATTCAAACTTAGTGCTTGGTAAGTATCTCCAAATCGCGTTCTACCCATAACTGGAGTCAGTCCTAAATTCAAATCATCTTTGCGCTTATGAAGTTCGGGAATATAATAGCCAGCCAAAGCACCCAAGCCATAACCTAAAAGGACATCAGTTAAAAAGTGTTGACCTGCTTCTATCCTTAAATAACCTACGGCTGCAGGTAAAATTGCGGCTCCAGCCCATACATAAGGTATGCCAGCAGAATCTGGGTTAAAATCTTGAAACGCTTTTGCTGCAAAAAAGGTTGCTGTTGCTGTTGCGGCCACATGACCAGAATAAAAAGAGCGCTGCCCATTATTGGATGTTCTTCGGTCTAATGAATTTTCTTCAGAATATACATAAGGTCTGCTTCGATTTACCAAACCGGCAGTAATACTATATAAAGCTCCAGTCGTAGCCATGCTTTCTAAATAAATACCAAGAACTTGACCTGTATGGTCATTAACTTCATCGTCAAAAAGCAAGACGAATGGCGCAGCAAACGACAATGCAAATGGGATATCACTGATTTCGCTGGCTTTTTCAGAGTTATTGCCTACTGCCCAACGGTCTAGAAAATTAATATTATCTTGTTTGTCTAACACGTTTTGAAATTCGGCTGGTGTAAGATCGTCTTTGTTTCTAATAAGGGATAGTCCAAGGTAACTGGCTCCTAATCCAGCACCTGTCCATATACCATCACGTTTCCATTTCCACTCGTATGGCGAAGTAGATTTTTGTTGGGCTAAACTAGGCAGACTAAACAATGCGATAAAAAAGGAGGCAAATAGGATTTTCATGTATATTTTTTGGACAAAATTATTGATTAGATAGAATATTAAGTGTCCAAAAGCGATAGATATTAACGCTTTTACACTGTTTAGGGTTTTAAGGCAGTTATTAAGTGCTATTGTTAATTACTTTGTTAAAAGCATATTTCATTTTTTAAGCTATAGTCTTATATTAGCCTTTCAGCAATAATCTCATCTATTTTTATGTCAGAACAGTCTAACTATACCGAAGATAATATACGTTCACTCGATTGGAAAGAACACATCCGAATGCGACCTGGAATGTATATCGGGAAATTAGGTGATGGATCATCTCCAGATGACGGCATTTATATTCTTTTGAAAGAAGTTTTGGATAATTCCATTGATGAATACGTCATGGGAGCAGGCAAGACCATTGAAATCTCTGTCCACGGCGAACGTGTGATTGTTCGGGATTACGGTCGTGGAATTCCTCTAGGAAAAGTGGTCGATGTCGTATCCAAGATGAATACAGGCGGAAAGTACGACTCCAAAGCCTTTAAAAAATCGGTAGGTTTAAATGGTGTAGGTACAAAAGCAGTCAATGCCTTGTCCTCGTATTTTAGAGTGGAATCTACAAGAGATAATAAATCGGCTTCAGCTGAATTTGAACAAGGAAATCTTACCAATGAAGAGTTATTGGATGACACATCTCGACGAAAAGGAACCAAGGTGTCTTTTGTTCCAGATGAAGTCATTTTCAAAAATTATAAGTATAGAAACGAATACATCGTTAAAATGCTTAAAAATTATGTCTATCTAAATCCTGGATTGACCATAGTTTTTAATGGCGAAAAATATTTTAGTGAAAATGGTTTAAAGGATTTATTATCTGAAAATATTAATGAATCCGATATGCTGTATCCCATTATACATCTTAAAGGTGATGATATTGAAGTCGCCATTACGCATAGTAAAACACAATATAGCGAAGAATACCATTCCTTTGTCAATGGACAAAACACCACTCAAGGCGGAACGCATTTAGCCGCTTTCAGGGAATCTTTGGTTAAGACGATTCGAGAATTTTATGGTAAAAACTATGATGCTTCTGATGTAAGAAAATCGGTCGTTTCTGCCATTGCCATCAAAGTTATGGAACCTGTTTTTGAAAGTCAGACCAAAACCAAATTGGGTTCAACAGATATGGGAGGCGATTTGCCAACGGTTAGAACTTATATCAATGATTTCGTAAAAAAATACCTTGACAACTTTTTACATAAAAATCCCGATACGGCAGAAAAAATCCAGCGTAAAATTCTTCAAGCCGAACGCGAACGTAAAGAATTATCAGGCATACGGAAATTAGCAAAAGACAGGGCAAAGAAAGCTAGTCTTCACAATAAGAAACTGCGCGACTGCAGAGTACATTTCGGCGATACTAAAAATGAACGTTACTTAGATACCACGTTGTTCATTACAGAGGGAGATTCCGCTTCTGGTAGTATTACTAAGTCAAGGGACGTCAATACACAAGCTGTTTTTAGTTTAAAAGGGAAGCCATTGAATTGTTACGGTTTAAGTAAAAAGATTGTTTATGAAAATGAAGAATTTAATCTGCTTCAAGCCGCTTTAAATATTGAAGAATCCCTTGAGGATTTGCGATACAATAACGTTGTAATCGCCACAGATGCTGATGTTGATGGGATGCATATTCGCTTATTGTTGATTACATTTTTTCTACAATTCTTTCCTGAAGTCATTAAAGAAGGGCATTTATATATTCTACAAACGCCTTTGTTTAGGGTCCGAAATAAAAAAGAGACGATTTACTGTTATTCTGAAGAGGAACGCAGAGAGGCTTTGGAAAAACTAAAACCCAAACCAGAGATCACTAGATTCAAAGGTTTAGGTGAGATTTCACCAGATGAATTTGTACATTTTATTGGGGAAGATATACGGTTGGATCCTGTGATGTTAGATAAGGACATGTCCATTGAAGAGTTATTGTCTTTCTATATGGGAAAAAATACACCGACGCGTCAAGAGTTTATCATTGACAACCTTAAAGTTGAATTAGATGTGGTTGAAGAGTCCGTATGAGAACCGATAACAGAAATATCAAGAGCACCATAATTTCTATTTATTTTTTATTGGTGGTAGCGGCTATTTTATTGACAACGGTATTCAAATCATTTCGAATTTTTGAAGGGAGTTCATTGTTTGTGTTTATTGGCTTGTTAGTTGCGGTGGTTACAGTTCATTTTGTGGCCAGATATTTTGAATATGATAGTGATGGTTCAAAACTGGTCATCACCAATAGTGGTTTAATCCTCACGGATTATCTCAATTATAGAGAAGAAAAAGTTGAAATAGATAAACAAAATTTAGTCGGTTTTAAAATTCGTAAATTATTGGTATATAAAATTTTGATTGTGACCATTAAAAACAGCGAAGGAAAGCATTATACAAAGAAATTCAATATTACGCTTTTAAAGAAAAAAAAATTAAGGTACGTCAAGCAATCTTTAAGAAAGATTATAAAAGAAAATAAATAAGCATACATGGCAGAAGAACATGAGGAGTTGTTAAATGAAGATAGTGGTAATCAGGAAACGATTACAAAGGTTACCGGAATGTACAAAGAATGGTTTTTGGATTACGCCTCTTATGTAATCTTGGAACGTGCTGTGCCAGCCATTGAAGACGGTTTTAAACCAGTACAACGACGGATTATGCATTCCATGAAAGATTTAGATGATGGACGTTACAATAAGGTGGCGAACATTGTTGGTCACACTATGCAATATCATCCTCACGGTGATGCCAGTATTGCGGATGCCATGGTTCAAATCGGTCAGAAGGATTTGTTGATAGATACCCAAGGAAACTGGGGAAATATATTAACAGGCGATCGTGCTGCAGCTTCGCGTTATATTGAAGCTCGACTTTCAAAATTTGCCTTAGACGTCGTTTATAATCCAAAAATTACAGAATGGCAAGCTTCTTATGATGGTAGGAGGAAAGAACCTATAAATTTACCGGTTATGTTCCCGTTGCTTTTGGCACAAGGTGGCGAAGGGATCGCTGTTGGTTTATCCACAAAAATATTACCACACAATTTTATAGAACTGATAGAGGCTTCCATAAAGCACCTTAAAGGGAAGCGTTTTACCATTTTACCGGATTTCCCAACCGCTGGAATAGCAGACTTTACCAACTATAATGATGGTATGCGTGGCGGAAAGGTTAGGGTTCGTGCAAAAATTGCGCAACACGATAAAAATACCTTGGCAATTACTGAAATACCTTTTGGAACAACGACGTCTTCACTTATTGATTCGATCTTAAAGGCAAATGATAAAGGTAAAATCAAGATCAAGAAAATTGAAGATAATACAGCTGCTGAAGTTGAGATTTTAATTCATCTACCGTCAGGTTTATCGCCAGACAAAACCATTGATGCACTGTATGCGTTTACAAATTGTGAAACTTCCATTTCGCCATTAGGTTGCGTTATTGAAGACAACAAGCCTTATTTTGTTGGTGTTACGGAGATGTTACGTCGTTCCACGGATAATACGGTTCAGCTTTTAAAGCAAGAATTGGAAATAAGATTGGGAGAATTTCAGGAGCAATGGCATTTTGCATCCTTGGAACGTATCTTCATCGAAAAACGAATTTATCGTGATATTGAAGAAGAAGAAACTTGGGAAGGTGTGATCAACGCCATTGACAAAGGACTCCAACCGCATATCAAACATTTAAAACGTGCCATTACGGTTGAAGACATTACACGTTTGACCGAGATTAGAATTAAGCGTATCTCCAAATTCGATATTGATAAAGCACAACAAAAAATCGATGCTTTAGAAGATCAAATTGCTGAAGTAAAACATCACTTAGCCCATCTAATCGATTATGCTATAGCGTATTTTGAAAGACTTAAAAAAGAATACGGAGAAGGCAAGGAGCGCAAAACTGAAATCCGAATTTTTGAAGATGTTGATGCTACAAAAGTGGTCATCAGAAACACGAAGCTTTATGTTAACAGAGCCGAAGGTTTTGTGGGCACCTCTTTAAAACGTGACGAATACGTTTGTGATTGCAGTGATATCGATGACATCATTGTATTTACAAAAGAAGGTAAAATGATGGTTTCTAAAGTAGATTCCAAAATCTTTGTTGGGAAAAACATCATCCATGTCGCCGTTTTTAAGAAGAAAGATAAGCGTACCATTTATAACATGATTTATCGCGACGGTAAAAAAGGGCCAACGTACGTAAAGCGTTTTGCAGTAACTAGCATGACTAGGGACCGCGAATATGATTTAGCCAATGGCAATAAAGGTTCTGAGGTTTGGTATTTTTCAGCCAATCCAAATGGAGAGGCTGAAGTCGTAACTATTATGTTGCGCCAGGTAGGGAGTATTAAAAAATTAAAGTGGGATCTGGATTTTTCAGATATTCTCATCAAAGGGAGATCTTCGAAAGGTAATCGTGTTACTAAGCATGCCATTAAACGTGTGGAATTAAAAGAAAAAGGAGTTTCAACCTTAAAGCCTCGTAAAATTTGGTTCGATGATGCTGTTCAGCGTCTTAATGTTGATGAAAGAGGTGAGTTGATTGGTGAGTTCAGAGGCGAAGACAGGCTTCTTATTATTAATCAATCCGGAATGGCAAAAACTATCATTCCAGAATTGACTACCCATTTTGATAGTGATATGATTGTACTGGAAAAATGGATTCCTAATAAACCGATTTCAGCAATTTATTACGACGGCGAGAAAGAACGTTACTACGTTAAGCGTTTCTTAATAGAACAAGAAGGTAAAGAAGAGTATTTTATATCAGATCATGCCGATTCGCAATTGGAAATTGTTTCTACAGATTGGCGACCAATGGCCGAGGTTGAATTTACAAAAGAAAGAGGTAAGGAGCGTAAGGATAACATGGAAGTTAACCTTGAAGAATTCATTTCAGTAAAAGGAATTAATGCACTTGGAAATCAGTTGACTAAAGAGAAAATTAATCAAGTAAGTTTGTTGGCTTCTTTGCCTTATGAAGCACCCGAAGAAATACACGCTGATGATTTAGAAATGGTGGATGAAGAAACGGTTAACAATTCAAATAAAAAGGATTCAAGTTCTGAAAATAAAACACAACCTAAAGCTTCTGAAAATAATAGCGATGACGATGATTTAGATATTGATGATCAAGGGCAGGTCACCTTATTTTAAAAGCTTGGCTTAATCTGTTTGGTATTGAAATCTTCAATACGTGCATCTATAATGGCTTGCTTATCATCTGTATTTAGTAGGTTGGATTTAAGCAAATCATTGAATAGTGTGGTAAATTGATTAGCGCCTTTATAGTTTAAATGATGCAAATCCAAATAATACTTATTAGGAAATTGCATGGCATCGAAATCCAATAAATCAACATCTTCGAATCTTGTATTCTTCACGTTTTGGTATAGGGCTTCATTGCTCAAGTCTGCATATAATGGATGCTGAGGGCTTCTTATAAGAAAAACACGTAAATTATTTTCTCTACAAAACTCAATCATTTTTCTTAAATAATTAAGATTGGTTTCAGAAAGTGTGTGACTTTTAGATAACGTAGGGTTGAAATTATTTTTAGCAATCAATTCTTCAACTTTGCTTTGTTTTGAGGCCGCAAAACTTCCAATGTCATCGATTAAATCATAGTTACCATTCAATATACGATATAAATGTTTTCTGGTGGCTATGGAGTAACTAGCGAATAAATCGGTAGAATTATGCTCTAATAGCACATTAAAATCTTCAGAATCCATATATGGACTGTAAAAGGGAAGGTAGAATGACATCTTTTCAAAGCCCCATGTCCAATCATCCATTACGCTATCGACATGGTTATTTGCAAATTCTATGAATACGGTTTTTATGTGACTGTTTGCCCCTACAACTTTTTTTAATTTTTGGTAGTTATAAAAATACGATTCGCCAGAAGCAGATAAGTTAATGCTATTTTTAAGAATGGAATCATTTACCGAGCACTGCGAATGTGAATGACCAAGCACTAACGTTGATATGTCTTCGCTAATTTTAAAACGCGATTGGGTTTTTGCAATATAATTAGACCCTATGACTATGCCTATTACAACTAGTATAGCTAAAACTAAAAAGACGATTATTTTTTTGATAAAACCCTTCATACTAAAACTGGAAATAAATGAATTCTTGTTCTTTACCAATAAATAAGAATATTAAACATACAATGCCCAAATAAAAAGCCATTCTTAAGTTTCTATTCCAATTTAGTCCTAATTTTTCTAAACCATATTGAGACTCTCTTCCTAGCCATTCTATGAGCATTAGAAATCCTATGAGTATTAAAACCTCAATAGCATGTGTTCTATTTTCGAATTCAGGAATTGCAA
Source organism: Winogradskyella forsetii (assembly GCF_013394595.1). Classification (GTDB taxonomy): domain Bacteria; phylum Bacteroidota; class Bacteroidia; order Flavobacteriales; family Flavobacteriaceae; genus Winogradskyella; species Winogradskyella forsetii. Next base: position 1,875,491 of record NZ_CP053348.1, read on the forward strand.
ATAAGCTTTTAGAGAAAATACCTATTAAATATTCTATAGCATGATTGACAGAATCTGCCCTAAAAAAGACCCAAGCAAGAACCGTTAGTAAAAAGGTCGAAGCAATGTTGACCATGTCCTTTAGCGAAGGTAAAAATTGACCTTCTGCTACAGCTCCGATATTTGACCTGTTCTTTTTTGCTAATAATAGCGGTAGAAAATAAATGGCATTCAAAGCTCCCCAAACAATAAAAGTCCAATTGGAACCATGCCAAAACCCACTCACAATAAATATTATAAACGTGTTGCGAACTTTCATGGCTGTACCACCTTTACTTCCTCCTAAAGGAATATAGAGGTAGTCTCTAAACCAGGTCGATAATGATATGTGCCAACGTCTCCAAAATTCAGCAATGTCCCTCGAAAAATAAGGAAAAGCGAAATTTTGTTTTAAGTCAAATCCAAATAATCGAGATGTTCCGATAGCGATATCCGAATAACCAGAAAAATCCCCATAAATCTGGAATGTAAAGAATAAAGCGCCCAGTAATAGCCCGCTTCCGCCATATTCAGTGTGGTTATTAAAAAATTCATTTGCAAATTCGGCACAGTTATCGGCAATAACCACCTTTTTGAACATGCCCCAAAGGATCTGACGCAATCCGTCTACAGCCTTACTGTATTCAAATTTGCGCTTAGTATAAAATTGAGGTAATAAGTTTGTGGCGCGTTCAATCGGTCCAGCAACTAACTGAGGGAAGAAACTAACAAAAGCAGAAAATGCTATAAAATTCTTGGTAGGAGTCAATTTTTCCCTGTACACATCTATGGTATAACTTAAAGTTTGAAATGTATAGAAGCTTATTCCAACTGGTAATATAATTTTTAATGAACTGGCCTGTAATTCGGTTCCAAAAAATGTGAATGCCGTAATTAAATTGTCTAAAAAGAAGTTGTAATATTTGAAAAACCCAAGGAATCCAAGGTTTACGAGGATACTAACCCATAAAAGAAGTTTACGCTTTTTATGGCTGCCACCCTTTGAAAGTGCAACTCCAATGGAGTAATCTACGATGGTGCTGAAAATGATAAGCGACAAAAAGCGCCAATCCCACCAACCGTAAAACACATAACTTGCCAATACGATGAGCAAGTTCTGAAGCTTTAGATTCTTTTGGCAAAAAAACCAATACAAAATAAAAACAACAGGTAGGAATACTGCAAAGTCTATTGAATTAAATAGCATTAACTGAGAGTTTTATAGATTTGGGTCCTTTTTAAAAAACAGGTTAATTTTGTCGAAATATAGTGAAACCCAAATTGCGTAACCTAAAAAAACTCATATTTTTAGTTAAGTGGAATAAATTAACGTTCTACCGCCTTAATCTTGCTATTAAATCGGTTTTTATGTTTTTTGCTTTTTAATGGCTTTAAAATTTAGAAACTCTACAAAAAGTGAAAATGCTATAGCAAAATACAAGTATCCTTTTGGTATAGCGCCAACGGTTTTACCAAAGAATTCTGTTTCTGATAAGTGAGCCGCTTCTGTAATAAGCATAAAGCCAATAAGAATTAAAAAGGCTAAGCCTAAAATCTGAATACTTGGATGTTTTTCTATAAATTTTCTAATTGGGTTCGCAAAACCAATCATAATTCCAATAGAGATCATAACTGCAATAATCATTAAAACTAAGGTGTAGTTGTGGTTTGGATGCAGTCCATTGGTCATTCCTACCGCAGTAAGAATAGAGTCTATTGAAAAAATAAAATCGATAATAATTATTTGTACAATAGCGTTGCTGAGTGATTTTATGCGTTTGGACTTAACTTGGTCTTCGTCATGAGAGGGATGTTCTACTTTTTCTCGAATCTCAGAGGTACTTTTATAGATTAAAAATAAACCACCTGCAAATAATATTATGGCCTGCCAGCTAATTCCTATGAATAGCCAGCTCGTATTAATTGTATAAAAAGGTTCGCTTAGTCCAACCAGAAAAGACACAAAGAACAGCAGAATGATACGTTGTAACATTGCAAGCAAAAGTCCAATAATAGTGGCTTTGCTGCGTTGATGCTCTGGTAGCTTGTTAGCTGCAATAGAAATGAAAACGATATTGTCTATACCCAATATAATCTCTAAAAAGGTTAATGTGATCAATGCCATTATGGCTTCGGAAGTGAGAAGAAAATCGAGCATGGTTAATAGTCAATTAAATAGTTAAGCGTTTTCTCGTCAAAAAAAATAGTTGGTCTAACTAATAATTTTTGCGATAGACATTATAAAATTAAATGATTAATTAGGTCATTTATACTCTATATAATTAATTTTTTAGCGCAATAACTATTTGTAATTTTTGAAACTGTAAATTTTCAGTCTTTAAAGACTTAATTTATTTTAAACGCTACACCTTTTTCAACGTTCAAGGGTTTGTTTGGTCGTTTTACCGCAAGCTTGTATTCAAATGTGTATGAGTCTTCCGTTGTAGATAATATTTTCATGTGGATAGCATCTTTTTCAGAGTTACTTGTAGGCCGCAATTTTTTAAGCACGAATTCACAATCGTTTATCCATCGAACAGAGGAAGAATCTGCTTTTCCTTCCTGGTAATCGATATTGAAGTTTTCGGTACGCTTAAAACGTGAAGTTTGCTCAATGCCATCTATAGTATAAGTAAACTCAAAAGTTCCTGTCTTAAAATCGGTACAGTTACGCTCTACGGAGTAACAGCTTGTTAACAATAGCAGCACTAGAATTACTGAAAATACTTTCATTTTAATCTTTTGGCAAAGATAATCAACTCGTCTAAACTTTTATGTTGAAATAGAAATTAAGGCTTATAACTTTTAAATGTACCGTCTTTGTAAAAGATAACTATTTTATCAATTTCGGAATCCGTATGGCTATGGGAATCCGAATCGCTAATAGGCGGTTTTGATTTTGTGTTAGTTTTTGGAAGATTGGAATTGGTCGACTCTGAATTTTTAGTTTCACTCGGAAAATTGCCTTTGCCATTCATTAGCCAATATAATTCAACCTCTGGATAGGCGTGTAGCACCTTCATTACAAAGTCTAAACTTGGCTTATTTCTGCCCGACAAAATATGTGAAATACTTGAACGTTGCACGCCGATTTTTTCTGCAAAACTTGAAGCGGTTTCACTATAAAAATCAATGACTTTTTGCAGGCGTTCTGTAAATTCAGCAGAGTTTATCATTGTAAACTTTAGATTGGAGTATATAACGTTACAAATGTAACAAATAGTATTTGTTTTAGCACTACAGAAGATTTATTTTAATTTTAAAACCTAAACAAATACTTTGATTTTATATAATAACAATATGATATTAAATTAATTAAATCTATAATATATTTTTATTCGTATTCCTAGCATTGTGGTATGGAAACACGGTTCAAGACCAAACACTTTTTGTTTAATATTGTAACAAATTTGAAAAACAATATTGTTTACAAATGTAAATTTTCAAATGATTACATTTGTAACCACTAATAAAGTCCTATGAATTTAGAGTCGTTAAATACTATATTTCCTGCTGTAAAAAATCCAGAATTATCTGGTCGTTATATTACCAATTCTCAGATTGAAAAGTGCTTGGAAAAATTACCACATTCGAGAATTTCAACGCTCGGATGTTCGGTTGAAGAACGACCAATTTACAGTTTGAAATATGGAAATGGACCAATCAAAATATTACTATGGTCACAAATGCATGGCAACGAATCCACATCGACAAAAGCCCTTTTTGATTGTTTTAATCTGTTTGAAACCGAGAACAAACTGTCAAAAGATATTTTAGAGCGTTGTACTTTGGTTGTTATTCCAATATTAAATCCAGATGGTGCAGAAAAATATTCACGCTTAAATGCCAATCTGGTTGATTTAAATAGGGATGCTCAAGACTTGTCGCAATCAGAAAGTAGATTATTACGACAAGTTTATAAGGACTTTAAACCTGATTTTTGTTTTAATCTTCATGGACAACGCACCATTTTTAGTGCTGGAGAAACCAATAAGGTAGCTACACTTTCGTTTTTGTCGCCTTCACAAGATGAAGCGCGCTCTATAACTACGAACAGGAAAACCGCCATGTCTATTATTGTAGAGATCAATAATTTATTACAACCCGAAATTCCAAACGGTATTGGTCGCTATGATGATGGTTTCAATCTTAATTGTGTTGGAGATACCTTTCAGAATTTTGGTGTGCCAACTATTTTATATGAAGCGGGTCATTATGCTAATGATTATGGAAGGGAAGAAGTAAGACGTTTAATGTTTATTGCAATTTTAAAAGGTCTCGATGTTATAACTAACGGCGTCAGGAATGAGAACTATGTTACTTATTTTAACATTCCTGAAAATGCAAAGTGTTTTTATGATATCATTATACGAAATGCTAAACAAGACAATATGGAGAATGAGCTTGTTGATATCGCGATTCAATTTAAAGAAACGCTGATTAATAGCAAATTACATTTTGTGCCGATTGTTGAAGCTATTGAAAAATTGAAGAATAAATTTGGTCATAAAGAAATCGATGCAAAAGGTAAATTGTTAAAAACTGAAGAAAATTCTGATTTAATAATAGGTGGCGAAATCGATTTCGTATTATTGAATAATGAGAAAATATCACTAATACCTTAAAATAATTCAAATATAATATAGAATTCCTAAATTAAATGTTCTATTTTTGCCTTTACCTTAAAGATTGTATAAAATATGGCTAAATTTAAATTAGACGAAGTTGACCACCAAATACTCGATATGCTTATCGATAATACTAGAATTCCATTTACCGATATTGCAAAGAAATTATTGATTTCTGCTGGTACAGTCCATGTTCGCGTAAAGAAAATGGAAGAAGCAGGTATTATTAAAGGTTCTTCATTAACATTAGATTATCAAAAACTCGATTATTCGTTTATTGCTTATGTTGGCGTTTACCTCCAGAATACATCACAAACAAAATTTGTTCTAGAGCGCATTTACGATATTCCTTATGTAACTGTTGCCCATATTACCACAGGAAAATTTAATATTTTCTGTAAAATTAGAGCAAAGAATACCATGCATGCTAAAGAGATTATTTTCATGTTAGATGATATTGATGGCGTTTATAGAACTGAAACCATGATTTCCTTGGAAGAAAGTCTGAATGATAAAAAACGTTTGATGCATACTATTTTTAATGAATTAGATTAAATAAAACAATATTCCTAAAAGCCCTATGATATTTAGATATAGGGCTTTTTTTTTACGTTTATGTTATGAGCTCGAATCCCATTGAAGCAAAACAATACCATCCTTACTATAAAACCTATCTGGAAAAGGCAAATACAGATAGCTCCATTGTTGAAGGATTAAAGGAGAATTTAAATGTCTTAGTATCGTTTTTTTCTGATATTCCAGAAGAAAAACATAATTATGCCTATGCTGAAGGTAAGTGGACAGTGAAGGATATTTTACTTCATATCATAGATACCGAACGTATTTTTGCTTATAGAGCTTTACGAATTGCTAGGCGAGATAAAAGTCCAATGGTAGGTTTTGAACAAGATGATTATGTGGCGAATGGATCTGCAGTTAAACGAACCTTAGAAAATCTTATTGAAGAATACAAAGCTGTACGACAAGCAACAATTGCATTATTTAATAGTTTCGACGCTTCCACCTTGCTTCAAATAGGAGAGGCTAGTGGTGCCGCTTTTTCAGTAAGAGTGCTTGGTTATATCACTATTGGTCATGAGAACCATCATATTCAAATTATTAAGGAACGTTATATCTAACTCCCATAATATTCAAAAGCTTCACGTATAAGCGCATTGCTGACTACACAGTCTAATTTTGGTTTACCTATAGCTTCAAGCAACACAAATTTTACAACGCCATGACTGTTCTTTTTGTCGTATTGTAATAAATCTACAATGACTTTTTGGTCTTGTTCGGTTATTTCTACTTTAGAGAACGTTTTCAAAATACCTGTATGGATTATGTCTGATTCTTCTTGGCTCAGACCACATATTTTGGTAGATAAATAAGTTTCTAATAGCATGCCAATCGCAATCGCTTCGCCATGAAGGAGAGGCGTCTTATCTGCATTTTCTAAGAAATAACTTTCTATGGCATGACCTAGAGTATGTCCGAAATTCAATATTTTTCTTAAACCTTGTTCCCCAGGATCTTCTGTTACTACTTTATTCTTAATAATGACAGAATCATAAATTAAACGGTCCAAATCCGAAATGTCTAAATTTTCTAGGTGCGTTAAAATATTCCAATATTCCTTATTGTAGATTAAGCCGTGTTTTAGCATTTCGGCAAAGCCAGAAACCATTTCGTTTTGCGGAAGTGTATCTAAAAAAGAGGTGTCTATACCCACTATTTTGCCTTCGTTAATAACGCCAATCTGATTTTTCAAGGCTCCTAAATCAACCCCTGTTTTCCCACCTACGGAAGCATCAACCATAGCTAACAGTGAAGTTGGGATATTTATATAAGGAATGCCACGCATATAAGTACTAGCTACAAATCCGCCTAAATCCGTGACAACACCGCCACCTAAATTGATTAATAAACTCTTTCGATCTGCGTTATATTCTGATAGTGCTTCCCAGACTCCTGTGCAAATATCTATGCTTTTATGCTCTTCACCATTTGGCATTTCCATGACTTCAACAGCTATATCTCCAGATTCAACACGTTCTAAGAATTTAGGCAAACAATAATCATGCGTATTGGTATCTACAAGAATAAATATCTTAGAGGGTTTTGTAGTTTTTAAATAGTTATTCAGAGCTGAATAGACTTCAGAATTAAAATAAACAGTGGCATTTTTTGTCGAAATGGAATCCATTATATATAATCTTAATTGATGCTGTGAAAATACTTCCTTTTTTGAAAATACTACAATCAGAATAAATATATTTGCATATATTATTTAGCCTATGATAGATCGCTCACTCTTTGAGAACACAGGTACGGCTTTTACTTTAAAGTCTGATTCTGAGCTCGAACGTGCTTATTTTTTATTTAAAATGATTTCGTCGGAACCCTTAGTTCGTATAGGAACTGCGGCCACTAATTTTGCGTTGAAAGCACATTTACCTGTGGAGAAATTGATACGTGCAACCGTATTTGACCATTTTTGTGGTGGTGTTAACGAGGAAGATTGTTTGCCTGTAATTGATAAATTATATACCGAAGGTGTAAGTTCAGTTTTGGATTATTCGGTTGAAGGCAAAGCGGAAGAAAATCAATTTGATAACGCATTAGAAAAGATCTTAAAAATTATTCGTTTCTGCGATGATAGGGAAGCAATGCCAATTGTGGTTTTTAAACCTTCAGGTTTTGGGCGATTTAAATTGTATCAAAAAAAGACCGAAGGTGAAACTTTGACAAACGAAGAAGCGGCTGAATGGAATAGGATTGAAAATCGATTTGATGCCGTTTGTAAGTTCGCTAAAGAAAAAGATGTAGAAGTCCTTATTGACGGCGAAGAAAGTTGGATGCAAGATGCGGCTGATGATTTGGTAGAAGAAATGATGCGTCGTTATAATAAGGATGTGACCATAGTCTATAATACATTGCAGTTGTACCGCTGGGATCGTTTAGATTATTTAAAACAATTACATCAAAGAGGTGAAGCGGAAGGATTTAAAATTGGTATGAAAATTGTTCGTGGCGCTTACATGGAAAAGGAGCGTGAAAGAGCGATGGAAAAAGGTTATGATTCTCCAATTTGCGAAAACAAGAAAGCTACGGATGATAATTTTAATGAAACTTTAAATTATATTCTTAAAAATTTAAATTCCATATCAGTTTTTATTGGCACACATAATGAAGCCAGTTGTTATTTGGCTATGGAATTTATGGAGACCCACAATATTTCGAAACAAGATAATAATCTATGGTTTGGTCAACTTTATGGAATGAGTGATCACATCAGTTTTAATCTTGCAGCTGAAGGTTATAATGTAGCTAAGTATATTCCCTTCGGACCCGTGAAAGATGTGATGCCTTATCTCATTAGAAGAGCAGAGGAGAATACATCGGTTTCTGGTCAGACTAGTAGAGAATTATCACTATTGAAGGCGGAAAGACGACGACGGAAATTATAGTTATTTGATTATTTTATCTAAAATAATTAATCCCAGTTTGTTGGCACGATAAACGAATTTTTTGGATTGAGCCACATTTAAAAGCTACACTTTTTAGATTAATAATTATGAGGCTTAATAAATGAAGTGAATTTCTGAAATTACGTTAGAATAACAACTAAACTATCAAAAATGTTGAACTTTGATGTTGTTTTATTGTTAAATTCTATAACAAGCAATAAATATTCTTGATCTATTCTATTTTAAATTGAATACTATTTATTTTTTAGGCGTCGTACCATATCCGTATCCATAGCCATAGCCTTTACCTCCAATTTTTACACCATTTAGCAACATGGCCATTTTTGGTAGCCTATTTTCTTCATATAGAGGTTGAGCCACATGTACTAATTGCCTTTTATCAATATTATCAGCACTAACGACATAAATAAACATGTCAGCATATTTTGAGATTAACAGAGTGTCACTTACTAGACCAACAGCAGATGTGTCCACTATAATATAATCGTACTTTTTATCAAAATATTTGAATAAATCGCCAACTCTGTCATTCATTAAAAGTTCAGATGGATTTGGTGGAATCGTACCAGATGGTACAATATCTAAATATGGATTGTCTTCAGTTTTTATAATGATATCCTGTGGTTTAATGGATTTGTCTGCAATATAATCTGTTAAACCTTTTTCAACTATTTCTTTTCTGTTCAAATAATCCAAAATTTTAGGAACTCTAATGTCAGACTCTATTAAAAGCACAGATTTTTCTGAGTATGAAATTGACATGGCTAAATTGGTACTTGTATGCGATTTTCCCTCTTGCGAAGTCGTAGAGGTGACAAACAGTTTTTTGGAATTATCAGCGGTTTTATTAAGCATAAAATCGATGTTAGATCTCAAGATTCTAAATGCTTCTGCTTTAGGAGAGTAATCTACTTTACTTACCAATTTCTGTTTTTTATTCGTTTTTGGAATATCCCCTAAATATGGAATGTCTAGAATCTTAACTAAATCTTCTTTTTTATGAATTTTGTTATCTAATAAGCTCAGAAAATAAATGCCGCCTATAGGCAATGCCAATCCAAATAATATAGCACCTAAATAGGTTATCATTGGATTTGGTGATATGGGAACAAATGAAGAATAACCTTTATCTATTGTTTTTGCATTAGGGGAAAACATCCCTAATCTTATTGCGGACTCTTCCCTTTTTTGTAATAGAAAGAGATAGAGTGATTCCTTAATTCCTTGTTGACGCTCTATATTTCTGAATTGACGCTCCTTTGTTGGTGCATTATATAACTGACCTCTGATTCGGGCTTCCTCTCTATTGAGATTGTTTAAGGTTATCTTACTGGATCTTTCCATGTTATCCAAAGAATTTGAAAGATTATCTTTCAGAGCATCAATCTGATTATTAAGATTTATGACTATAGGATTTTGTTCACTGGAATTTTTCAGGAGTCTATCGCGTTGGGCAACTAATTCGTTATGAGTTTTCGTTACTTGGGAAATATTTGCATCAGATATAATGTTTGGAGGTAATAAATCTGAGCTTTTATTCTTTTCACTTATCTCATTTTTTAAATAACCAATAAGTTCTATGGTATTGGCCGTGGTGTTAATTTTATTTTCTGTAGCCTTTTCGCTTTCTAAGTATAAATTTGCTTGAGAACTTAAAGCAGTAAGTTTATTTTGTTTTTGTAGTTGTTCTGCGGTAAAATCGACTTCCTGTAATTCTTTAGAAACTGCTTTAAGTCTGGTGTCGATAAAGTCTGAGGTCACTTGAATTACGGATTCTTTGTCTAAAATTACATCGTTATTGTATTCTCTTATTACTTGATTTAGAATGTCAATAGCTCTATCAGGAATATTATCACTTAATTCCAGTTTTAATACACTAGACCCCGTTTCTGATGAAATTTTTAATCGTCTTTGGTAGCGACTTACTAATCTTCGAACAGAAATCAGGGAAACCCTTAAATTGCTGCCAACCACAGGGGCATGTTTTCCGATATTTGGGACGACAACCATATCTCCAAAACCAGTTTTTATTCTATCCCCAAAGTTATAGGGCTTACCTTGGGATTCGTCTCTGTCTAAGAGTGATTTTCCATTGTCTTTAAACATTAAAAATTTTGAAGCTGAAACTACCTTAATATAAAGGGTAGTATCCGCTTTGTGTATTACAGAATCACCAGCGAAGAAATTTAGTTTCAAAGGAGGGTTTTTATAAATCTCCAATTCCTTAATCTGGCCTTGTGAATAATATTCTATGTTAAGATTTAGTTTTTTTATGACGTTAGTCATTAACGATCTTGATTGAATAACCTCTATTTCGTCAATAATCTGGTTCGAGCCATTAGCAAATAAACCCTTACTAGAAACGTCTTCTAAACTTGGTAATTTTTGAGATTGTTTCTCATCCTTAATTTTTATAGTGGCGTTGGCCTTATATTGAGATGTTTCATATCTTAAAAAAGTGAATGCTAAAAATATGGCTATAATTAAGCTTAAAGAAATTATCTTCCAATAAGATAAAATTAATTCAAATTGCTCTTTTAATTCGTTATTAGCTAATTTAGAATTGCTTTTCATAAACGTTTACTATTATTAAAATCTAAATTTATTTTACTAAGAAAACGGCGATAATTGTGGTAAGTGTCCCAATAGCCGATATTAATACACCGTTGTTTTGATTAAATGTGGAAGATCTGATTTTTGCTTTATTGGGTTCTACGTAAATAACATCGTTTTGCTGTAAGTAATAAAAAGGCGAATTTACTGTGTTTATAGAAGTTAGGTCAATATTTGCAAATTTCTTTTTTCCATCGACTTCCCTAATTAGCAAAACGTTTTTTCGTTTACCAAATATGGTTAGATCATTAGCATACCCAAGAGCTTCTAAAAGCGTTATGCTTTCGTCCTGTATAGTAAAAGTTCCCGGATTTGCAACTTCACCTATGACAGTGATTGTAAAATTTGCCAATCTAACATTAATTATTGGGTCATTAACCATAACTTTAATACGTTCTAGAAGTAATGCTGTTAAATCTGTGCGTGTCAATCCTTCAACTTTAATAGTTCCTAATACAGGGAATTCAATATTACCATTATAGTCTACCAAGTAGGTTTGTTGTTGCGTCGAACTTCTAGCGGTTATTAAATCGTTTGTATTATTCGACACCGTTGGTAGATTAAATGGTCTTACGGTTTCTGGATCTAGAGCAGAAACATTTATGGTTAATATATCGTCTGGTTTATATGTTAATTGTAATGGTTCGGTAGTTAACTGCCCATCTTCAAGTGCCTCATCTTGAAAATAAACTATTTTTTTTCTTGATGCACATGAGGAAGCGGTAATAATCGCTAATATCGAAATAATAAGAATACGTATTTTCATTGGAGTTAATTTATAGGTTAAAAAGGGCTTATTTTTTTTGATCTAAAACTTCGTAAGTAGAGTTGTTAGAAATATATTCAGGTATTAAAAATTTTATCGAAGATACAATTTCTAATGGCTGTGTTAAAGAGTTTATAGTGGTGAGTTTATTAATTTGTTTTTCTACATTGCTAATATCTACATGTCTCGATTTAGCAATCATTATTTTCTCATGGTACGTTTTCTTGGTGTTCTCTCCATCAGCCAAAAGCTCTTCATAAATTTTTTCCCCAGGTCTTAAACCTGTGATTTTAATATCTATGTCTTCAGGATAGCGTAAACCGGAAAGAATAATCATATTGGTAGCCAAATTGAAAATCTTTATAGGTTCTCCCATGTCAAAGACATAAATTTCTCCACCATTACCCATGGCAGCAGCTTCAAGAACTAGCTGACAGGCTTCTGGAATAGTCATGAAATAGCGTGTTATATCTTTATGTGTTACAGTTAATGGGCCTCCTTTTTCAATTTGCTTTTTAAATAATGGAATTACAGAACCATTCGATCCTAAAACATTACCAAATCTTGTAGTGATAAACTTTGTACTTCCCTTTCCTTTCAGACAAGTGGCATAAAGCTCCGCAATACGCTTAGTCGCTCCCATGACGTTTGTTGGGTTTACGGCTTTATCTGTAGAGATTAGCACAAATTTATCAACACTATGCTTTACGGCTATATCGGCTACATTTTTAGTGCCTCCAATATTTACACTAACAGCTTCAAAAGGATTGTTTTCCATCAATGGAACGTGCTTATATGCGGCTGCGTGAAAGACAATTTTTGGCTTGTATAGGTTGAATATTTGGTCTATTCTAGTTCTATTGCGCACATCAGCAACAATGGCATCAATATTCTCTAAACCTTGTTGTTTAAATTCTTGTTGAATATCATAAAGTGCAGACTCAGCATTATCTACGAGGATTAATTTTTTATAATTATACAAGCTCACTTTTCTACAGATTTCACTTCCTATAGATCCAGCAGCTCCAGTAATGATGATGACTTTGTTATCGTATTGTTCTTCTAAATCTGGGTTTTTGATGTTGATAGGATCTCTTCCTAAAAGATCCTCAATTTTAACTTCTTTTATTTGGCCTACGCTTAAATCGCCATCAATCCAACTTTGAACAGGAGGAACAATCTTCACTTTAAGTCCAAGTGAAAAAAGACTACCTGTAATTTGTAGCAATCTTGTAGGATCTATATTTTGAATTGAAATTATAACCTCTTCAACCTTGTGCTTTTCAATGAAATCTTCATCAATAGAATCAATACTATAGACATTTAATAGGTTTATTTTCTTACCTATTTTACGTTCATCATCATCAATAAAACCGACAACTTCGACGCCATTTTTGGTGTCATTTCTAATGGCATCATAGGTTAACATTCCTGAATTACCCGCGCCAAATATTAAAACATTGGAAATAGATTGAAAATCTTGTGTGATATGGTTATAAAGGGATTTTATAAATAGTTTCGCTCCAATGAGGAATAAAATGTTCAGCAATAAATGAATATAGATTATAGAGCCCGATATATTCAAAATACTCGATTCACCGAGATATCGTCTACTTAAAAATGTACAACATATAAGGATAGTTGCCAATATGTTCGCTCCAATGATGAGATTAACGATATCCTTAAATCCTGTAAATCTAACAACACCTTTGTAAGAGCCTACAGCTATGAGGCTAATGGCTGAAACGGCAACAACATAAGGGATTTGTTTAAAAAGTGTAAAAAAGTCGAATTCAATTACGAAGTTGAATCGAATTAAATACGCCATAAAAAACGTTGCGACGATGATCGCTATATCAAATAAAAGCACTAGCCATTTAGAGGCATATTTCTGCGATATTTTATTTAAAAATTTAACAATCATGATACAAAATACGTATTTATTGCGGAAACAACCCTATCTAATTCAGCATCAGTTAAATTGGATCCACTAGGCAAACATAAGCCTTTTTCAAATAACTCGTCCGAAACACCATTGAGATACCGTGGAGCACCTTTGAATACGGGTTGTTGATGCATTGGTTTCCAAAGCGGTCTTGACTCAATATTTTCTTTTTCTAGGGCCAGTCTTAATCCTTCTCGTGTACTTTTAGAATCTAAAAGAATACAAGATAACCAACGGTTTGAGAAAAAACCATTTGGTTCTTTTAAAAATGTGATTTTGTTATTGTTTTTAAAGGCATTAAAATAAAATTCATGATTAGAACGGCGTTTAGCTACATGACTATCTAAAATGGTCATTTGTCCACGACCAATACCTGCAACGATATTAGACATTCTATAATTATAGCCGATATGTGAGTGTAAATAATGTGGAGCATTGTCTCTAGCTTGTGTAGCTAAGAAAACGGCTTTTTCCTTATTTTCTATAGTTTTTGTAACAATAGCACCTCCTCCTGAAGTGGTTATAATTTTGTTACCATTAAATGATAATATTGAAAAATCCCCAAAAGTTCCGCATTTTTTTTCTTTATAGCGACTTCCCAAGGATTCTGCACTGTCTTCTATAATTGGAATATCGTATCGAGATGCCACTTCATTGATTTCATCAACTTTATATGGCATGCCATATAAATGAACTGCGATAATGGCTTTTGGTTTCGTTCCGTTTGCCATTCTATCTTTAATAGCAATTTCTAATTGTTGAGGACAAATATTCCAAGTGTCTCTTTCGCTATCTACAAATATAGGAGTAGCGCCTTGGTATACTATTGGGTTAGCTGAAGCAGAAAATGTTTTACTCTGGCAGATCACTTCATCTCCATGTTTAACTCCTAACAAAATAAGACTTAAATGTAGGGCAGAAGTGCCAGATGCTAAAGCGGCAACATGTATGTTATTGTTAAGATAAGATTGTAAATCGCTTTCAAATCCATTAACATTCGGACCTAAAGGGGCTACCCAATTAGAATCGAAAGCTTCTTTTATGTAAGATTGTTCATTACCACTCATGTGTGGTGATGATAGCCATATTTTAGGTTTCATAAGTAAAATTGTTAAGTAATGATAAAAATTACTATTCAATTTCATGTCATATAGAGGGATCTGGGACACGATCAAATTATGGGATAAATATGCGGCATTATGTTGGAACACCCCAAATTAAAACGTTTAAATGTAAATATTTACGTTGATAACGGTAATCAATTGTAAAATAAATTCCTTTTTAGAGCTTTGGTTAGTTTTTCTCATGGTTATTAATAACAGCATTCAATATAGTTATTAATCTTCTGTACTAGTAATGAAAGATTATTCCTTCAATTAAAGTAAGGGTAAATTTAAATTATAACTTAGTTTTCGGTTATATACCGTAACTTTAATAAGGATAATTTATTCTATCTTATATTTGTCAGCCCATAAAGAAATTGGAGAACTAAACCCATCGCATGAATATCTTAATTACTTCCGCAGGTCGCAGAGTATCACTTGTAAGATCATTTCAAAAAGAATTGAAAAAGGCCAGCCTTGAGAGTAAAGTATTTGCCACAGATTCTAGTCCTGAATTATCTGCAGCTTGTCAGGTTGCAGATGGATACTTTGAAGTACCTACATTAGATCACCCAGATTATATATCCATACTAATAGATTATTGCAAAAAGCATGATATCGTTTTGTTGATACCAACTATAGATACTGAATTGCAAACGCTAGCAAATTATAAAGAGCGGTTTGCTAGTGAAGAGATCACAGTTGTTGTTTCTTCCGCTGATTTTGTATCAAAATGCCGGGATAAAAGGATTATTCATCGATTTTTTGAATCACAAAATGTCAATGTGGCTAAAGAATATGCTAAAGACGATTACCAATTACCACTTTTTATTAAACCAACGGATGGTAGTAGGAGTGTCGATACCTACATTATTAGGTCCAAAGAGGATTTGACTGAATATCATTTTAGTAATGACAAATTAATGTTCTTGGAGTATTTAGATCATGATGAGTACGATGAATTTACATGCGATTTATATTATGGAAAAGACCATAGTTTGAAATGCGTTGTACCAAGAAAAAGAGTAGAAGTGCGAGATGGCGAAGTGTATAAAGCTTTGACAGTCAGAAATATTTTAGTATCTTACTTAAAGAAAAACTTAAGTTTTATTGATGGCGCTGTTGGATGTCTTACTGCCCAGTTTTTTTTACATAGAACTGATGAAGAAAAGATTTTTGCGATTGAGATCAATCCTAGATTTGGAGGTGGTTATCCACTAACTTATTTGTCTGGAGCAAATTATTCTAAATGGATCATAGAAGAATATATGCTAGATCAATCGATAGCAGAACAATTTGATGTATGGGAAAGTGATTTATTAATGATTAGATATGATGATGAAATATTAGTGCATGGATATAAAGGTTAATGATCAAACTGTTATCGTTTTCGACTTAGATGATACATTATATAATGAGCTGGATTATCTAACATCTGCATATAAGTCTATTGCGGTACATTTTGAACCTGAGGATTGGAAACCGCTGTATTCTAAAATGTTTTCATTATACAGAAGTAGGGTTAATGTTTTTGAATTTATTGTAAATACCTACACAATAGAGATGGGTTTCTTAATAGAGATGTATAGAAGCCACCATCCAAACATCCAATTGTTCGATGGTGTTTTAGACGTATTTGAAGCTATAAAAGCCAAAGGTGGAAAAATAGGGATAATCACAGATGGTCGTTCTAAAACCCAACGAGCGAAGCTTGAGAGTTTGAATATTTTAAAATACCTTGATAAGATCATTATATCCGAAGAAATAGGTTCTGAAAAACCTAGCGTAGAGAATTTTAAAGCGATTCAAAAAGCTCTACCAGCATCCGAATATTATTATATAGCTGATAATTTAAAGAAAGATTTTGTTGCACCTAATGTCTTAGGTTGGAACACTGTGGCATTGATAGACAATGGTAAGAATATTCATTGTGATGCGCATAAATATTTGGATAATGCCCACCAACCTCAACAATTCATTATTGTATATAATGAAATAAATATTATTTAAATGCTATAAAATTTAGATATTACGCTCCTTTGTGCCTGTGAATATAGGCATGTCGTCATTATCAGAATTATTGACATCTTTTCTACTGATAACCTTGTCTATGGTTTTAAAAATTATTTTCAAATCCAATAAGAAAGATTGGTTATCTACATAGTATACATCAAACTCAAACTTTTCTTCCCAGCTAATCGCATTTCTACCGTTAACTTGTGCCCAACCTGTAATACCAGGTATAACTTCGTGTCTTCTATTTTGTCGTTTGTTATAAAGTGGCAAATACTTAGGCAAAAGCGGGCGCGGACCCACTAGGCTCATATCGCCTTTTAAAATATTAATCAACTGAGGAATTTCATCCAAAGAGTATTTTCTACAAAAGTTACCCATCTTAGTAATGCGATAAATTACAGGCAATAGATTACCGTCTTTATCCGTTTTATCGTTCATGGTTTTTAACTTAATAATGGTAAAGAGCCTCCCGTTTATACCAGTTCGCGTTTGATAGAAAAAGGGTTTTCCATTATTGGAAATCGCCAATACAATAATTAATGTCAGCAATAGTGGAGAAACAATTATGAGTCCTACCAAAGCTGCTAAAAAATCAAAAAAACGTTTTATACTTAGGTATAGTTCCATGTGATGAAATTATAGGTGGATAATATTTATGATTGCTGCAGAACATAGTTGATTATATCTATTAAATCTTTATTTATAATATCAACATCAAAACGTTCTTCTGCATATTTTCTACTGTTTATGCCCATTTCTCTTATTTTTTTTGGATTGGTTATAAAATATTCCATTGGTTTAATAAGGGCTTCAAGATTTTGAGGTTCGATTAGGAAACCATTTATCCCTTCTTTGACTGATTCCCTGCAGCCAACAGAATCTGTTGTTATAATTGGGTTGCCACATGCACAAGCTTCTAAAGTAGTTCTTGGTAAGCCCTCTCTGTAATAACTTGGTAGTACAAAAACATCTCTTTTGTGAAGGTGCTCTTCAATATTTCTTTGTTTACCATGAAATACAATTATGCCTTCTTTATGCAATTCGTTTATTTCATTTTCACTAATGGCAGAAGGGGAGGTTTCTGTTGCACCAATTAAATGAAATTCTGCTTGGGGATACTTCGCTTTCAAAATTTTGGCAGCTTCCATGTATAAAGCGATTCCTTTTTCCTTAATCAATCTCGCCACCAAAAGAAAACTGACTTTATCTGAAGTATTTTTTTCTTGAAATGAAAATTGATTAAGATTAACACCAGAACCACTCACAAAGGCTACGCTCTGTTCCTTGGAAATAATATTGCGATCCAAGAATAATTGATGGTCATCTTTATTTTGAAAAACGATCACCTTATTCTTTCGAATTGATAATTTATACAAGGTTTCATTAAACCGCTGTAATAATCTGGCCTTAGTAGATAAACCTGTGAAGGCATAGCCTAAGCCCGTAATTAATGAAACCACTGGCACGTTGCATTGGTTTGCGGCAATCGAACTATAAATAACAGGTTTTACGGTATATGGAAATACTAAATCTATATTATTGTCTTTAATTAATCCTTTTAATTCGCTAATAGAGGTCATATCCTTAAAGGGGTTGAGACCAGTTCTATTTAAATTAAATTGTAATGGTGTAGCTCCAAGTGAAACAAGTTTAGAACGAATATTGCTAGGATGGTCTGGTGCTGCTGCAAAAACCATATATCCATTATCCACTAAACTCTTAATAAAATCTCCTCTAAAATTTATTAATGAAGCAGATAGTGATGCTACAATCATTATGTTTTTATTATCCATCTCTTATTCATTATGTTTAAGGAAATTATATTTGTACCATTTTTGAAAGCAGTAATAAGACCATACTCTAAAGGTGCTATCTTTTTTACTGTCCAAATGATCTTTTACTAATTTTGTTATTACTTCTACGTTAAAGATGCCCTGTGATTTAAGCAATTCTGGCTCTATGTAACCCTCGAGTTCTTTTCTGAGACTTTGTCTTAGCCAATCTCCTGTTGGGCTACCAAATCCACTTTTCCCTTTTTCTAAAAATTCATCAGGAAACTGATCTCTAAAGGCTTCTTTTAAAATGTGTTTTTTGTTCCAACCTTTCATTAAATAGTTTTCTGGTAGCGTATTGGTAAACTCCCATAAATCCCTATTTAGAAATGGAGCTCTACATTCTAGAGAAGTCAGCATACTGGTTCGATCCACTTTTGCCAGCATACCACCTTCTAGACTTAATATTTTATCTACAAGTCTAAAATCTGTAAGGGTTTCTGTCTTTTGCTTTCCAAGTACTTCTTTATATTCTTGGAAAACATTGGCATCAAAATAATCAGGAGACATTATTTCGGCCAATTGATTACTTGTGTTTGCTAAAGAAATAATATCCCAATAGAAAGCACCATCATAATCTATAGCATTTAGTAATTTATTAATTTGAAATTTTCTTCCACGAGAATCATCCTTGTCAATCAGATATTTGTTACTAAGACCGGCAATAGTTTTATGAAGGGCTTTTGGTACCATACTAGAGTACCTTTTGTTCATTTTTCCAATATAGTATTTATTATAACCACCAAATACTTCGTCGCCACCATCACCAGTTAATGCAACCGTTACGTGTTCTCTTGTCTTTTCGGAGAGTAGGTGTGTAGGTAAGGCTGCCGTATCTGAAAAAGGTTCATCAAAATTGACTAAAATTTCGTGAATATTATTTTTAAGATCGTCTTCATCTATAATGAACTCATGATGATTACTATTTAATAGTTTAGCAACCACCCTCGATTTATCGGTCTCATCATACGATGCTTTTTTAAATCCGATAGAAAATGTATCGATTTTCTTATCCGTGGTTTGTGCTAAACAGAGTGAAATAATTGAAGAATCTACACCACCAGATAAAAATGTTCCTAAACCAACATCTGCAATAGAACGGCTATCTACACTTTTATAAACTAAATCTTTGGTTTTTGCTTTTGCATCGTCAAAAGAAATATCAATAGTTTTCGGTATTGGTTCAGCGTTTATTTTATTTATAGTTGTATTATGTGAGGCTAAATCATATTCAATATAATGATTAGCTTCTAACTTTAAAATGTTTTCATATATGGTATGTGGTGCAGGAATATAAGTCAATCTAAAATAAAGATTCAATCCTTTTTTCGAAATGTTGGGTGTAAAATCAATAGTATTTATGATAGACTTTAATTCTGAAGCCCAAATAAATTCCTTATCCGTATGTATGTAATACAAGGGTTTTTCGCCAAAAAAATCACGAGCAATAAATAGCTTATTGATATTTTTATCATAAATGCTAAAACCGTACATGCCATCTAACCACTGAAAAGATTCTACTCCATATTTTTCGTAAGCTTTCAGTATAACTTCAGTATCACTCGATGTTTTGAAAGAGACACCTTCTGCTTCTAACTTTGCCTTTAATACCTTATAATTATAGATTTCTCCATTAAAAACTATAACGATTTGTTTATCATCTGAAAAAATAGGTTGCTTACCAGAAGATAAATCTATAATAGATAGTCTTCGCATTCCCATACCAACGGTAAATTGGTCGTTTTCTTCAGAAAATAGACCATCTTCATCTGGACCTCTGTGAATAATTAAATTATTCATAGTATTAAGGATAGACGATATTTCGTCCTTATTTCGATTGGTTTTAGCTATAATGCCGTTAATTCCACACATACTTTAATTCGTTTTTCTAATCCTATTAATCCATTTCAATTATTAGATCTGTATATTGTTTCAAAATATGATTTTTTTCATAAATCATAATTCGTTTTTTGCCATGGTTTTTGCAATCCTCTAAATAATTTTTATTATTAACAAAATAATTAATTCCTTTAGCCATTAGATTAACATTTTTAATAGGAACTAGAATTCCATAATCAGTGATCATTAAATCATCCTTAGCTGATTCCAATTCCATTATTTCATCTGGTCCTGACTTGCAATTAGTTGTTAATATAGGAAGTTTACATGCCATAGCTTCTAATATTACATTAGGAAATCCTTCATGGTTTGATCCAAAGATAAATATGTCTGCGGACTTTAGATATTTATAAGGGTTGGCATCAAAGCCCATTAAAAAAACTTGCTCTCCAACATTTAACTTTTTTATAAGTTCCTCAAGTTCATCCTGCATGTCTCCTACACCAAAAATATACAATCTTAATAACGGGTTGTTTAGTTTGTGAATCGCCTCAATGAGCATTATATGGTTTTTGCCAACATCCAAGCGTCCTAGAGTAATCATGTTGAATTTATTCTTATCAAAAAACGAGTCTATAGGTTCAATCTTATATATCTTTTCCAAATCAATAGGGTTGTGAACAACTTCCATAATTTTAGGAGGTACTCCAAAATTATCAATTAGGTCTTTGGCATTGCCTATAGAATTACCAATTATCATATCCGACTTTTTATATAATAATCGAATCATCGTTTTATTAAAACTAGATTGAAAACCCTTGTAGCTATACTGTAGCGTAGGAAAAGCTAATTCATTTGCTATCGTTTTAAATTTGTAACGCGTTAATTTACTGGCAATAATATTAATAAAATTGGGTCTGGTTAAAAGGCTTACACTATGGGTAATCTTTAATTTTTTTAATAATTTGGCGTATTTATAAGCAAGAAAAGGAATTTTTAATGCTTTAATTATACCATTTTCGTTTGCTTCTGATTTTTCTAAATAATGAATTGGTAATCCTTCAGGTAATTCATATTTAATAATAGTATTCATTAAGATCAAATGAACGTCTATATTATGTTTAGTGCAATAAGATAATATATAAGAACACTGTCTTTCGGCTCCTCCGCCAGATAATGAGTAAATTAAAAAACCTAATTTCATACTAATCTTATTACTTTATTATATTGATGAATAAGTCTTCATACTGTTGAAGAATTACATCTTTATTAAACTTTTTGTTTACAGATTCCCTGACATCAATTGGATTCCATTGACGAGTATCCTTCAATTTTTCAATATAATCTTCTTCATTTTCAACCATATAACCATTTATACCATCTTCAATGATTTCTTTAGTACCGCCAGGAACATTAAATGCCAAGACAGGTGTTCCTACAGAACAAGATTCAATTAAGCAATTTGGAAAACCTTCGAAATAAGAACCTTGCAGAAAAAAATCACTTTTAGCAAGGTATTTTGAAACCTCCTTGGTAAAATTGATATGTGTAATTTTATCTGTTAAGCCAAATTGCTCTATTAAAGAAAAAATAGTGTCTTTCTCACTGCCATTGCCAATTATTGTGTAGTGAAATGGAAAATCAAGTTTCGATAGGATTTTTAAAATCCTCTCATAGCCTTTTTCTTTGCTTAATCTTCCTACGGTAATATATTGAATGGGGTTGTTTTTGGTTTTTTGCTCTTTTAATTTAAAACTGTCTGTAATAGGATTGTTAATTACAATCATTTTTTCAGCACTTATATTGTAACTGTCTTTTATGTCATCTAGCATATCTTGAGATTGACATATAATCTTATCAAAGCGATTAAATCGTTTATTCCCTATAAAAGAAAGAGGGTTAAATTCCTTTGTTTTAAAAAAATCAGTGTCCAAACTAAGCACGGTAACTTCCCTGGATATAAATTTTGTTTTAGGAAAAAAGACAGACATGTATGCCGTAACTGTATTAAGATGACCAACAGCACTTACTAATATGTCTGGTTTGTTTTTTCTAACATATTTAAACAGTGAGGTAACGCCATCCAAAACTCTGGCTTTTTCTAAGAAGACGAGTTTTATATCTTTTACATCGTAAGAGGCATCTTTTGAATAACCTACTATTAGTAAAGTAACTTCAAACTTTTCTGGATCAATATTTTGAGCAATGTAAGAAAACACGCGTTCTGCACCACCTGGTAGAAGATTGGGAAGCGCAAATGTGATATTAATTTTTCTTGTTTTCATAACACTTATTATTTATTCTATTTTTATTAACCAATAATTTACTTTTAAAACAGCTTGGATATAATTTATTCTAAGATATTGTTTATATATCCTTCTGTTGGGTTTTCCTTTGCTATAATTTTCGCAGGGTTACCAATAACTAAAGACTTATCGGGAACATCAAAATTCACAAAAGAATTGGGCGCTATTAATACATTATTTCCTATAGTTATTTTGCCAGCAATCACAGAACCTGTACCAATCCATACATTATTTCCTAAAGTAGGACAACCCTTATTTTTACCTCTATTTGCTTGACCTATTGTAGTTAAATGAGAGATATTGCAATGCTTTCCAATTATAGCATCTTTGTTAATTACGATTGTGCCAAAATGCCCAATATAAAAACCTTCTCCAATTGAAGTTGAAACAGGGATTTGAAACCCATATTTGTAGCTTAGTCTTTTTACAATAAGACCAAAGTAAATTCCTAATAAAGAGAATCTTTTGTATTTCGATGCTTTACGTAGGTAGTACATATAATGAAAACCTGGATTTCTTTTTCCTTTATATATTTTTGTTAAGCCACCGTAGCGGAATAGATCTGCTT
The DNA here is from genome assembly GCF_013394595.1 of Winogradskyella forsetii. Taxonomy (GTDB): domain Bacteria; phylum Bacteroidota; class Bacteroidia; order Flavobacteriales; family Flavobacteriaceae; genus Winogradskyella; species Winogradskyella forsetii. The sequence continues at coordinate 1,898,616 of NZ_CP053348.1, forward strand.
TGATTATTTCTTTCATTTTTTTAATTTATCGATTACACAAATTGATTGAAATTACGTCTGAACATTAAAATATAACTGCTGTTGTGATACATGCCATCTATCAATACTAAATTATTTGCATAAAATGGATTTTATCTTAATAAATGTTTAAAATGCCATCCTATATTAAATATAAATCTCAACGTTATATTTGGAAGTTCGCGTAAGTAATCTTGCTTTTTAAAATTTAAATAATGTGCGGCTCTCAAAAGTGTATACGTTCGTTTTAAAAAGTATGTTGGTTTTTTTAAAAAATAATCTTTTGAGAACCAATTGATAACAGATAATGAATAGACAGCCATACCAAAAGAATTCTTTTCGTGATCTCTATTAGACAATCTGTTATGGGTATCGAGATAATAGATTCTTAAGACTTCATTAATGTATAATGTCTCATAACCTAGGCTAGAGATAAATTCCCAGATTAAACCTTCAGGAATAAGTCCTTTTGCAAACATATCTGGATTTATTTTTATTCTTTTCAATATTTCGGTCTTTGTGAATCCCCATCTTTCCATAACAACAGGATGATAAAGGTTTTGTCTAAACGTGCTACTGTAATAGGGGTACTCCGGAAATTTTTCTCCAATCACTTGTCCTGATTCGTCTATGCACATTGCAGTAATGCCACTAATCATCTTCTTTTTATTTTCAGGAATAGAATCATAAGAATCACTAAAAACCTCTAAGGCATTTTCTACACATTCGTCGTCAGAATCTAATATGATTAAAAATTCACCTTGGGCTAGATCTATGGCTTGAAAGTAACAAGCCATTTTATGTTGGTTTTTGGCATTATTAATATAATTGACCTTGAATTTGGCAGTTTTTAAAAGTTCCAATATCGTTTGGTGGGAATTGTCAGTAGAACCATCATTGATCAATATCAATTCGAAGTCCGTGAAGGTTTGACTATTCAATGAATCAAAAACACGATGAATAGTATCTGCTCTATTATACACTGGAGTGAAAATAGAAAATCTATACTCGGAATTTTCTATAATGTCTTCAGTATTGAATGTTGGTATAAAATCAATAAAATTCATAATACGTTGGTTTTTAATATTTTAATTTCTAAATAATTTTAAATAAGATTATTTAGTTTTTTTAACCTATATCCAATAAAAAACATTTGATATTTTTTTCATGTCTCTAATGTTTTTAAAGTCTTAAAAGATTCTTTAGATGTATTATGGTCTATCAAATAGCCAACAAATACAAAGAAAACGATTAAATTAGGTTGATTAATAACACTTTGCAGACTGACCATAAATATGTATAGTACAATCAAAATAGACATTCCAAAATATCGAATATGAGGACTTAAGGTTAGTGTTTTTAAGAAAAAATAACCTAGCATAAAAATAAAGAACAGAAAAGTAAATAAACCTGCATCGACCCATATAACAATATAAGTATTATGAACATGCTGGTCGATTGCAAAATCTACACCATTACCTAAAATTGGATTTTCGTATAGGTAATAAAGTGCCCGTTCTATCAAATTTGAACGTCCAGAACTATCCACGTCTTCGAGATTAAAAGTCAGTAGATTAATTATATTATTGACTTTTCCTGTTTGTGCAGCAGACAAGCCCAGACTATTAACTTGAGATTTAAGAGCAAAAATTGCGGTATAAAATAATGGAATTATAACGGCGATTAAAACTAGCTTGATACCTGTGAAAAACTTATGATTTATAAGAAAGAATACAATAGTGAATACGAATAAACCCGTTGTAGAATAGGTTAAAAATAAGCTATAGAACAAAGTAACTAAAACTAGTACTTTTATAAGTCTAAATAAAAACGTTTTTGGTTGGAATAATTGATTAAACAATATAAAAGCAAAAATACTAGTATAAGCGGCAGCATTCGGGTCTCCTGTTATACCGCCTGCACGATCCAATGCCCATCCATGTTCTTCTCCTGTATAGGCATTAATATTAAGTTTGATTAATATAATGGTAACAAAAGAAGATATAACGAAACAGGTTGTTATTACTTTAAAAAAAACTTTGAACTGTTCCGTATTACTTAAGAGAAAATAAAATCCTATAAAATATATGACGGGAACAAAGGTTGCAATTATAGAGGTTTGAAAACCAGAAACTCCTGATGCCAGTAAACCAAAACTATAATATAAAATATAGAAAATAAACCATAATTTATTAGTACTGGATAAGGACATTATATTTTGACGAAATAAAATAGTTCCAAGTATTAAAAGCATCAAATTTAAATAAGCGACTAACTGCGACGTACTTGGTGAAATAAATTGAGATATTAGGCCCTGTATATTAAGGCAACTAATCACCAGAGGTATATAAAAGCATATTATAATTATAATTTTATACATTAATTATTTAACTATGTTAGTAATTAAATTTTCGTAACGCTCCGAAATACTTGAAATGCTATATTTATTGAGTGAGTTAATACCATTTTCAGAAAGTCTATTTCTTAAACTCTCGCTATTTATAAGTTCTCTTAGACCTTCTTGCATTTTGGTCATGTTTTGATCTTCAATCAGTAAGCCATTCACATTATTTTCTATAATATCGGAAGGCCCAGTTTTACAATCGTAAGAAATACATGCCATTCCTTGGGACATAGCTTCTAATAATACCATAGGTAATCCCTCAAATCTTGAAGGCAATATAAAAATTGAAGATTGGTGCATGACCTTAGAGATATCCGTTATAAAACCAATGAATTCGACTTTATCTAATATATTATTATCCTTAGCCAATTGGGTTAAATGATTTAACCCTATATCCCCATCTCCAGTTCCAGCAATTTTTAATTTCCAATCGGGATTCTCTTTAAACACGGGAGCTATTAATTCAATTAAATTATCGAGCCCTTTATGATGGTAACGCGTTAAATTTCCAACCGCTAAAATTGATTTTTCCCGAACATGTGAATTATCTTTAATAGGAGAAAAGCTGCAAGGATTTGGCATAACATATGTTTTTACGCCATTTTTCTTATAAAAATCAATATCAAATGAAGTCAAAACAGTGACCGTATTAGCTAATCTGTAAACATACCTTTTAGTGAAATTTGAAATTCTCTTTCTTCCTTCCATAAATCGTAGATAGGAATTGTGTTCTTGCGCAATAATTTTTATCGAAAATAATTTAGCTACGGTTATAGCTAAAAGATTTGTGAGTGTAATATAAGATATAATTATGTCAGGTCTATTAGCTTTAATTTTATAATATTTAATTAGACCAGTAATATTTTTCAAAGTGTAATTCGTAATAATTCTTGGCGGATTTAACTTTATTCTATTGATAGATGGGTCAAGTGGATAATCTGTATCCATTTCATCATAAAAAGTTATAATAGAAATCTGGTGTGCTTTGTTCTTAGCTAAATGATTTGCGACCAATGCAACTACGCGTTCAGCTCCTCCGCTACTTAAAGCTGATATGATAAAATCTATTTTCATTATTTCAGTTTTACTAGGGTAAATATTCTTTTAGAAACATTTCTAAATCCAAGACTCGATATGTAAATAATAGGTGTATATGCTACAAACGCAATTACTAATATTTTGAAAGCATAAATGATTAAATTAAAGAGGTTTATGTCTCCCAAGATTAAGAATTTCTGAATTTCATAGCAAATATAAAATGGTAAAATCAACGACAATACTAAAATCAAAAATCTTTTCCAATAATGCCATAGGTTTTCCTTAAAGCCATGTTTATATAAAAAATAAGGTCTCCACAATAATATAACAATTGAAAATGCGATTGTTGTTCCCATAAGAATACCAGCAAGATCAAAATAATGAAGTAAGATTATGGACATCCCTAAATTTATAATGCTCTGTGCAACTGGTGCCCAAATATCTTGGTACAATCCATAGGCATCTTTGAAGTGATCTACAGGAACTCTAATTTGCATTATGAACATATTCAAAAGAAACAATATTAAGACATATTTACTTAAAATGTAGGTCTTATCGGATAACCAAACTAAAATAAAAGGTTCCGTTACAAAATAAAGAACTATTATGGCTAAACCACCTATATAAAATCGAAGCGCCATCATTTCCCAAAAAACTTTGTTAATATTCTTTTTGTCGTTCTCTGCTACTAAATTGCCTATTCCGGCAGCTGTACCCGCAAAAGCCGTATTTACTAATTGCAATAGTCTGCTAAATACTAACTCATAATTACCAAAAAAAGCTACCGTTTCAATACTTATAAAAACAAAAATCAATATTTGGTCTGTGCCACCTGTGACAAACGTTCCTAACTTGTGCAAAGAGATTTGCTTAACTTTTTTGATAATTTCAGGGTTGGTCTTTAAGATCGAATTTGTTGTCTTTTGATTGATCCCTAACCATGGATAAATTTGTTTTACTTTCCTTCTTAAAATATAACTATTAACTATATAGTATATCAATTCTAAGGTAATCCATCCATAAACACTTTGATAATAATACACTATGATGCATTGGAGTAAGATTTTTATCAAGTTTAAGGATTGTGAACTTGAAGTTATAACATAGTCCTTTTGATCCGCCTGAAGAAGAATAATATGGTAGTTGAAGAAAAAATTTAAACACATACCAAATAAGAATGTGTAATAGGTATAATAGACAACCGTTAACGGTGCATTAAGCGAATCAAATATAATAGGGAAAAAACATGAAATTACGACTCCAACAATTATGATAAATAGCCCTATTTTTTTGTATAGATGGCCAAATAGACTGATTAGTTCATTAATTTTATGATGTTCTTTATTGAAAATTGGTTTATAGAGACTAAAACCAACAGCCGCACCGATACCCAATTCTGCTAAATTCAAAAAGCCCAGAAAACTTCTCAGCGTGCCTGAAAGTCCCATGAATTCATCTCCTAAATTATCTAAAAACAATTTTCTCGAAACAAATTGTAGAATCAAAAACGTAAGATAGAAAAACATGCTAAACTTCATGTTTTTCAAGGCATGGTTTACTCTAGACATTTTGAAAAAGTTGAAATGTTTTACGCTGAATATTAATCCTTTCCTTATTTAGAGTCAGAAATATTTTGTACAGCAATGGTGGTAAAAACACAATGGCAAAACTATAAAACTGACTATTTTCTACTTTATAATGTTTTTTGATAGTATTTCGAATATTTTTACGATGTACACCGTTTTGATCGAGGTCAGTATTATAGTACAACGAATCATAATGATAAGTCAAAAACTTGCACAAATATTGTTTTGCTAAATCTTGTATGTCTTTACCGTAATGAGCTGTATGTTCCACAACATAAGCTCCTGCGTTTATAGAATTTAATTTTTTTATTGAATAATCACTTCTAATAATACTGGTCAGGTTTTGAATATTGTAAACATAAAATTGATTTTCAAAATAACCGATATTAGAAATTTCATTTAAAATATCAATGGTATAATAAACATCTTGATGCAAAATGCCTTCAATAAAAAATCGATCTTTTAGTATCGATTTATGGTATATTCTTCTCCAAACGGCAAATTCTGCATTACTAATTATTCTTCTTAAAGCTGAATGTCTGTCTTCAATTCTTGCATTTATTACGCTTTTTTCTGGTTCACCTGCTTCTACTAAATGAGAATGCGTAGAACTGGTCTCAACAACTTTTAAATCATTAGCGGTAGCGAATTTAATTAGTTCGTAAAACATATTTGGCTTTACCCAATCATCACTATCTACAAATCCAATAAAGTCGCCTTTGCTTTTTTTAAGTCCGTAATTTCTTGCAATACTAGACCCACCATTACTAATATGATAAACCCTGATGCGTTTGTCTTTTAACGCATACTTATCACATATACTACCGCTCAAATCTGTTGACCCGTCATTAACCAGAATGACTTCTATATTTTTATGTGTTTGTTGAATGAGGGATTCAATACATCGGTCTAGGTATGACTCAACATTATAAACAGGAACAATTATAGATATTAAAATGTTCATTTTTTCGATTTGGGTTAACATTACTTAATAACAGGCTAATACGCTAATTTTATCTAATAAAAAATAGATTTAAAAATATTGATTAATCAAATTATGATGTATAGACATTATTAAATATATCAGCTAAGTTGTTATTCGCAAATATTGATATTTTTTTTGAGTAACAGTAATAATCTTGACAAAGCATAGTTTTTTACGTTTAAATTCATTTTTTAGATATCAAAGATTTTAAACGTCGATAAAATACATAGTAATCCTGCCTAATCGCTTGTAAATAAGTAGTCATATATTGACATTCAACCATTTATTATATGTAATATTTTACTTTGATAAGTTAAATTTAATTTTCTATAGTCCAAATCTAAATCCAAGACGTAATTATAACTGTTAATCGGATATTTTTGCATTTGATTCCTTTTAAATATTTTAGGCGATATGTATTTCACTATTGCAATAATATAAAAAAGTAAGTAAATTATTGCATTAACGTACGCTTTATCGAATAATATTGATTTTAAACCTGTATTTATAATTTAATTTCTAGATTAGCCCTTAGAATATAATTGAGTAGCCCCAAGTTTCTCTAAAACTAATAACCCTTATGATTTTTTTTACTAAGCCTACTAACGCTTTTATAAAAGTAATTTTTGTTTTTTTATTATTTTTCTCAAATTTATCAATACAGGCTCAGCTGCCTGCATTTCCCAGCGCAAAAGGAGCTGGCGCCTACACAACAGGTGGTCGCGGAGGTATAGTTGTTCATGTAACTAACCTTAATGCAAGCGGGCCAGGTAGCTTAAAAGCGGCCTTGACAATGACTGTGCCTAGAACAATAGTGTTTGATGTAAGTGGGATTATTTCAATAGATAAATTACTTTATATAGGACCAGAGAGTGGCGATTTTACACTCGCTGGACAAACAGCCCCAGAAGGAGGAATCACAATTGCAGGAGGAAGAGTTTATTTTGCAGGTGTCACCAACTATATAATGCGTCATATTAGGTTTAAAGGTGGTTTTGAGGCAGATTGGGTACCTAATACAGGAGATAATTTAGGTTCAGCGTCTTTCTCAGCAGTCAGTGATATATATGAATCTATAATAGATCACTGTTCATTTGGTTTTGCTAAAACAATGCCTAATTGGGTTAAACAAGGTAGTCAAGTAGGACTTGTAGATAAAACGACAATTCATAGATGCTTTTTTTCTGAGACAGTCAAAGGTGCTTTAATAGGTCAGGATGTTGATAATACGCCTTACTACTTATCAGGAGACATGACATTCTCAAAGAATGTTTTTTATAATGTAAGATATAGAACTCCCAACATTACGGGTAATCATGGCCCAGGGAATTCATTTGATGTTATAAACAATTTAACGTGGCAAGCACAAGGTCGGATAACAAGATCATCTGGAGATACAAATATAAATCAGTTAAATAATGCGACATATCAAGGATCCTTGCCACTTGGAGATAAAAATTTAAATCTATATTCAGAGGGCTGGAATCCTAAGATATATACCAGTGGAAATATAATAAATGCTCCAAATATCCATAGTACGTTATCAAATACTCTTGATGAGATGAATGCTGATAACACTTTAACTTGGAAATACTTTGTTGGTTCAAATTATGGTGTACAATTACCAGAAAGTTTTTTTATGAGCACGCCTTATCCTATTAGAGGTATATCACAACCTATACTAGATGCAAGTGAATTGAGATTAACATTACCTAATGATGTTGGATGTAACGCAAGACTTAATGCGGATGGGAGTGTAAGTCCTAATTTAGATAGTTATGATGCTGAATATTTACAAAATATATTGAATAATGTCATGGTAACACCTATTGACAACTATTCACTTAATCCAATACCATCAGTAACCAGACCAGACAATTTTTACGCAAGTAACCCACACATCCCAGAAATTTGGTTTAATGCTAACGTACCCTCTGGTCAAAACCATAATGATATAGCTCCTAGCGGTTATACCTGGTTAGAAGAATATTTAAATCAAGTTGATAGTCCTACGAATTCTATTGGAGTTGAGAGTGTTGAAGTTACTCCGGCAACTGAGGATCTTGAAATAACAGACACACTGCAATTAGCTACTACTTTTCTTCCATCAAATGCCACCAATACAAATGGAGTATGGACGTCAAGTGATCCGTCTATAGCAACAGTGGACAATAACGGTTTAGTGACACCTGGTACTACCACAGGTCTTGTTACAATTACTTTTACGAGTGATTATGACCCTAATATCTCCAATTATTCCGAAATAACGGTTTTCGCTGAAGCGCTCGAGACGAGCGCAGGTATTGACCAACAGATTTGTGAAGGCGAAAGTGCCACCCTTGAAGCAAGTGGAGGTACAAACTATGTATGGAATAATGGAGAAACTACAGCTACTATCGAAGTAACGCCAGAGGTAACTACAACTTATACCGTAACAATTTCAGATGATTTCGGTCAATCTGAGGATGCTAGTGTTACAATCACGGTGAATGCCTTACCAATAGCATTGGCAGGTGAAGACCAATCGATATGTCAAGGTGAAACAGCTACTCTAACTGCAACCGGTGGCACGTCATATTTATGGAGTACAGGTGAAACTACTGCATCCATTGAGGTAAGTCCAACAGAAGAGACTATTTATAGTGTAGAAGTAAGTGATGATAACTGTTCTAGTACAGATGAAGTTGCCGTTTTTGTAAATCAAGCTCCCGAATTAGTAATAACTGAAGATCTAGTTATTGTAGAAGGTGAATCCGCATTACTTACGGCTAGCGGTAGTGACAATTACGAATGGAGTACCGGAGAAACCACATATTCTATTACTGTAAATCCAACTGCTACTGAAACATATACAGTTACTACATTAGGTATTGGCAATTGCTTAAGTACTGCCGAAGTTACAGTCACAGTAATTCCAGTAGTAATTGCCAATGCAGGTCAAGATGTTACTATTTGTAATGGTGAAACCGTTACATTGTCTGCTACAGGAGGCTCAACTTACACATGGAGTACAGGGGATGTAGATTCTGAACTGATTGTTAGTCCAACGGAAACTACGATATATACTGTTACCGTAGAAGATGACTATGGTTATACAGATACAGATGAAGTCACCATTTTTGTGAATGAAGCTCCAGAAATTACGATAACAGAAGACATTGTAATTGTTGAAGGTGAATCTGTGACACTTACAGCCACAGGTAGTGACAATTACGAATGGAACACAGGCGAGACTTCAGACTCTATTATAGTAAACCCATTGGTTACAACGACATTTACGGTTAGTACTATTGGCGTTAATGGTTGTTCTAGTACTGCTGAGGTTATTGTTACGGTAATTCCAGTTGTAGTCGCCAATGCTGGTGAAGATATAACTATCTGTAGTGGAGAAACGGTTACATTAAACGCTACAGGTGGCTCTACTTATTTATGGAATACAGGAGTTACAGATGCTGAACTAATAGTAAATCCAATTGAAACTACAACTTACGTTGTTACTGTTGAAGATGATTATGGGTATACGGCTACAGATGAGGTTATCGTTTTTGTTAATGAAACACCTAACATGACCGTAAACGATACCGTCTATGTAATGATAGGAAACTCAGCTACTCTTTCAGCAAATGGCGCAAGTTCGTATTCTTGGAGTACCGGTGAAACTACAGCTGAAATTTTAGTAAGTCCTGAAGTCACTACTACATATACCGTTGTTGGTGAGGGAGATAACGGTTGCCAAACTACTGCAGATATTATCGTAACTGTTGTAGATCAATTAAATGCAAATGCAGGGCAGGATGTTTCAATTTGCTTAGGAGACTCTGTGACTTTAAACGCTTCTGGAGGGGTCACTTACACTTGGAATACAGGCGGAACAGGTGCAACGCCAACTATGACACCTACTGAAACTACAACTTATACAGTTACCGTTGAAGATGGATTTGGTAATTCTGACTCGGATGAGGTGACGGTTACGGTTAACCCAGTTCCAACCGCTAATGCAGGTGAAGATCAAACGATTTGTCAAGGTGAAGCGGTTACATTGACTGCGTCTGCAGAAGGTGGTAATTCATACTTATGGAGTACAGGTGAAACAACGGCATCTATTACCGTAAATCCTACTGAGGATACAATTTATACAGTTGAAGTGTCTAATGATTTCTGTTCACATAATGATGATGTAACGGTCTTCACATTACCAACTCCAGAATTAATTGTAAGTGATGATATTGTAATTGTGAATGGTAATTCTGCAACTCTTGAAGTTTCAGGTGCTGACTCTTATTTATGGAATACAGGAGAGACTATAGGTTCTATAATAGTCAATCCAATAGAAACAACAACATACACCATCACAGGATTTTTAAATAATGGTTGTGAAAGTATGGCACAGGTTATTGTAACTGTAGTTCCTCAAGTGGTTGCCGATGCAGGTGATGATGTTACGATTTGTAATGGAGAAAGTATAACACTAAATGCTTTGGGAGGAGATAATTATTTATGGAATACTGGAGGTACAGAGGCGTCTCCAACTTTTAATCCAACCGAAACAACAACTTATACAGTTACAGTAAGCGATAATTTCGGAAATTCAGACTCGGATAGTGTTACTGTTACAGTAAATGAATTACCGAATATGACATTGAGCGAGGATATAACAATAATTGAAGGGGAAAATATAACTTTAACAGTGACTGGTGCAACTAATTATTTGTGGAATACAGGCGAAACTACCGATTCTATTGTTGTTAACCCTATGCAAACTACAACTTATAGTGTCACTGGTTATTCAGCTGAGAATTGTGAGATTACAGAAGAGGTTACCGTTACTGTAATCCCAGAAGTAATTGCAAATGCTGGTAATGACGTTGCAATTTGTACAGGGGAAAGTATAACTTTAAGTGCTTCTGGTGGTGGAGGAACAAATTACTCTTGGAGCACAGGAGAAACAAGTTCTTCAATAATATTAACCCCAACCGAAACTGCAACCTATACGGTTACAGTAAGCGATAATTTCGGAAACTCAGACTCGGATAGTGTTACTGTTACAGTAAATGAATTACCAAATATAACCTTGAGTGATGACATAACAATATTTGAAGGAGAGAGCACAAACTTAACCGTAAGTGGAGCAGCAACCTATCTTTGGAGTACAGGAGAAACTTTAAGCTCAATAGTTGTGAACCCAACGGAAACCACAACTTATAGTGTAACAGGATTTTCAGATAGCAATTGTGAAGTTACAGAAGAAGTAACAGTTACAGTAATACCAGAATTGAATGCTAATGCTGGTAACGATATTTCTATTTGTATAGGTGAGATTGTGACATTAAATGCTTCAGGAGGTACTAACTATTCTTGGGACACTGGAGAAATAGGGCCATCAATAACCTTGATACCTTCAATGACTACGACCTATACGGTTACGGTAAGTGATGATTTCGGAAACTCGGATTCAGATAGTGTTACGATCACGGTAAATGAATTACCAAATATAACGGTAAGTGAAGACATTACAATCTTTGAAGGAGAGAGTGCAAACTTAACGGTAAGTGGAGCAGAAACGTACTTTTGGAATACGGGAGATACAAGTAATTCAATTGTTGTGAGTCCTGCACAAACAACAAGCTATACGGTTACTGGTTATTCTGAAAGTGAGTGTGAATCTACAGTAGAAGTTACAGTTACTGTGATACCAGAAGTCTTAGCAAATGCTGGTGATGATGTTGTTATTTGTATTGGCGAAAGTGTAACATTGAACGCATCTGGTGGTATTAATTATTCGTGGAATACTGGGGCAACCAGTCCAGATTTAACATTGAGCCCAACAGCGACGACAACGTACACTGTTACAGTAAGTGATAATTTTGGAAACTCTGATTCAGATAGTGTTACTGTTACGGTAAATGAATTACCAAGCATAACGGTTAGTGAAGATATTACAATCGTAGAAGGGGAAAGCAATAATTTAAGCGTAAATGGAGCGGATACATACCTTTGGAATACTGGAGAAACTACAAGCTCTATTGTAGTCAGCCCACAAGAAAACACAACTTATACCGTTACAGGTTTTTCTACAAGTAATTGTGAAATTACAGAAGAAGTGATTGTAACAGTCATACCTGCACTTAACGCAAATGCTGGTAACGATGTTACTATTTGTTTTGGAGAGAGTGTGACCTTAAATGCATCTGGTGGTACAAACTACTCATGGAACACAGGAGAAACCAATGCATCTATAACGTTGAGCCCAACAGAAACTGCAACATACACCGTTACAGTAAGTGATGATTTCGGAAACTCGGATTCTGATAGTGTTACAGTTATTGTTAATGAAATACCTATTTTAAACGTGAGTGAAAACATTACAATAATTGAAGGAGAAAGCACAACTTTAAGTGTAAATGGTGCAGAGACTTATGTTTGGAATACTGGAGAGACTTCTAGTTCAATTGCAGTAAGTCCATTACAAACTACTACATACAATGTTACAGGTTTCACAAACTCATGTAGTAGTGAACTGGCGCAAATAACAGTAACAGTAATACCAATATTCTCCGTTTCTGCTGGCGTGGATGAATATGTATGTGACAACCAGACTTATGAAGTGGAGTTAACTGCTAGTGAAGGTGACACGTATTTGTGGAGTACAGGAGAAACAACCCAAAGTATTGTAGTTAGCCCATTATCTACGACGTTATATACAGTAACAGTAATTCTTGATGGGCAAGAAGCTTCTGATGATGTTACAGTTAATGTAGATCCGAGTCCTATTGTAGAGATAGCAAATGGAGAAAGTGTTGAAATATTAAATGGTGATTTTGTTACATTATCCGCTTCTGGGGCAAATACATATGAGTGGAATAATGGTGCAACACAACCCAATATTGCTGTAAGTCCATCTGTTACAACCACATATGAAGTTAGAGGATTTATAGGTGATTGTTATGACGAAAAACAGGTTACCGTAAATGTATTGCAACCTGTTTTGGCAAATGCGGGTGAAGATGTCCTTATCTGTTTAGATGAAACAACAACATTAACGGCATCTGGAGGAGATGAATATGTCTGGAGTACAGGTGAAACTACACAGTCTATTCAAGTATCTCCGCAAGAAACAACGGATTACGTTGTTACTGTATTCAATGCTATGGATTTTGATGAAGCCACTGTTAGAGTAGAGGTTGATTTAAATTGTAATGAACAAATTGCTGATCCAACAGGAATTCCTAAAGATTTTAAACTTAATGTATATCCTAATCCAGCTTCAGATATTGTTAATATTAAATATTCTGGTGTGTTGGTTGTTTCAGATGTACATATTTATAATGTGACAGGAAAGTTAGTTCAACGTACTAAAATACTTAATGAGAATATCAGTACAAGTTCAACAAAGCAAATAGATATTAGTTCGCTTCAATCTGGAGTTTACTTCGTAAAACTGATAGGTGAAGAAAAAGACATTACGGAGAAGTTACTCGTTAAATAAATCATTTTTATTATGAATAATCAAAAAAGCACCAATTTTAGAATTTGGTGCTTTTTTGCTTTATTAATCTTTAATTACAATAAGTTCTATCTAAAAATAACTAGGAGCCAATTAGGGCACGACCTATTTTTAATTTCATCAGTAAGTTTCCTAAAAACAATGAAATTCCCATTGAAAGTATAAAAGCCAATGATATAGCAAACACTATTGGCATTTTTTGCACAAAAAGAAAAGTGAAAAAAACCTTCAGTAATGGCTCATGGATTAAATAGAGATAATAACTATTATGATTTATATAAGATATTACGGGCTTAATTTTTGACACGAATTTGACATATTTTACGGTAACGATGTTTAAGAATCCATAAATGAAACACAATGCCAAAATACTTAAGACTAGAAGAAATTTGGAAATACCGAATAAAACATACTTATTTTCAAATACATTAATAGCATAAAAATAGATTCCAAAAAGAAATAAATGCATTAAAAACAAGACTAATACTTTTTCTTTTAAATAACCCAAAATTTCAGTAGAATACTTATTAAATAGATTGCCCATTTGAAAGAAAATAAAATACTTACAAACCAGAGCTAGAGGCTGAAGGTTTATGTAACTTAAGGGTAACACTAGCATATATAAAAAAACACCAAGAAGAATGCTAAAAATATAATGCTTGCAAAGAAAGTTTTCAAATTTATAATACAAAAGAAACATTACGAACATCATTAATAGAAACCATAAATGTCCAGCTCCAGTCCACATGTGGGATAAAAATGAAAGCATGGAGTCATAGTCCAATAAAAAATAAATGTAAATTGGAGCTAATATTAAATAGGGTACAATTAAACGTCGTGATTTTTTCTTAAAAAGTGTTTTGTAATCTGAATATTTACCGTAATTATTTCTCAGAAAATAGTAGATATAGCCAGAGATAAAAACAAAGAGCGGCATTGAAATAGTAGAAATATACTTTCCTAAGCAATCTGCAATAATGTTATATTCATAATATTTACTCACATCCCAACTTCTTCTAAAAGGTGAGAAGGAATGCCTTAGAACAACCAAAGTGATTCCAACTGCTCTTAGCAAATTCATGTGACTCAAATCTTTCTTTAGCATTTCTGGCTGTCTTTCGTAGGTTATAAAGTCATTAAATTATGATATTAGTTGGGCAAAGTAATTTAGAAACTAAGAGAATCTAGGTTCATAAAAAAAGCATAAGCGATTGGTATAATTAACCTAACTTAAAAGTCCAAATAACTTTTTTTGACTATGTTCTATTACTCGATAGGAAAAGGTTTAAAATAATTACTTCCCTATAGAAGAATATTCAAACCCTATAGCTGCCATTTCTTTTTGATCTAATATATTTCTACCATCAAAAATAAAGGCAGGTTTCTTCATATTGTCATATATTTTTTGCCAATCGTAGGTTTTGAACTCATCCCATTCTGTCATAATAGCTATGGCATGGGCATCTTTAATAGCTTCATACGGATTTTCAAAAGAAGTGACAAGTTCTTTATTTTCCTCTTTAGATCTTGTGTTAAGATAGTTAAGATCGGCTTGTACCTTTATATCGTTTACTTTTGGATCGTATACAGCAATATGAGCTTGTTCATTCAACAAATGATCTGCAACGTAAATCGCAGCAGATTCCCTGGTGTCATTGGTGTCCTTCTTAAAAGCCCAACCTAACATGGCAATTTTTTTACCAGAAACAGTATTGTATAATGTGCTTATTAGATTATCAGAAAAACGTTGTTTTTGATGATCGTTTAGAATAATAACTTGTTCCCAATAGTCGGCAACGGCATTAAGACCATAACTTCTAGCAATATAAACAAGATTCAAGATGTCTTTCTGAAAACAAGACCCACCAAAACCAATTGAAGCGTTTAAAAATTTTGGTCCAATTCTAGAATCCATACCAATTGCTTTAGCAACTTCGTTTACATTGGCTTCTGTATGTTCGCATAATTCAGAAATGGCATTTATCGAAGAAATCCTTTGTGCTAAAAACGCATTAGCAGTCAATTTTGACAATTCAGATGACCAAACATTGGTTCTCAAAATCCGTTCTTGTGGAACCCAACTTCCATAAACATTTGCCAAGCTTTCTATGGCTTCTTCTGATTCGCCTCCAATCAAAACACGATCTGGATTTAACAAATCTTGAATAGCTGTCCCTTCAGCTAAAAATTCTGGATTGGATAAAATGCTAAAATTAACATCACTTCCTGTATTGTGTAAAATACTTTTTATCGCTTGAGCCGTCCTCACAGGTAACGTAGATTTTTCTACTACAATTTTATCAGTTGTTGCAACCTCAGCAATGTTTCGAGCACATAATTCCACGTACTTCAAATCCGCAGCCATACCTTTACCTTTACCATAAGTTTTGGTCGGTGTATTAACCGAAATAAAAATCATTTCAGATTCTTGAATCGTTTTGTCTATTTCTGTTGAAAAAAACAGGTTTTTTCCTCTGGTTTGTTCAACAATTTCTGCCAAACCTGGTTCGTAAATAGGTAATTTTGAAACGTCTTTGTCGTTCCAAGCTGCGATGCGTTCTGCATTTATATCAACGATAGTAACTTTTATATTCGGATTCTTTTTTGCAATTACTGCCATTGTAGGTCCACCTACATAACCAGCTCCAATACAACAAATTTTTGTGATTTTCATTTTTTAAGTTTATAATGATTTGAGTCAAATTTTAAAATGTGCACAAATTTGACCTAATTAATTTAATTCAAATAATATTTTATACCAACGACCTCTTTTTACGATAAGTTTCATACCATTACGAAAAAAAGACACATCGTAAGGATTATCAGTTACTTGTAATAACCTTTAAACCAATCGATAAAGGATTTTACACCATGCTTTATAGAAGTATTAGGCCTATAATCGTAATCCTTTATTAATTCATCTACATTTGCCCAAGTGCGTTCCACATCACCTGGCTGCATTTCCATCATGTTTTTGGTTGCTACTTTATCTAGGTTTAGTTCAATTTCTTTTATAAAGTCTAATAATTTTACGGAGTTATTATTTCCAATGTTATAGACTTTATAAAGATTATTGGATTCTTTTCTCTTTGCCGGTGATTTTTCAATGATTCTAACGACACCTTCGACGATATCATCTATGTAAGTAAAATCACGTTCCATATTACCATGGTTAAACACTTTAATCGGTCTATCATTTACAATGGCGTCTGTAAATAAAAACATGGCCATATCTGGTCGTCCCCAAGGTCCGTAAACGGTGAAAAATCTAAGCCCAGTAGTAGGTATCTTAAAAAGATGACTATACGTATGAGCCATCAATTCATTACTCTTTTTAGTGGCTGCATACAAACTAATAGGGTGGTCCACATTGTCATCAGTTGAGAATGGTATTTTCTTGTTCATCCCATAAACACTAGAACTACTGGCATAGACCAGATGTTTAATAGCATTATTTCTGCAACATTCCAAAATATTTAAAAAGCCTACCAAGTTTGAATCTACATAAGTTTCAGGATTTTCCAAACTATAGCGAACTCCTGCTTGAGCGGCAAGATTGCAGACAATATCGAATTGTTCCTTTTTGAATAATTTTGGAAGTTCTTCTCGATTCTCAAGATTCATTCTAACAAAAGTGAAATCTTCTGATTTACCCTGACAAAGTACATTAAATTCAGAAGCTTCATTTTTGTCAACACCTAACTCATTTAGTCGCGCAAACTTTAAATCAATATCATAATAATCATTGATGTTATCTAAACCAACGACTTCATGACCTTTAGATAAAAGAACCTTCGAAACATAATATCCTATAAAACCCGCAGCTCCTGTTACTAATATTTTCATATTAAATGTTTTTTCTTTTTTCAGAAATAGTGTCCAAAGATGACTATTTTGATTGATACTTCTAAATTATACCGTCAACAATTTCAATTTATTAGATGTTTGTATAATTTATATCGAGGAGTGTCGCCATAGAATCACAATTCTTAACGATCAGTTCCATGTTTTGCTTTTTATAGCTATTATCTATATGATAAACTTTACATGAATCTAAATCGGTATTACTTTGGGAAAAATCTACATTTCCAAATTTTATCAAATTGGAAATCGTTAAACTGTCTAACTGATTATGATTAATAAATTCTGAAGCGTTCGTTGAATAATGCAAGGGTTTAGAGCTAATGTTTTTAACTGTTCTTGCATTGGGGCTGTAATCACAAGAGGCATCTTTCCCGTTAAGAAAAAACATGAGAAGGATTAAGCCAATTGCAAAGCCACCAAGATAGTAGCCTAAACGATGTATAAATTTCATAGTTAGAAAATCAATAAATTGGCATCGCTAAATTCTAAGCCAAACCATTCTGCAACAGATTTGTTAGTTAAAATGCCGTGGTAAAAATACAACCCATTTTTTAAACCACGATCAAATCGAAGTGCATTTTCTATGCCACCATGGTCTCCAATTTCCAAGAGGTATGGCGTGCAAAAATTGCTGATGGAAACCGAAGCGGTTCTTGAGTAGCGTGCAGGAATATTGGGAACACAGTAGTGCGTTACTCCATTATATTCAAAGGTAGGTTTGTCGTGTGTGGTAACTTCGCTGGTTTCAAAGCAGCCTCCCATATCAATACTCACATCTATAATTACCGAACCAGATTTCATATGGCTCATCATACTTTCGGTAACTACAATTGGCGCACGATTAGTTCCTCTTACGGCTCCTATTGCTACATCGCAGCGCTTTAG
Source organism: Winogradskyella forsetii (assembly GCF_013394595.1). Lineage (GTDB taxonomy): Bacteria > Bacteroidota > Bacteroidia > Flavobacteriales > Flavobacteriaceae > Winogradskyella > Winogradskyella forsetii. Next base: position 1,916,900 of record NZ_CP053348.1, read on the forward strand.
AGCTTTTAAAAGATTTTTGGGTTGCATTGTGGAAGTATAAATCGTACGCCCCAAATTATTTTGAAGTCGACGCAACTTTGTAATGGAACTATCAAATACTTTAACGTTGGCGCCTAAACCAATAGCAGACCTAGCGGCAAATTCGCCAACAGTACCAGCACCCAAAATTACAACTTCTGTAGGAGGCACACCATTAATATTGCCTAGCATTAAACCATTACCGCCATTAACGTTGGAAAGCAATTCTGAAGCAATTAATATGGAAGCTGTACCTGCAATTTCACTTAAAGAACTCACCGCAGGATATGCGCCATCGTCATCCTTTATATACTCAAAGGCTAAAGCGGTAATTCGCTTTTTGGCCAAAGCTTCAAAATAGGATTTATTTTGGGTTTTTATTTGAAGCGCAGAAATTAAAAGTGTTTGTGGGTTAATTAGTTTTATTTCATCTAAAGATGGTGGTTCTACTTTCAGAACAATAGGGCAGGAGTACACTTTTGCCTTATCCTTGGTGACTTCCGCACCAGCTTCACTATAATTTTTATCTTTGAAATTGGCGCCCTCACCAGCACCAGACTCAAATAAAACGCGGTGACCATTTGCCGTTAAAGCCGAAACCGCATCTGGTGTCAGGCAAATACGACGTTCTTGAAAATGGGCTTCTTTGGGAATCCCAATAAAGAGTTCTCCTTTCTGTTTAAGAATCTCTAAGGTTTCTTCTTGGGGTAATAATTGGGCTTTGGTAAATGGCGACAGCGATATGCTCATTGAAGTGGTTGACTTTGGTTTACCATTGCAATATAGCAAATTAGGCTATATAATTGGTATCATTAATCGAACTTCAAAGTATAAATAAATATTTAAGATTGATTGATAACTCTAAAAATACTGCTTAACCTTGCTCCAAAGACCTTTAGGCTTAATCATAAATTCTTCTTCCATTTCCTCTAATGTTTTATCCGCATTGTTAATTTGGTTAAACATTTTTGCTCTGATTAAATAGATTGAAGGAACTACTAAAACTAAAACGGGTAGTAATACTAGTATCTGGTTTTCATCAATATTTGTTTTTTCGACATTATACATTTGAATAATTTGATACGCATACATTATAATAGGAACTAGTAATGCATGATACCACCAATGTCTATTAGTAAAAAACCAAATTAAAATAAGTGCGAGGGGTACAATTTTTCCTGTGAAAACCCACATAGCATATTGTGCATCTTCCCAAAAATTACTGTCATACGTAAATAAAAAAGTGTTCCAAACTTTACCGCTTGGAACACTTTCATACAAAGAAAATAATAAAGGTGTAGAAGCAATAAAAGTAGAAATCAATGTTCCTACAATAGCTCTTCTACTAAGTTTTTTAGTGGCTTTTGATAAGCTTTCTTTTTCCTTTCTCAATTTGTGTTGTAGTTTGTCCATCTAAGTCAATAATGTTAGTAGCTTGTACAGTAAATAACATTCCTCCAAAGATGGCAATAGCTAGTACTAGATTTTTTTTAGTTTTCATAATTTAAGGGATTTAATTAATTAATTGAAACAAATGTAAGTGCATTATGGGCTGCTTACAAATGAGAAACTGTTAAAATCCAGTAAATTTAGAGGCATTCATTACGGTTTTTCCGTAATACTAGTGCTTTTTTGTAGGAATATTAATAAAATCTTGTTTAAAATTTCACTGTTTTAATGGCTGTTTTTTTGATTAAATGTTTCGTTTTTATAGTTAATTTGAGGGATCTTACATGGTCGTTCAAGTCAGTAATAGTAATAGTTTGCGAATCTTCCGGTAGGAGTTCTTCTACGCGCTCTGGCCATTCCATAAACAACCAATGGTTGCTGTCCAGATAATGTTCGATTCCAAAGTTATAAGCTTCATCTATGGATTCTAGTCTATAAAAATCAAAATGATAGACTTTATCGTCTGGTATAGCGTACTCATTTACTATTGAAAACGTTGGGCTAGTAGCAACATCGCTACTCCGCATTGCTTTTAATAATGCATTGATAAATGTGGTTTTTCCAGCGCCCATACTGCCATTAAAAAGTATGGTCTTAGTGTCCAAATGCTCCAACACACTGGCTGCAATGGCATCAATATCTTTTAAATGGTATGTGAACTCTATTGTTTTCAAAATTGGTCAACGTAGTTATCGGTACAAGATTAAGAAAAATAATTCAGATAACCTAAAAAAAAGTGTATTTCGTCGATTAATTATGCCGTTTAAGGATTTTTATCAACATTATGGTGTCGAACTTTAGTTTTTTTACAACCAATATAATGATCATATTTTCATGTTGTATTTATATAGGAATTAGAAATAAAAAAATTTTCGGCAGCCAAGCCGAAAATCTTTGCATATCGATTAGTGCCAATTAGTGAAATTCGTGTCTTTTTTGATTTAATCTGTGGAAAACTCTTCCTAACAAATTTTAGCCCAAAATCTTAAAATTTTCAATGAAATTTTTGTCTATGTTCCAATATCTAAAAGCAAAGCGGTCTAGTTCCTTTCCATGCCTACTTAGGTTCCATAACCACAAAAGGTATAACCATTTCTTCAAGGGAGACGCCTCCATGCTGATAGGTATTTCTATAGTAACTCACATAATGGTTGAAATTATTCGGATAGGCCAAAAACATATCGCCTTTAGCAAAAATAAAAGAGCTGCTCATATTTAATGAAGGTAAATGAATGGACTTAGGATCTTTAACTGCCAACACATCTTTATCCTGATAGGTAAGGCTTCGACCTGTTTTGTAACGTAGATTTAAACTGGTGTCTCTATCTCCAATAACTTTAGAAGGCGCTTTTACATTTATAGTACCATGATCGGTGGTCAATATAAGTTTGAATCCCAATTGTTGCGATAGCTGAATCATTTCCAATAATGGGGAATTCTTGAACCAACTTACAGTCAACGATCGATACGCCTTATCATTAGACGCCAATTCTTTTACGACTTCCATTTCTGTTTTGGAATGAGAGAGCATATCTACAAAATTATAGACAATTACATTAAGGTCATTGTCTTTTAATGACCTAAAATTTTCAACCAGCTTTTTACCCGATTTTAGATTGGTAATTTTATGATACTCATGTTTAATATGTCCTAATCCTAAACGTTTTAATTGCTCTTTCAAGAAATCACCTTCGTGCATGTTTTTTCCGCCATCGTCAGTATCGTTTTTCCAATACTGCGGAAATAAACTTTCCATATCTGCGGGCATCAAACCAGAGAAAATGGCATTTCTAGCATATTGTGTTGCCGTTGGTAAGATGCTGTAAAACGCTAATTCTGACGCTTTTTTATAGTAATTGTTAACAATAGGTTCAAACGCTTTCCACTGATCGTAACGCAGATTATCAATAACTACCAATAGTGTGGGTTGCTTATCGCTTAGTTCTGGTACAACTTTATCCTTAAACAATGTATGTGACATCACAGGTGCATCCGTGTTTGGTTGGAACCAGTCTTCGTAATTTTTCTCAATAAACTTACCGAATTGCATATTAGCTTCGGTTTTTTGGGATTCGAGAATGTCTGTCATTCCGACATCTTCAATGCCTTCAAGTTGTAATTCCCAGTAAATTAGTTTTTGATATAATTCGACCCATTCTTCATAAGAGTTAACCATGGACAAATCCATGGCAATCTTCCTGAATTCTTGTTGATAGTTAGAGGTCGTTTTTTCAGATACTAAACGCGAGTGGTCTAGATTCTTCTTCAAGCTCAATAAAATCTGATTCGGGTTTACGGGTTTTATCAAATAATCGGCAATCTTGTTACCAATGGCCTCTTCCATAATGTATTCCTCTTCACTTTTTGTAATCATCACAATAGGTAAATTGGCACGTCGCTCCTTAATTTCATTCAAAGTTTCCAGACCTGTGAGTCCAGGCATATTCTCATCTAAAAAGACAATATCGAAATTCGTATCCGTAATAATTTCTAAAGCTTCAGTACCACTTTGGCATTTGGTAACGTTATAACCTTTTTGCTCTAAAAAAATAATATGAGGCTTTAGTAAATCGATTTCATCGTCAACCCAGAGAATATTTATCATGTTATGGTATATTTGTTTATTAATTTTTGAATTCTATAAATTTTGCCTACAAATAATAAGCTTAAAATCTTTAACGATCCAATTTACGGATTTATTACGATTCCGAATTCGTTAATTTTCGATATCATTCAGCATAAATACTTTCAAAGGTTACGTCGTATTAGTCAAATGGGTTTGTCGTATTTGGTTTATCCTGGTGCACATCATACACGTTTTCATCATGCTTTAGGTTGTATGCATTTAATGCAAAAAGCTGTCAATGTGCTTAGTTTTAAAGGGGTTGCGCTTTCTGAAGATGAAGAAAACGGTTTATTAATCGCTATTCTTTTGCACGATATTGGACACGGCCCATTTTCACATGCCATGGAACATAGCATTGTAAATGATGTTTCACATGAAGAAATTTCGCTGCGTTTTATGGAAGAACTCAATGCAGAGTTTAACGGAAGTTTAACGTTAGCGATCTCCATTTTTAAACGGGAGTATCCAAGACAGTTTATGTGCGAGCTTATTTCTAGCCAATTAGACATGGATAGGGCAGATTATCTTAAACGCGATAGTTTTTATACAGGTGTTGCTGAAGGGAACATTAATAGTGAACGTTTAATTACGATGCTAAACGTTGTTGACGACCAGCTAGTGGTTGAAGAAAAAGGTATTTTGAGCGTTGAGAAGTTTTTAATTGCCAGACGTTTTATGTATTGGCAAGTATATATGCACAAAACAGGCGTTGTTGCAGAGCAATTATTAATGGAAACTTTAAAACGCGCCAAAGAACTGGTACAACAAGGTATAAAGTTGAATTGCAGTGACGCATTATTTTATTTTTTGCTTTCAGAAATAAATTCGGAAAATTTTAATTCAGAAACCTTAGCTGTTTTTTCCAAATTAGACGATTACGATATTATTGCTGCCATGAAAGAATGGCAAAATCACGAAGATTTTGTATTGAGCAATCTTTGCCGAATGATTTTAGATAGAAATTTATTGAAAGTGAAGTTAAAAAATAAGCCAATAAATAATTCTGACTTAAAAATGCACGCAGAAGCTTTAATTAAAAAACATAACATAACAGAGCATGAAGCCTCTTATTTTGTGTTTTATGGGGAATTAATTAATCAGGCATATCAAAATAAATTTCAAAAGATTAATATTTTATTTAAATCTGGAAAAATAAAGGATATTGTTAAGGCTTCTGACCAATTAAACCTAAAAGCATTGAGCAAACCCATAACTAAATATTATATGTGCTATCCTAAAAACCTGAATTCGACCTAATATTTGTTTACAGTTTGAATGAATTTTTATTCAATTCGATTCTATAATTTAGAAGGACTAACGTGTTAATTTGATAAATTATAGTGAGCAATTGGGGAAAATTCATAAAATCCCATGGAAACCCTAAGAAAATGCAATCTTATCGTATAAAATTATTAAAATATCTAGATATTAATTCTAATTTTATACTTCAAATCTCACACTTTCTTAGGGTTCTGTATTTAAATCTTAGGTCGAATTCAGGTTTAAAAGAAAATGTAATCCTTTTTTTCTATTTTTGTGGAAACCAACCATGACTTTAAAATCTAATAATTGAAATTTACAGCAGAACAAATCGCAGGTATTTTAGAAGGAACTGTTGTTGGCGACCCTAATGTTGAAGTTTTCAAGCTTTCAAAAATCGAAGAAGGCACACAAGGTTCTCTGACTTTTCTTTCCAATCTAAAATACACACCTTATATATATAAGACAGAAGCGTCTATAACTATTGTAAATGCAGATTTTGAACCAGAAAAACCGATTTTCACAACACTCATAAAAGTTGAGGATGCTTACGAAGGCTTTTCAAAATTGTTGGAATATTACAATCAGATTAAGTTAAACAAATCTGGTATTGAGCAACCAAGCTTTATTTCAGATTCGGCGAAAGTTGGTAATGACATATATATAGGAGCGTTTTCTTATATTGGAGATAATGTGATTCTTGGTGATAATGTTAAGATTTTTCCGAATGCGTATATTGGAGATAACGTCACTATTGGAGATAACAGCATTGTATTTTCTGGCGGAAAGATATATTCAGATTGTCTTATTGGTAAAGGTTGCGTTATAAATTCTGGTGTTATAATAGGAGCAGATGGTTTTGGTTTTGCGCCTAATAAAGTAGGAGGCTATTCTAAAATCCCTCAAATAGGAAATGTGATATTGGAAGATTATGTTGATATTGGTGCAGGAACAACTATAGATCGCGCCACTATGGGATCTACAATATTGAGATATGGTGTGAAATTAGATAATCAAATACAGATTGCCCACAATGTAGAAATTGGGAAGAACACGGTAATTGCAGCCCAAACAGGTGTTGCTGGTTCTACCAAAATTGGAGAACATTGCCAAATTGGAGGCCAAGTGGGTATCGCTGGTCATTTATTGATTGGTAATAATGTAAAAATTCAAGCGCAATCTGGCATTGGTAGAAATGTAAAAGACAACGAAGTATTGCAAGGGTCGCCAGCATTAGGTTACGGTGATTATAATAAATCCTATGTTTATTTTAAAAATTTGCCTAAGATTGTAAAAAATATAAACGAAATAGAAAAAAGAGTAGATGGCCATAATTAAAACGGAAACGAAACAAAAAACCATTGAAAAGGAAGTTACACTAACAGGAGTTGGACTTCATACTGGTGCAGAAGTAAAGTTGGTGTTTAAGCCAGGTGCAGAAAATTCTGGATTTGTGTTTGTACGCGTAGATTTGGAAGGCAGTCCAAAAATAGAAGCGGATGCCAATTATGTTACCAGTACACAGCGTGGCACCTGTTTAGAAAGAAATGGTGTAACCATTCAAACCTGTGAGCACGTTTTGGCGGCATTAGTAGGTTTAGATATCGATAATGCAGTTTTAGAATTAGATGCTTCAGAGCCACCAATAATGGATGGGTCTTCCAAATATTTTGTGGAAGCTATCGAAAAGGCTGGTATAGTTGAACAAGATGCATTTAGAGAAGAATATGAAGTCACCCAAGTGGTATCTTATACAGATGAAGAATCTGGTAGTGAGATTATTTTAATGCCTTCTAATTCTTATCAAATTACAACGATGGTTGATTTTGGAACCAAAGTTTTAGGAACTCAAAATGCAACTTTAAATAATGTTTCAGATTTTAAATCTGAAATAGCAAATGCGAGAACGTTTAGTTTTTTGCATGAGATTGAAATGCTTCTAGAACATGGATTGATTAAAGGTGGTGACCTAAATAATGCTATTGTGTATGTAGATAAAGAGCTCTCTCCAAAAACTATGGATAAATTAAGAGTCGCTTTCAAAAAAGATAATATTGCAGTAAAGCCAAATGGTATCTTGGATAATCTAACATTACATCATCCAAACGAAGCTGCACGTCATAAGCTACTTGATGTGGTTGGCGATTTAGCATTGATTGGTACACGGCTAAGAGGAAAAGTCATTGCCAATAAGCCAGGTCATTTTGTAAATACACAGTTTGCAAAAAAGATGTCCAAGCTTATAAAGAACGAAAGAAGAAATAACGTTCCTCAACTCGATCTGAATTCACCACCACTAATGGATGTGAATCAAATAATGGATATGTTACCGCATAGACAACCATTTTTATTGCTCGATAAAGTTTATGAGCTTACCGACAACCATGTTATTGGTATGAAAAATGTGACTATGAACGAAGAGTTCTTTAAAGGACATTTTCCGGGTGCACCAGTGATGCCAGGCGTTTTAATTATAGAAGCTATGGCACAAACAGGAGGGATTTTAGTATTGAGCACAGTTCCTGATCCTGAAAATTATTTAACATTTTTCATGAAAATGGATAATGTGAAATTCAAACAAAAAGTAGTGCCTGGCGATACCTTAATATTCAAATGTTCATTAATTACACCAATAAGACGAGGTATTTGCCACATGCAAGGTTATGCCTATGCCAACGGTAAATTATGCGCAGAGGCTGAACTAATGGCACAAATATCAAAAGTAAAATAAATTGAATAACGTTTAATTGTTCGTTGGTTAGGCGTTATGTCGAACAACTTTAAAACAAACAATAAACAACAAACAGTATTAGAATGAACCAACCGTTAGCATACGTACATCCAGGAGCAAAGATTGCTAAGAATGTCGTCATAGAACCTTTTACCACCATACATAACAATGTAAAAATTGGTGAAGGCACTTGGATTGGAAGTAATGTAACTATTATGGAAGGTGCTCGTATAGGAAAGAACTGTAATATTTTTCCAGGAGCGGTAATTTCTGCTGTACCGCAAGATTTAAAATATAATGATGAAGATACTACTGTAGAAATAGGAGATAATGTCACCATCAGAGAATGTGTAACGATTAATCGTGGTACAACAGACAAAATGAAAACAGTTATTGGTGATAATTGTTTGATAATGGCCTATTGCCATATTGCTCACGATTGTATTGTGGGTAACAATTGTATTTTTTCAAATAACAGCACCCTTGCAGGTCATATTAATGTCGGTGACTATGTGGTCTTAGCAGGTATGACAGCAGTTCATCAATTTTGCTCTATTGGAAATCACGCTTTTGTAACTGGTGGGTCATTAGTGCGTAAAGACGTTCCACCTTATGTTAAGGCAGCAAGAGAGCCTTTGTCTTATGTTGGAATTAACTCCGTAGGCTTAAGGCGAAGAGGTTACACTACCGAAAAAATAAGGGAGATTCAGAATATTTACAGAATACTCTATCAAAAAAATTATAATAATACCCAAGCTTCAGATTTAATTGAAGCGGAAATGGAAGCCACACCAGAACGTGATGAGATTCTTCAGTTTATAAAGAATTCGCATCGTGGAATTATGAAAGGGTATTTTAAATCGAACTAGTAGATTTAAGTCTATTGGTTATGATACGAGTAAGGTCTAAAGAAGAAATTTTGAAGACTGTATGAGCTCGAGAAAAAGTAAACAACTATTTATTAATTATTAAAAGATACCCACTTACGTGGGCAATATTATGGCAAGCACATCAGATATTAGAAACGGATTATGTATAAGATACAATAACGATATTTACAAGATCATAGAGTTTCTTCATGTAAAACCAGGTAAGGGACCAGCTTTTGTAAGAACTAAAATGAAAAGTGTCACAACAGGTAAGGTATTGGATAATACATTTTCAGCTGGACATAAAATTGAAGACGTACGTGTTGAAACGCATAAATTTCAATATTTATATAACGATGGTGAGTTTTATCATTTCATGAATGAAGCCGATTACACGCAAATACGATTATTGGAATCTGCTATCGATAGAACCGATTTAATGAAAGAAGGAGAAGTAGTCACCATTCAAATTAACACAGAGGACAATATGCCACTTTCTGTAGATTTACCAGCTTCTGTAATTTTAGAAGTCACTGCAACAGAGCCAGGTGTAAAAGGAAATACAGCAACCAATGCAACTAAACCAGCCACTGTCGAATCTGGAGCGGAAGTAAATGTGCCATTATTCATCAATGAAGGTGACAAGATTAAAGTTGAAACTGAAAAAGGTACATACAAAGAACGAATTAAAGAATAACTAAGTTGTCGCTATTTGGTCCTCAGTTTGGAGTACTCACTGAAGACTGCTTACTGAGAACTGTATACTGAGGACTGAAATATGAAATTCCAAAAACCGCATACTCTAAAACAAATCGCCACATTAATTGATTGTGAATTTAAAGGTGCGGAAGATTTCGAAATTTTAGGTATCAATGAAATTCATGTGGTTGAACCAGGAGACATTGTATTTGTAGATCATCCTAAATATTATGATAAAGCTTTAGAATCTGCTGCAACCATTGTTTTAATCAACAAAGATGTTGAATGTCCTGATGGAAAAGCACTTTTAATCTCAGATGATCCTTTTCGGGATTTTAATAAACTTACAGAACATTTTAAACCATTTAGAGCTTCCAATTCAGCCATTGCAAGTGATGCTATAATTGGAGAAGGCACCGTGATTCAGCCCAACTGTTTTATAGGCAATAATGTAACTATTGGTAAAAACTGTATCATTCACGCTAACGTAAGCATTTATGATGATGCTATAATAGGAGATGAGGTTACTATCCATGCAGGAACAGTCTTAGGTGCAAGTGCCTTCTACTATAAAAACAGACCAGAAGGGTACGATCAGTTAAAATCTGGAGGTCGTGTTATCATAAAAAACAATGTAGATATTGGTGCACTTTGTACGATAGATAGAGGTGTTACTGGAGATACAACCATTGGAGAAGGGTCAAAATTGGATAATCAAATTCAGGTTGGACATGATACGGTCATTGGCAAGAAATGTCTAATAGCTTCACAAACAGGAATTGCTGGATGTGTTGTTATTGAGGATAATGTGACCATTTGGGGGCAAGTAGGCATAAAAAGTGGAATCACATTGGCAAAAGGAACGGTTCTTTATGCACAATCTGGTCTAGGGCATTCTACGGAAGAGGGTAAAACATACTTCGGTTCACCAGCTCAGGACGCTAGAGTCATGTTTAAAGAGATGGCTTACATTAAAAAAATTCCAGAAATTCTTCAAAAATTAAAAAACTTATCATGACTGCAAAAGACATTGTAAAAGCATTTTATGAATCTGATCTAGCCAATGATCCAAAGGTTATGGAACGGTTTTTTCATAAGGATTGCGAATTACACTGGACCAATAGTCAAGGATTTGTATTGTTGGATTATAGTGATTTGAAAGATTTTTTTAAAGATACACGTAAATCATACAACAGTCTTCGTTTTGAATTTACCCATTTCATAGAAGCCGGAAATTTCGTCACCTCAAGACATACACTCTTTGGTAACACTATAGAAAACCCAGATTCGGAAACTACCTTGGCGCATTTCACAACCATTTGGGAGGTAAAAGACGATAAATTATATCGTGGTTTTGAGATCAGTCAACAAGCTGACGAATCCGACGATATTAGCATGGCATCATACATGTAAATAAAATTAAAAAAGAGGTCGCTTTTGCGTTTTAAATCTCTTATTTTTGTGCAGCAGAATTAATAAAACTTAAAATTAATAATATCAAATGAGCGTTTTAGTTAATAAAAATTCCAATATTATAGTTCAAGGCTTTACAGGTAGTGAAGGTACGTTTCACGCAGAGCAAATGATTGAATACGGTACAAACGTTGTTGGAGGTGTTACACCAGGAAAAGGTGGTCAAACACATCTAGACAAGCCTGTTTTTAATACAGTTTCTGAAGCTGTTGAAAAAGTGGGTGCCGATACGACCATTATTTTTGTACCACCAGCTTTTGCTGCTGATGCTATTATGGAAGCTGCAGATGCAGGAATTAAAGTCATTATTACCATAACTGAAGGCATTCCTGTTGCAGATATGATTAAAGCCTCTAACTACATAAAAAATAAAGACTGTCGTTTAATTGGTCCTAACTGTCCTGGTGTTATTACACCTGGTGAAGCTAAAGTTGGTATTATGCCAGGTTTTGTGTTCAAAAAAGGGAATGTTGGAATCGTTTCTAAATCTGGAACATTAACGTATGAAGCCGCTGATCAAGTAGTAAAGCAAGGTTTAGGAATTACAACAGCTATTGGTATTGGTGGTGATCCAATTATTGGAACTACCACTAAGGAAGCGGTTGAATTATTAATCAACGATCCGGAAACTGAAGCTGTAGTGATGATTGGCGAAATTGGAGGTCAGTTGGAAGCAGATGCTGCACATTGGTATAAAGAAAGCGGAAGTAAGAAACCTGTTATTGGTTTTATTGCTGGTGAAACAGCTCCTGCTGGTCGTACAATGGGTCATGCTGGTGCTATTGTAGGAGGAAGTGATGATACTGCGCAAGCCAAAAAGAAAATTATGAGAGCATGTGGAATCCATGTCGTGGATTCACCTGCTGAAATAGGAAAGAAAGTAGCTGAAGTTTTAGGCTAAACTTCTGTTAAAATATATCTAAACACATTACGTTATAAATCCATTAGCTATATTTTTAGCTAATGGATTTTTTTATTCAATTAATCAACTAAAATCAAAAAATGAAACACATTAAATCAATTTGGTTGTTTTTAATGATTGCAGCAGTTTTTGGCTGTAAAAATGAAAGCAATGACAAGAAAATGTCTTATGTTGTTGAGACCAATGAAGGCACCAACGGCTTTAATTTTGAAACCGTATCGGACGACCCAACGGGTTTGAGACTATACACTTTAGACAATGGTCTTAAAGTCTATTTAGGTCAAAATAATGAAGAACCAAAGATTCAAACACTTATAGCTGTTAGAGCTGGTTCTACTTATGATCCTGCAGATAACACCGGTTTAGCTCACTATTTAGAGCACATGGTTTTTAAGGGAACCGATAAAATTGGAACTCAAAATTATGAAGAAGAAGCTAAGTTAATTAAACAAATTTCTGATTTGTATGAGGAGCATAAGAAAGAACAAGATCCTAAAAAGAAAAAAGCTATTTATAAAGAAATAGACGAAATTTCTTTAGAAGCTTCAAAATTATCTATAGCCAATGAATATGATAAAATGACAAATTCATTAGGAGCAGAAGGCACCAATGCGTTTACATCTAACGAACAAACCGTTTATGTCAACAAAATTCCTTCAAACGAAGTTGATAAATGGTTAAAAGTAGAAAGTGAGCGATTTAGCAAATTGGTATTGCGTCTGTTTCATACAGAACTAGAAGCTGTTTATGAAGAATTTAATAGAGGACAAGACAGCGATGGCCGTAAGCAATATTTCGCTACACTCGAAGGATTATTTCCAACACATCCTTACGGAACGCAATCTACCATTGGTATTTCAGAGCATTTAAAAAATCCATCTATGGAAGCCATAAATGCTTATTTTGATAAATATTATGTACCAAACAACATGGCAGTAATCATGGTTGGTGATTTAGATTTTGACGAAACCATCAAAAAGGTAAACGATGCATTTGGTAGTTATGAGAAGAAGGAAGTGACACATCCTACGTTTCCAAAATTAGAGCCACTTTCAACGCCAGTAAAGAAAGAGGTTTTAGGACCAACTGCGGAATCCATATATGTTGCCTTTAGATCTAAAGGAAAAGGATCTGATCAAGAAGTATTGTTGAAGTTGGTAGATTACATGTTAGCAAACTCCCAAGCTGGTTTAATTGATTTGAATCTTAACCAGAAGCAATTGGTTCAAAATGCATCATCTTATACAAATTTTGATAATGACTACGGCTTCCATTTACTTTATGGTTCTCCAAAAGCTGACCAATCTTTAGACGAAGTTAGAGATCTTTTACTAGCGCAAGTGGAAAAAATTAAAAAGGGTGAATTCGAGGATTGGTTATTAGATGCTGTTATAAATGATTTACGTTTATCTCAAATTCAACAATACGAAAATGCGTCATCAACAGCTTATGCGTATTTGGATGCATTTATTGGCGAGCAAGATTGGAACAACCGTCTAAAAATGCTTGATGAAATGAAGAAAATCACGAAGCAAGAAGTAATTGATTTTGCCAATTCATTTTATGGAAACAACTATGTAGAAGTGCATAAACTTAAAGGCGAAGACACCTCAATCGTTAAAGTAGAAAATCCAGGAATAACACCGATTGAATTAAATAGAGGAAAAGAATCTGAGTTTTTAAAGTCTTTAAATGCTATGGTTTCTCCAGATTTGAAACCGCAATTTATTGATTACAAAACCGCAATAAAAGAAACAAAAACCGATAATGGTCTTAAACTTTCTTATGTAGAAAATCCTAACAATGATATTTTTAATTTGAATATCATTTTTGATATGGGACAAGATAACGACCGTATGGTTTCTCTTGCTGCTGGTTATTTAGATTATTTAGGAACTGACACCTACACCCCAGAACAGTTAAAACAAGAGTTTTATAAAATAGGCATTCAGTATAATGTCTTTTCGTCTAGTGATAAAACTTATGTAGGCATTTCAGGGCTTAAAGAAAATCTAGATGCAGGTTTAGCACTTCTGGAACATTTATGGAATAACGCTGAACCAAACCAAGAAACTTATGACAAGTATGTTGAAAGTATTTTGAAAGGCAGAGAAGATGGCAAAACACAAAAAGGAAATATTTTCTGGAATGGTTTAATGAATTATGGGCAATATGGCGAAAATTCAAGGTTAAGAAATATTTATTCCCAGGCGGAATTAAATGCTATGAGCCCAACGGAATTAGTAAACAAAATAAAAGAAATGCGTGCTTATAACCAACGTATCTTTTATTATGGTAATGCCATAGGCGAAGCCAAAGAGGCTTTAAACAAACATCACAAGATTCCTGAAACTTTGTTGGATTATCCTGAAAAAACAGAATATACCAATTTAGAAACTGGAGGTAACGTTTATTTTGTCGATTACGATATGGTGCAGAGTGAAATTTTACTATTGGCTAAAGGAGAAGAGTTCAGTCCAAAGAAAATGGCAGCTTCGCAATTGTTCAATACGTATTTTGGTAGTGGATTATCGTCAATTGTGTTTCAGGAAATAAGAGAATCTAAATCTTTAGCCTATTCTGCATTTTCTAGCTATAATAATGCCAGTGAAGCTGGCAAGCCAGATTACACAATGGCTTACGTTGGTACACAAGCCAATAAATTGGGGCAAGCTGTAGATGCCATGATGGAATTAATGACTAATATGCCAGAGGCTGAAGATCAATTCAACCAAGCAAAAGAAGCAACATTAAAGAAAATTGCGGCTAAACGAATTACCAAGTCAAATATTTTTTGGACGTATGAAGGTTTGAAAAAACAAGGTATTGATAATGATAATCGCGAGGAAATCTATAATGCCATTAAAAACATGACGATGGCAGACCTAAAAACATTCTTTGACGATAACATTAAAGGAGAAAACTATAACGTCATGGTTATTGGCAACAAAAAAGACATGGATTTTGATGCCTTGAGCAAATTAGGAACCATAAAAGAATTGGATATCGATTATCTTTTCAATTATAATCAACCTGAAGCCTTAAAGCAATAGCAATAAAAGTAACCGTATAATTAAACCTCATATTTATGTTAAAATATGAGGTTTTTTTTATTTGATGCAATTTGGAATTGGTATATTTGAAGCAGTTCGTCGTCCATGAAATCATCAGTTCGAGTGATTTTCAATTTTTTTGAAGTTGACAACAGTACAGAGAACATTTTCTTAATAAAAAACGACAACAATGTTAAATATTGAAAAAACTAACCAAACCTATTAAAACATGAAACTACTAGAGGGAAAAACAGCCATAATAACAGGTGCAAGTAGAGGCATTGGAAAAGGAATCGCTGAAGTTTTTGCCGATCATGGTGCAAATGTAGCATTTACCTATAGCTCATCCGTTGAAGCTGCCAATGAACTGGAAAAAGAATTAAATGCCAAAGGTATAAAAGCCAAAGGCTACCAAAGCAATGCTGCCAATTTTGATGAATCCCAAAAATTGGCAGAAGACGTTTTAGCGGAATTCGGTTCTATTGATATTCTTGTGAATAATGCAGGAATCACAAAAGATAATCTCTTAATGCGAATGGGAGAAGAAGATTTTGATAAGGTCATTGAAGTGAACTTAAAATCGGTTTTTAACATGACCAAAGCCGTTCAGCGCACTATGTTAAAACAGCGAAAAGGGTCTATAATTAATATGAGCTCTGTAGTTGGAGTAAAAGGTAACGCAGGACAAACCAATTATGCAGCCTCTAAAGCCGGAATTATTGGGTTTTCTAAATCCGTAGCTTTAGAATTAGGCTCACGGAATATTAGAAGTAACGTCATCGCACCTGGTTTTATAGAAACTGAAATGACGGCAAAATTAGACGAAGAAACCTTAAAAGGATGGCGAGCAGGTATTCCACTAAAAAGAGGAGGAACACCAGAAGATATTGCTAATGCTTGTGTGTTTTTAGCGAGTGATTTAAGCGCTTATGTTACTGGACAGACGCTTAATGTTGATGGCGGTATGCTAACCTAATTTACGATTTTGATTTTATAAATGCCGAATATGATTGGCACGAAAGGGTAAATCGTAGATTTAAAATCATTTAATGCAAAAGGAAACAATAATTTACATAACTATTGCTGCAATTACAGCGCTTTTATTAGCGCTGTTTCAGTATTTGTATAAATCGAAATTTAAAAATAATCTAAAATACCTGCTTACAGCACTGAGAGCGATTTCAATCTTTGGAATCTTGTTATTACTGATCAATCCCAAGTTTGAATCCTTCACCTATTTTGATGAAAAACCTACCCTTGTAGTTGCTGTGGATAATTCAGAATCGATCTCGTATTTAAAACAAGATGAAAAGGCTAGGGAAGTAGCTAATGCATTAACCAATAGTTCAGAACTTAATGATCGTTTTAATATTCAAACCTATAGTTTTGGGAAGACCGTTAAGTCATTAGACAGTTTAAATTTTAACGAACGTCAATCTAATGTAGCTTTGGCTTTAAAACAGTTTGGCGAAGTTTATGCCAATCAAACCGCTCCAATTGTGGTGTTAAGTGATGGTAACCAAACCTATGGCGCCGATTACAGTTTTATGGCAAAAGGGATTAAACAGCCTATTTACCCAGTCATTCTTGGAGATTCAACAGTACATTCCGATTTAAGTATTAAGCAACTGAATGTGAATCGATATGTCTATCTCAAGAATAAATTTCCGGTTGAAATTATTACGAATTATAATGGTAACGAAGCTATAACTTCAGAACTTAAAATTTGGTCTGGCAATACCATAGTGTTTAGAAAAACATTACAATTTAATGCTTCCAAGTCTTCTGAAATTGTGTCCACAGCTTTAACGGCAAATAGTGTTGGCGTAAAAACGTATAGAGTTGAGTTGGTCGCTTTAGATAGTGAGAAGAACAAAGTAAATAATTATAAAAATTTTGGAGTAGAAGTCATTGACCAAAAGACAAATATCGCCTTAGTATATGATCGTATGCATCCTGATTTAGGAGCTTTGAAAAAGGCGATAGAAAGTAATGAGCAACGAAGTGTTTCCATTATAAAACCAAAAGAATTAATAGATAAAATAAATGATTTTCAATTGGTTATACTCTATCAGCCAAATAATAACTTTAATACCGTTTTAAAAACAATAAAAGAACAGAAAATCAATACTTTTGTTATTACAGGAGCAACAACCAACTGGAATATTTTAAATCAAAGTCAATACTATTTTAAACAAAAAATAACTAATCAAACTGAGAACTATCAACCGAGTTTAAACAGAAACTATGGCGTTTTCATTGTAGAAAATCTCGATTTCAATAGTTTTCCACCTTTGATTGCTGAGTTTGGAGCGCTTCAAATTTCGGTGCCTCATGAAACTCTATTATTCAAAGCGGTCAATGGCATTACAACTGAAGATATTTTATTGGCAACATTTGAAGCCGATGGCACGAAACACGCCATTTTAAATGGAGAAGACATTTGGCGATGGCGAGCACAATCCTTTCTCAATACCAATAGTTTCAATAATTTTGACGAATTTATAAATAAATTGGTTCAATATTTAAGTTCAAATAAAAAACGAAAACGCATTAATATCGATTACAAATCTTTTTATAACGGTAATGATGATGTAATTATAACGGCGCAATATTTTAATAAAAACTTTGAGTTTGATAATTCGGCATCGCTAAGTATCGTCTTGAAAAATAAGGAAGATGAAAGCATAAGAGAAGTGCCATTATTACTGAACAATGGCAATTTCACTGTAGATCTAAGTGGGATAAAGGCTGGCTTATATGATTTCACGGTAAAGCACAATTCGGAATCCGTTGCTGCATCCGGAAGTTTTCAAGTTTTGGAATATAATGTAGAACAACAATTCCTAAATGCTGATTTGACCAAATTGAGATCTCTGGCAGTAAATAGTGGAGGAGAAGTTTATTTTATAAATGATTCTGAGGTGTTAATTGATAATTTACTAAATGACAATCGCTACAGAACCATACAGAAAAGCACTAAAAATATCGTACCTTTGATAGATTGGAAATATCTACTTGGTTTAATCGCTTTAAGCCTTTTTGCGGAGTGGTTTATCAGAAAATATAACGGATTAATTTAAATTAAAAATAATGGAAAAATTACCAAAGGTTGGATTACCGATTTTAATTGGAGTCGTAATTTTAATAATTGTAATAGCTAAATCAGCTGTGACAATAGATTCTGGAGAAGCTGGGGTTTTATTTAAAACATTTGGAGAAGGTGTTGTGACTGATGAGCCACCAATGGGTGAAGGGTTTCATATAGTGGCACCTTGGAATAAGGTGTTTGTTTATGAGGTAAGAAGACAAGAGATTTTTGAAAAAATGAAAGTGTTGTCTTCCAACGGCCTGGATATTCAATTGGATGCTTCAGTATGGTATCAGCCAGATCAGGCAAATTTAGGAAAATTACATCAGGAAATTGGAGATAACTATCTAAACCGTATTATATTGCCTACTATACGGTCGGCAGCGCGAAGTGTGGTAGGTCGCTATACACCGGAACAATTGTATTCCAGTAAACGTGATGCCATTCAAGAAGAGATTTTTGAGGAAACCAAAAAAATTGTCAAAGGTCAACATATTCTTATTGATGAAATTTTAGTGAGAGATGTCACATTGCCGCCAACAATTAAAGACGCCATTGAGCGGAAGTTGAAGCAAGAACAGGAATCTTTGGAATACGAATTCAGATTGGTCACCGCAGATAAAGAAGCGCAGCGACAAATTATTGAAGCACAAGGTAAAGCTGATGCCAATAAAATTTTAAGTGCCTCTTTAACGGATAAGATTTTACAAGATAAAGGTATAGAAGCGACTATTAAATTATCTGAATCCACAAATAGTAAAGTGGTAGTTATTGGTTCTGGAGATAGCGGAATGCCTATTATTTTGGGTAATTAGTAATTAAAACTAAGACAAAATTTTTTAAAACCCTTTTGAGAAATCATTAGGGTTTTTCTATGCATACGCCTTCAATTTTATGATTTTCAATTGACTATAAAAATGCATACGACCTTCCTTTTATCGATTATCTTCATATTCTTAAGTATTTTATCTATGAAAAATGTACTTTAACGGTTTTGTTATCAGACCCTAAACTTATGAAACCTACTAAAAGCGCCTTTTTATTCTATTTGTTTTTTCTTTCTTTTACACTATCCTTTGCACAAAATCAATGTGGTTTTGATGCTCAAAGAGAACAACTTCGCCAAGATCCCAACTTTGTGACCTTGGAAAAGGCAGCAGAAAAAAGATTACAGAAAGCCATCGAGAACAGAAGTTTTTCTAGAATGGCCGGAGACATACTCACCATACCTGTAGTAATTCATGTATTGCATTTAGGTGAGGCTGAAGGTGTAGGAAGTAATATTTCCGATGCTCAAATACAAAGTAGTATAGATAATTTAAATGATTATTATAGAGGACGTATTGCAACAAGTCCAATAGATTTTGAAATTGAATTTGTCCTGGCTCAAAGAGATCCGAACTGTAACGCGACTTCTGGTATTAATAGAATTGACGCTTCTGGGCTTCCAGGCTATTCGGATTATGGGGTAAATGTTAACAATTCCAATGGAGTGAGTTATAATGACATAGTGGCATTAAGTAGCTGGCCAAAAAATGATTATTTTAATATTTGGATTGTGACAGAGTTAGATGGGAATAATGGAGGGTTTGGCTTTCAAGGCTATGCTTATTTTTATAACGACAATGCCAACTTTCATGGTTCGGTAATGATGTCCACCGTTTTTGGTTATGACCCTGGAAATACCAATGGTTGGGGACTAAATTCTAATGGAGATAACAGTACGGTTGTCCATGAAGCAGGTCATTTTTTTAATCTATATCATACTTTTCAAGGTGATGGTAGTGGAGGTTCGTGTCCTGCGGATACAACCATTGGAACAGACAGTGATGGTTGTGCAGACACAGTTCCGCATAGAAGAGAAACAAGTACTTGCCCTTCAAATAATAGTTGTACAGGTAATCCTTGGGTAGATAATAATACCATTAATAATATAATGAGTTATTATAATTGTGCCGACCGACTTACTAATGATCAAAAAACAAGGGTTCGTGCAGCAATGGAAGATACAGCAATTGTAAACTCAAAAGGACATTTGGCGCCAATTATCGGATTTACTGCACCAAATGCCGTATGTACTACCAATACAGTTTTAACCTATTTTGCCGGAATTGTTAGTGTGGAATTGAATGGAGTTTCCGCTATTTCATCAGTTTCTGCAATTGATGGCGGAAACTTAGATAAAAGTGGAGGTTGTACACATCCCTTTGAAATTGATACATCTGTTTCTAATACACTAAATATTGGTGTCTCAGACAATTTGAATCAATTAGGAGTGTGGATTGATTGGAATAATGATGGTGATTTTGACGATGATGCGGAGGAACAATATTTAATAACTCAAGACATTGCCGCATTTAGTACTGTGCCTGTAAATCTTATATATCCTACTAACATACCTTATGGTGATTTTATTAGAATTAGAATAATTAATGAGTTGGATAGCAGATATGCTGAAACTGAAGCTATTGATTCTGCATGTTTTCAAAATTTATATTACGGCCAATCCGAAGATTATACGATTTATGTTAAACCAAGCGGTTCAACCACATATACCTATAATAACGGATGGTCACCAAATGACCCGAATGGTACTGCAGGTGCTAATGATGATATCATCGTTGAAACTGGTAATGCAGTCATCTTAAGTAACACCACATGTAATACCCTAACTATTAATCCAGGAGCTGCATTAATCGTTAATTCGGGAGTTATTTTAACCACTAATGAATCTAACTTAAACTCTACTTCACAATTATACTCAAGTTTGATTGTTGACGGAACTATTACAGGAACCGTAAACTATCATAGATATACAGCCCAAATAGGAACAAATGACCTAATTTCAGCACCTGTAGTTGATCAGACTTTTGGTGCGTTTGAAATGGCAAATTCAAATTTGGCTTCATCTGGAACATTAAGGGCATTTGCACCTTATGTTACTAGCGCAGGAGCATATCAAAATTACGATACAAGTACGAATGCTTCCACGGTAATTAATGCTGGTACTGGTTATAAAGCCGCAACAACGGATGGAAGTACGCTAACCTTTACAGGAACAGTTAGAACTAATGATGTTTTAGATGTTCCTATTTCTGATGCCACCGCTGGTTCTGCTTGGAACCTTATTGGGAATCCGTATCCTTCGTATATGAATTTTGAAACCTTCTTTACGACCAATGCTGGCGAGTTTGACCCAAACAATGCTTACCAAGCTATTTACGGCTATGATGGCAATGGAGGATGGACAGTTTGGAACTTTACATCTATAGTTGATATCTCAGAGGATGAATACCTTGCACCTGGCCAAGCCTTTTTTGTAAAAGCAAAATCAGGAGGCGGTTTAGTGGATTTTACAACCAATATGCGAACGACAGGTACTTCTGATGATTTTATTGCTGGAAGGGATATTTCGACAAATGTTGCTTTATGCAAATTGAACTTAAGCAGTTCCTCAAATACTACATCCACTAAAATTTACTTTATAGAAGGCACCACCAGAGCATTAGACGTTGGCTATGATGCAGCATCTTATGCCGGAAGTACGGCGGGGTACTCAATTTTCTCCAATCTCGTGGAAGATAATTCTGGTTTGGGTATGGAGATTCAAGCACTACCTTATAATGATTTGAACAATGTTATTATTCCCATCGGAGTTAAGGCACATGCTCATGAGCAGTTAACTATATCCATTGCTGATGTATCCTATTTACCTTCAGGTGTTAATGTTTATTTGAACGATACTGTAGAAAATACAGTTACATTATTAAATACCAATGATTACACCTTTATAGCATCTCATCAACTTGTTGGAACTGGTCGATTTTATATTCAATATGCAACCCAAGCGCTATCTGTTACTGATGGCGAATTGAACAATTTAAATATTTATGCAACCACAACACCAAAGGAAATTGTGATTAAAGGTGTATTGAAAGGTAAAAGCGAAGCTAAATTATATGATGTTCAAGGGCGTTTGGTTTTAATTAAAGTCTTAAATGCATCTCAGATCTCAAATAGAATTGATGCTTCATCGCTAAGCGCAGGAATTTATGTTCTAAAAGTTGCTCATGAAAATCAGGTTGAAACAAAAAAGTTGATAATTAAGTAAGCTAAGGAGAGGTGTAAAAACATATAGCAGCTATAATTATAGATTATGGCTGTTTTTTTATGCCCATACTACAAATGATAAATAATTAAAGCATACTACTGACCAACTTTAAAATTGATATAGAGGCAATGACGAAGATGATTGTTCAGAAAAAAATCTGCCGTTTATCATCTCATTAATTATTGGTGTTCCAAATTCTAAACGTTCACATTTTGTATATAAATCTACACATGATTTAAGAAAACACCATAAAAACATTTTGTCGGATTAATATACTTTTTGTCGATTTTATATGAATTTTATCGATTTTTGATTTTTTGTAATCGACAAAATCTACATTTAATCGATTAGTATTAAGGATTTTATAAATTTACTTTACCAAAATGTTTAACTCAAATCAAAACCCTAAACTTATGAAAAACTTAAAAACTACTTTGATTATTCTCTTTGTTTTGTGCGTTTTCAATCCATCGAATGCACAAGAAAACTCTGGATTCGATATCCAAAACCGAAATGCTGATGGCAATTATACTGCTAGCGCAAGAGCAGAAACTTCAGGAATAACCTATACCTATAATAATGGATGGTCGCCAAGCAGCCCGCTTAGTGCCGCGACTTCCCTTGATGATATTATTATTGAGTCAGGTACGGCAAACATTACGGCAAACACATCATGTAATATTTTAACCGTAGATCCTGGTGCTGCTATAGTTATTGATTCTGGTGTTACTTTGACTACAGACGCTATAAACTTAAATTCTAATTCCCAACAATATTCAAGTTTGATCTCCGATGGAACTATTGTTGGAACTGTAACTTATAAAAGATATACATCTCAAATAGGTACGAACGATTTAATTTCTGCACCAATTTCAGGGCAACTTTTTCCTGATTTTGCAGCTTTAAATCTAAATTTAGCGGCTTCTGGTACATTAAGAGCTTTCGCCCCTTTTGACACATCATCTGGAGCTTATCAGAATTATGACGTGCTTTCCAATGAGACAACCTCAATTGATGCAGGCATGGGATATAGAGCGGCAACAACGGACGGAAGTGCATTAACCTTTACAGGTGTAGCTAGAACGGACGATGTTTTAGATGTCGTAATATCAGATGACACTGCTAGTGGAGCCTGGAACTTAATTGGAAATCCATATCCATCATATCTTGATTTTGACGCGTTCTTTACTCTAAATAAATCACAATTAAATAATACCTCGTACCAAGCTATCTATGGTTATGACGGCGATTTATCTAATGGTTGGACAGTTTGGAACCAGGCAACAGCAGACTCACCAGCTATCGTTGAGTTGATTGCTCCTGGCCAAGCCTTTTTTGTAAAAGCTAAATCTGGTGGTGGACTAATTGATTTTACAACAGCAATGCGATGTACAGGTTCTTCTGATGATTTTATTTTAGGTAGAGCGTCATCATCTGCTCATCACGGATTTATAAGATTAAATTCATCTTCAGGCAGTTTGGAATATAGCACAGATTTTTATTTCAATAGTAATGCCACACAGGGTTTTGATCCTGGTTATGATTCAGCACTATACAGTGCAATACCTCCTGCATTTTCACTTTATTCCCATTTAGTAGAAGGCAATTCAGGAACTCCTTTCGGTGTTCAATCATTTGATCCAGATTCAATGTATAATGTTGTAGTGCCTTTAGGCGTTAACGTTAACCAAGGACAAGAAACAACATTCCATATTCTTGAGACCGATATGCCAGATGACATCAATGTATACTTAGAAGATACTGCTAATAATTCCTTTACATTATTAAATACTAGTGATTATGTTTTTACACCTAATGACAATTTAACTGGTACTGGTCGTTTTTATCTTAGATTTAGTACAACTGCGCTTAGTGTGGTTCAATCAGACTTCGAAACCATAGTTATCCAAGCTGATAATAAGAATAAGACAATTAATATTAATGGTCAATTACATAGTGAAACCAACACGAAATTGTACGATGTTAATGGTCGGGTTATTCTTACTAATGTATTAAGTGCCAATACTTCAAAGCAAGTTATAGATGTGAGTCATTTAAGTGCTGGCATTTATATCATAGAATTAAATAGTAATACAAGTCAAAGACGAGTAGAAAAGCTGATAATCAATTAATATTTGAAGAAACATTACTTAGAATAACAAGCTTCCATAATTTACTATTATGGAAGCTTTGTTTTTTAGGCGATTTCAGTAAGTTTTTTAACAGCTGGAATAATTTTAAGCCTAGGGTAATTTTCTTTTAAAATGTTTCTAAATCCATAAAACAAGAGTTCCTACCATCGGCGATAATAGTTTCCAAACTGCTAAGATTTAACTAAAGAGTATAGGCTATTTACTAACAGGGAAAAGTAGATAGAAACGCTTTGAAGACTATAGTTTGTATCATAAAAATACATATTGTTTTCGGATTCTTGAAGAAAATAGCGTTCTTGTAATTATGTTTAACAAACGCTATTACTACTTAATAAAAATTCAATATTTAGGCTATCGTTTTCATGGTTGGCAAAAACAACCCGATGTAAAAACGGTACATCTAATGATTGATCGCACTTTGAAGTTCATTCTTCAAGATATAAAATTTAAAACTTTAGGCGCAGGAAGAACAGATGCCATGGTATCTGCCAATGAAGCTGCTTTAGAACTATTTATATACAATGAACCTATCGAAGACTTCGAGGCTTTCTTAGACTTGTTCAATCATAATTTACCACAAGATATAAGAGCTTTATCTATTGAAGAAGTTGACAAGGAATTCAATATCATTCAAGATTCTAAACTAAAGGAATATCATTATGTGTTTTCAGAAGGGAGAAAAAACCATCCATTTTGTGCTCCAATCTTAACGACCATTCTTGAGCCTTTAGATGTTGAATTAATGAAACAAGGTGCCAAATTATTTGAAGGTTCACATAATTTTAAAACCTATTGTTATCGCGCTACGGACAAAGGTGAATATTTTAGAACTATAGAATCTTCTGAAATTATGAATAATACGCTCTATACAGCTAATTTTTTTCCTGAGGTATCTTATGTTTTTAAGGTCATAGGGAAGGGGTTTATGAGAAACCAAATTCGATTAATGTTTGGTTGTTTGATTAAATTGGGTAGAGGAGAAGTCACACTTGATTATATAGAGGAGACTTTAAAAAAAGACAGCACAGAAGTTATGGACTTTATAGCACCAGCTTCCGGTTTAATATTACATTCTGTGAATTTTGAATAAGTATATTAAAAGTCATTTCGTAAAAAAGGTAGTGGATTAAAATCCATTACCATTTTTATTTTTGTTGATTATAAGTATTTAGTCAATCCAGTGTTTGGCTATAGCATTTCTGGCAAACCAAATTAAAAACAGGCATACAATAATTACCATTATAGGCATTACCAATGCTGCACCTGTCATCTCAATATTAATAAAAAGGTAAACTTGTTGAATGATAGCAGCTAATGCAGAAACAATAAATAATAAATGTGCCCATTTTTTTCTTATCAATAAAGCAATACATCCCAATGCACCGCAAAATACGGCTAAAGCAAAAGCAGCCGTGTACCACGCAGGATACTCTGCTAAAAATTCGGCTTGTTGTTCTTTCGGTAACTGTGCGATCATATCGTCCGTCATAAAGGCTCTACCAATATATGCCATGACTCCAGCACCATTCCATAATAGTGCCAATACACTTACAATCCAGAACCAAATCGGTGGTTTGTTCATAGAATTTTTCATATTAAAGTTGATTAGTTTAGTTTAAATAGGGCACAAAAAAGCACCATTTTAATCAACAATGTATGAAAAAAATTATGAAACGTTAATTTCTAATAGAAATTAAGTTAGAAAAAAAGAAGTTGAAAGTTAATCAGCAACGTGAAGTTTTGGCTCCTTGTCTACAAATTTTCCATCGACAGATTCACCTAAAATGATCACTTCTTTTGAGCGTTCATACATTTTAATTGCGCGATGCATCTGTAATTTGGTGCCACTGTAAAGTTTTACACCTGATCTTGAGCCTTTATTTCTGATTTCGATATAGTAACCGTCCTTTAGTTTCGTTGGTCTTGTTGCTGGTCTACCCATAAAAAGTAATGTGTGTTTTAAAAGTAGTGCATAATAGCAAAAAATCTCACAACTCACAAGTTTATTTAAAAACATTTCTCAATGGAGTTATTCATAGTGTTAAATCTATTTAGGAATCAAGACTTTACTTATCATAAATTTATGTTAATGAAGTCAACACGCTGTTAAACCTTGTTAATTACCATTCTAAAAAGGACTTATGTTTTTAAATTATAGGGAACAGATTTAACACTTTAAAAATATAAATTATGAGTTATTTAAATATAAAGGACGATAAACTAATGCCAACAGTTGTAGAACTAAATACATTATTGGCAGATTATCATATTTACTATCAAAATTTAAGAAATTTTCATTGGAATATTCTTGGAGAGAACTTTTTTGACCTTCACGTAAAATTTGAAGAGCTATATAATGATGCGCGCCTCAAGATTGATGAAATCGCAGAGCGTATTTTGACATTGCGTTATCATCCAATGAGTAAACTAGAGGATTATTTGAAATCAGCATCCATAAAGGAAGTTTCTTCTAAGTTGACAGATAAGGAAATGGTTTCAACAATTTTAAACAACCACGCCATTCTTCTAAAGCAAATGTCTAATGTTGTAAACAAGGCGGATGAAATTGGCGACGAAGGAACTATCGATCTTATTGGGGCATACATTAGGGAATTGGAAAAAAACAGTTGGATGTTAGACGCATTTTCAAAGGAAACGTCTTCCCAATTAAATGAAAGTTTAGTTTAAATTAACAAGCTTATTTATAGGACTCGCTTAAAGTATCAAGAAATTGAAATCTTAAGCGAGTTTATTATAAGATATGTTTTATAGGTTTCGGGTTAGAGCTAAACCTTATAGGGTACGAGCAAATACAATCCTAACGACATTCCGATATTTACTCTAAATTTTTAGATTAGCCATTAAGCTATACACACCAAAAGAATCGTAAATAAACAATAATCTTAATTATAATGAAAGAACAGTTCAATACCGCTTTAGGAAATCTCGTAGACAAATTAATTGGTTGGTTCAATGCCATAATTTCTAATATCCCCAATTTAATTTTGGCCATTTTAGTAATGGTGGCAGCCTATTTTTCTGCAAAATATGTCAGTAAATTGGTTAATAAATTAGTTGACAAAAGAGTTGAGCAAGATTCAATTAAAAGAGCTATTGCCCGTGTAAGTGCGGTAGTAGTAGTGGCATTAGGTCTTTTCATAGCACTCGGCGTTCTAAACTTGGGTAAAGCCTTGACGTCTTTACTTGCTGGTGCAGGTGTGGTTGGTTTAGCTATTGGTTTAGCCTTACAAGGTACTTTGGCAAATACATTTGCAGGACTACTTTTGTCTTTCAGAAAGAAAATACAAATTGGTCATTGGGTAGAAACTACTGGATTCTCAGGTGAAGTCATGGATATTAATCTGAAATATTTTACTTTAAAAGAAGCCGACAATAATATGGTGGTCATTCCCAACAGAACGATATTAGATAATCCTCTAAAAAACTATTCCTTAACTACAAAAATGAGGATTTTTCTAGAATGCGGAGTAGGGTATGAGTCTGATTTGGAAAAGGTAGAACAATTGACCAAAGAAACAATCGCCAATACATTTGACCAAGTAGAGTCTGCAGACGATGTGGAATTTTATTACACGGAATTTGGTGGAAGCTCTATCAACTATTTGTGCCGTTTCTGGATTGATGCCGAAAGCATGCTAGAAAAATTAAGGGCAAAGACCAAAGCTATCATCGCAATTAAAAAAGCATATGATAAAGAGGATGTTAATATCCCATTCCCAATTAGAACCCTTCAATTTGATAATAAGTTAGGTGTAAATTCAGCCGATTTGAAAGAAGCATATTCTAAAAATCAATAAAGTTATTTGTATCAAGTTTTATGTAATTGAGTTAAAACTCTTAGGTTAAGAGCAAATAATACCATAACTTAGAGTCGATATTTGTACTTATCAAAAACACTAACTATTAACCATTAAAACTAAAAACAATGAAAAAATTAAGTTATCTTTTTATAGCCTTATTTAGTTTGAGCCTAATGACAACTAGTTGTAGAGAACAAAAATCTACAGAAGATAAAGTTGAAGACGCTGTTGACGATGCAGGAGATGCAATTGAAGACGCTGCAGATGATGTAGGAGATGCCATTGACGGCTAGAAATATGTAGTTTCAATAATATTATAACTTAAAAGCCATCTTTTTGATGGCTTTTTATATTTTTATAGAAATTAACTTTTTAGACTATTTCCCTCATGAACCTTTCCATTCCTAAAGAATTACTGACGTTTTTTAAAAAGCTTGAAAACAATAACAATCGTGATTGGTTTAACGAACACAAGCCAGAATTTAAGGCCATTGAAGCCAAGGCAAAAAAAGCTTACAACCATTTGGGTGAATTGATGGGTGTTCACGATCAAATTGAAAAAATTAAAATATTTAGAATTTATAGGGATGTAAGATTTTCTAAAAACAAATTGCCATATAAAACCCATTTTGGAGGTTCCTTTACCAGAAAGAAACCAGAGCTAAGAGGTGGTTATTATTTGCATATACAACCAAATAACGAATCATTTATTGCGACTGGCTTTTGGGATCCCAATAAAGAAGATCTTTTACGCATCAGGAAAGAATTTGAAATGGATGATTCAGAAATACGTGATATTTTAAAAGATAAAACCTTTAAATCCACCTGGGGAAATTTTACAGGAGACGAGCTTAAAACAGCACCTAAAGGCTTCGACAAAGAGCATTCTGCCATAGATTTAATACGAAGAAAACAATTCATCTTTGTTAAGAAATACTCGGACGAAGAGGTTCTTGCAGATGATTTTATCAATGAAGTGAATCAAGCGTTTAAAAACGTGAGACCCTTTCTGGATTACATGAGCGACGTATTAACTACCAATTTGAATGGCGAATCTTTACTATAAAACCTCTTTAATCAAATAGCGCTTATCATTAAATTGAAATTGATCACCTTTTTTACGCAGTTTTAAAAGCTGACCTAGAGGCGAAGCAAGTGAAATGATATAATATTCAGACCCTTCTAATTCCACCTTGCCAATACTTAAAGCAATAAAAAAGGTGATGCTATCCGTTTTTACCAAACTCCCTAAAACAACTGAGTCAGAGACCAAGTTAGGTCGTACCAATTTTAACTGTTCTCGCATTTTATGGGCATCATTGAGATACGTCATGTTTTTCTCTAGATCATCCAATAATTTGGAATTTCCGGAATCATCCTCCTCATTGCTCACTTTGTCATTGTTTTCAATAGATTCCTTAATTAAATCGATTTCATTTTTGTAGCCCAGTACACGTTTGTCCGCATAGCGTTGGCACAGTTCTAATAGTTGTGTTTTTATTTTCATTAAAATAGACTAAACCTCCTGAAGACTTTCAGGTCGTGTAAAAAGTTGAACACTTTGAATCAAACGTTCCTTAACAATATTCATCATTCGTTTATTGAGCGCTGATGAATTCTGAATATAAAGTTCATATTCTTCTACCGTAAACTGACCAATAATCATTCCTTTCAGTGAATTCCTGAATTTGATATCCTTCTGGATAGCATTGGAAATATAGTTGAGCTGATCTTCCATGGGTAGATCGAAAAATATGTTTTTGTGTTTCACAATATAATTTTCAAAAACAGCAACTAATAAATTGTGCTGTAGTTTGATTATAGGTCTTAAAGTTGTATTCTGAAATGCCTCTTCTGCACTTATGCCTTCATACACTTTCGCAGATAAAATTTGAGGTCTAATGGATAGTAGGTTATTAAATCTTGAAGCCATAACAATATGATTAAGGTTTGAATTCGGAATTAAAATTAATGAAATAGGGAGCATTTCAATTTTCTTTGACAATATCTTGTTAACGGTCTTATTAACAATAATGATTATAGGATTCAAAAATCGAATTCATTTCAGTTCGCATACTGCATTCAATATTTTATCTTTGAGTAGTTTATAAACCGAATATAATACCATATTAAAACATGAGATTCCACACCAGAAAATGGGTAAAACCCGAAGACCTAAATCCAAATGGCACTTTATTTGGCGGACAGCTTTTAGCTTGGATAGATGAAGAAGCTGCGCTTTATACCATCATTCAATTTGAAAATTCCAAAATTGTAACCAAATATATATCTGAAATTAATTTTATGAGTTCTGCCGTACAAGGCGATATTGTAGAACTAGGAATAGAGGTTATTAAATTTGGTAGATCTTCAATTACATTAAAATGTGAAGCCCGAAATAAAATGACCAGAGCAACCATATTAACCGTAGATAATATTGTCATGGTAAATTTAGGGGAAGATGGTAAACCAACGCCTCATGGAAAAACGGAAATAGAATTTGTAAAGGATAGGTTAAAAGATTCTTAGGGTTAAGGTAAATATTACACTTTGTTGCCTAAGGCCAATTCATAAATTTCCAGTTCAAAATATTGAACAGCTGCCAAAACGTGGTCAAAGATATCACCTATGATAAACTCGTAATTTTCCCAACGCTGATCTTTACTAAAACAATAAATTTCCATAGGAATTCCTTGAGGCGTCGGTTCTAATTGACGTACCATTAAGGTCATTTTTTCATTGATGGCAGAATGCTTTTCAACATAGGTTTGGAGGTATTTTCTAAACACTCCAAAGTTGGTTAAATTGATTCCGTTTATCAACACCGATTTGTCTGCACCATGTTCCGTGTTGTATTCAATGATTTCTTTAGATTTGGTTTCAATATATTCGGAGACCAATTGAATTTTTTTGAGCTTTTCAATGTCTTCTTCCGTCAAAAATTTAATAGTAGAAACTTTAATGATCACCGAGCGTTTAATACGTCGTCCTCCAGAAGACTGCATACCTCTCCAGTTTTTAAACGAATCTGAAATTAAGGCATACGTAGGAATTGTGGTAATGGTCATGTCCCAATTCTGAACTTTTACGGTCGCTAAATTGATCTCTATAACATCACCATCTGCACCATATTTCTCAAACGTGATCCAGTCGCCAATGCGCACCATATCATTTATTGAAACTTGAATACTGGCTACAAAACCAAGAATGGTATCTTTAAAAATTAAAATAATAATTGCTGAAGCTGCTCCTAAAGTCGTAGCAAATTTAAAGAATGATATGCCTGTTAATATGGCGATAGCAGAAAACGCACCTATAAGCCACGCAAAGATCATAAAGACTTGAATGTAACTGTCTATGGGCTTGTCTCTATAACTCGGAATGGTTTTAAGATAGTCTTTTATTGATTTTAATATACTGCGTATAATACTTAATGTTAGTATAATTCCAACAACTTTTAAAGTTTTGGAAATTATGGATTCGGCATATTGAAAATCAGAGAAAATTTGTGGTAAAAATTCAATCAGTATAATTAACGGAACAACATGCGCTACATTTCTAGGTAGCTTATTGTCAATTAAAATATTATCAAAATCCGTTTTGGTACGCTTAGCGATACCTGCAGAAAATCGCCAAAGAAGTCGTTTGGTTACATAGTCTATGGCAAACGCAATTATAATAACTGCAATTAGTAAAACTAACATATTCAAAAAACTGGCGGTATCTTTTGATAAGCCTTTTTCTATGAGAAAATCGTAAAAAATATGTTTTATATTAAGCACGGCGAGATTTTGTTAAATATTTTTTATCAATGTAAAATGTACCCAAAGGAATAACGGAAGCCAATAAAACTACCCATAGCGTTCGGGTTGGCCACTTCATGTCAGAACTAATTAAGATAGCGATAACCACATAGGCCATAAATAAAATTCCATGTGGCATGCCTAACCATTCAACATATGTAGGCTCATTATAAAACCATTTTAATGGTGAAGCAATAAACAATAATAAGATATACGAAACACCTTCCAATAACGCTATAATCCTAAAAAGTGGTAACAATTTGAGCATGATCTTAAATTTTCTGCAAAAGTACTTTAGAATTAATGAATAAGCGCAGGTTTTAACAGCTTTTAAGAAATATTTTGTAACAAAGAAAACACTTTCAAGCATTCATATTCAGTATATAAATGACTTAGCTTATAATTGAGCTTAGACTTATCTAACAGATTCATTTGAAAACTTAATGTTGGGATTTCACTATAAACAGAATACAGTAACAAATACGGCCTCAGCAACCCATTTTAAGTGACTTATTTAGTTAGAGACGAGCAGTATCTCATAAATGTATTAATTTACAACAGCATCAAACGCATCAAAAAATGCCATAAAAATACAGTAGCTAAATATCATAATGGCGCTATTATAGAACATATTAGCCAGAATTTTGACCTAAAGTAATCTTATGTGTTTGTTTATAAGCTTTAAAATTTAAATATTTGGTATAGAAATTGTATCTTTGTTATCAGTTTATTGAAAATATACTACACAAATAACTTTATCCTTAAGTTATTTCTCTAGATTTTAATACTATTCATTGTTAAGTTAATTAACTTGTCTGCATTATACATATTTTCAAAAGCACACACACATATTAATTTTTAAAACTACGAATGGCTAAATCACAACAGACTTTTAGTAAAAGTGAAAAAGAAAAAAAACGATTAAAAAAACGGGAAGACAAGCGCAAGAAAATGGAAGCGCGTAAACTCGAAAAAGAAGAAAATGGATCAGAAGGAATTCCTATGGCTTATGTTGACCATAATGGAAATCTTACGGATACACCGCCAGATCCTGCAATGAAGGTTAAGGTCAAGGCTAAAAATATTGTTCTTGGTGTTCCTACTAAAGAAGAATCGGACGAAGATCCGTTTGACCCAATTAGAACAGGAAAAGTATCTTTTTATGATAGTTCCAAAGGTTTTGGATTTATTATCGATACCGAAACTAATGAAAAGCATTTCACACACGTCAGTGGTATCATTGATGAAATTATCGAAAACGACAAAGTAACGTTTGAACTTGAAAAAGGGCAACGTGGCATGAATGCCGTACGCGTGAAAAAAGTATAAATACTATAAATTTAGATAATCATTGAAGCCATTATAGTTTTACTATAGTGGCTTTTTTTTATGTGTAAAAGTTTGATTCTTACGATCATCATCCCCTTGTTTAAAAGAAAGCTTGAGTTTTTTAAAACCGAGCTATTAAAAACCTCGTAGGTAGAGCAACAATTAATTTAAAACTTTAAAATTATGAAAACGAGAAAAATCATTTCAACATTGACATTGGCAATAGCCTTAATTTTTGGATCTACAGTAATGGCCCAAAATAAAATGGAAAAAGATACAAAGATGGTTGGCGGTGCAGCCATGTATCCCTCTAAAGATATTGTGTCTAACGCCGTGAATTCTAAAGACCATACAACATTGGTAGCTGCTGTAAAAGCTGCAGAATTAGTAGAAACTTTACAAGGGAATGGTCCTTTTACGGTATTTGCGCCGACAAACGCTGCTTTTGATAAATTACCAAAAGGAACCGTAGCCACTTTATTGAAGCCTGAAAATAAGGAAAAACTTCAAGCCGTATTAACTTATCATGTGATAGCGGGAAAATTTAGTGGGAAAGATATAATGAAAGCCATTAAAAAAGGTGGTGGAAAAGCGACCTTTAAAACAGTAAATGGTGGTATGTTAACGGCAATGATGGACGGTAAGTCATTAGTACTTGCAGATAACGCAGGTAATAAATCTATGGTGACCATTGCCGATGTTAATCAATCAAATGGTGTTATCCATGTTGTTGATACGGTGGTATTGCCAGGAATGTAAAATATTTAGTTGAGTTAGGATAAGAATTAGTTCATGATGGTTGATTGGAGTTAATAACTAATTCTTGAAAGCACAAGTTTTTTGACTTGTGCTTTTTTTATGAACTCATCTTGACTTTTTTATTTTTAACCGAAAATGAGAGAAAATTTGCTCAGATCAAGCTATTTTTGAAAGACATAGCATCGCTACATATAAGAAAATAGATGAAATATGAGTTAATTTTAGCCATTTTTTAGGAAATAGAAAAAGTCAAGATTAGTTCTATACTTTAGAAAAGCCGTTATCTTTGATAGTGGCTTTTTTGGGCATAGAATCTAAATGACTGAAACCAAATATCCTGCAAGGTTTTAAAAACCTTGTAGGTATAAATTGCTTAAGAAAAACTATTTTGGGAAAGGGTCACTCATAATAACAACCGTTTCAACCCCACAAGGTAAAGAAAGACCTTGCAGGATTTATAAAAAAAAACACTTAAACAATATTAAATGCATGCAGAAATAAAGCATTGTCCCGAAAGAAAAGTAGTTGGATTATCCGCAACAATGAAACAAAATGAGCATCATAAAATCCCAGAACTCTGGAAACGTTTCATGCCTAGAAAAAGAGAAATCGGAAACCTTGTTTCAGAGGAGTTAATAGCGATGCAAATATTTGCCAATGATACAACGCCTGAAGTTAATAATGAACATAATATTTGGGCCTGTGCTGAAGTTTCAAATTTTGAAACTATACCGAAAGGTTTGGAGGTTTTTACAATTCCGAAAGGTAAGTACGTGGTCTTTTTACATAAAGGAATGGATGCTTCTGCGACCTATCAAAAAATCATGACCGAATGGTTACCAACTTCAGATTTGAAACTAGATAATAGACCACATTTTCAAGTAATGGGAGCGAAGTATAGAAATGGAAGTGAGGATTCTGAGGAGGAATTTTATTTACCTGTAAAGCTTAAAACTTAATCCGATAATCACAACCACTCTTATAATTACTACAACCAAAAGCCGACTTTCCTTTTAAAATTTTACCAGTTTTACATTTAGGGCAATTTTCCCCAGCTTTAACTGTAACTTTTTTAGTAACCTGTTTGGGTTCAAATTTCAACTTAAATGCAGCATCGAATCGCAATAAGCCTTCTTGAGAGTTTACTTTTTCCGAAGTCTCAGGATTAAAACCTTTTAAATTCACGGTTGAACCTTTCGTCAATAACCGAATGTATTGCTTTTCGGAAATTTTCTTATCAGCAAAGCTAAACGGTAAGGTAAAGTCACAAGATTTACCATAGAGATTACAGCCATAAGCCGACTTTCCTTTTAAAAGCGAACCCGTTTTGCATTTTGGACAAGAACTTCCAACCAAAGCCTTAGACTTTGATTTTGATTTTGATTTCGATTTAGACTTTCCAACAGGTTTGTTGTTCACTGCTGAAATTCTGGTTTGTACCTTTTCACTTCGGACTTCGTAAACCAAAGCATCCACCATGCGTTTCATACCTCTTATAAAAGCACTCGCGCTGAATTCACCTTTTTCAATATCCTTTAATTGCTTTTCCCAAGAACCTGTAAGCTCTGCAGATTTCAACAATTCATTTTGAATCGTATCAATCAATTGAATGCCTGTAACCGTCGGCAAAATCTGTTTTTTATTTCGCTTTATATATTTACGTCTAAATAAAGTTTCAATTATATTGGCACGCGTCGATGGACGACCAATACCGTTTTCTTTCATTAAATCCCTAAGCTCATCATCCTCAACTTGCTTTCCAGCCGTTTCCATAGCGCGCAGAAGGGAGGCTTCCGTATATTGATTGGGCGGTTTGGTTTGCTTTTCTAAAAAAGAGGGTACGTGAGGTCCTTTTTCACCTTTGACAAAAGATGGTAATAGACCAGCTTTTGTCACATTGAGCGAAGTCGAAGTGTCTTTTTTTAAGTTATTATTTTGGTCACTATGCGAAGTCGAAGTGTCTTGCTTCTCAAATACCAAGCGCCAGCCTTTAGACAAAATCTCCTTTCCCGTAGTTTTAAAATTAACATCAGCCGCTTTTCCTATAACAGTAGTGTTAGATACTTTACAATCGTCATAAAAAACAGCAATAAAACGTTTTACAATAATATCATAAACTTGCTGCTCATTGTATTGCAAATGCGTTTGCATACCGGTTGGAATGATAGCATGGTGATCCGTTACTTTTTTGTCATTAAAGACACGTGAGGACTTCTTTATCTTTTTGTTTAGAATAGGATCCGTAAGATTCGAGTAATCAGTTAATTTAGATAAAATGCCTTTGACTTTAGGATACACATCATTCGGTAAAAATGTGGTATCCACTCTTGGATAGGTTACGGCTTTTTTCTCGTATAATTTTTGGGCTATTTTAAGCGTATCGTCTGCTGAAAATCCGAACTTGGTATTACAATACACTTGTAATCCCGTTAAATCGAACAGCTTTGGAGCATACTCTGTACCTTTCTTTTTGGTGATTGATACAATTTCGAATTCATGTTCCTTTACTTTATTGGCTAAAATTTCACCATCTTCCATCTTTAAAAAACGGCCTTCTTCATAACTAAAAAGTGTATCCCTGTAAAGGATTTGTAGTTCCCAATAAGGTTGTGGCACAAAGTTTTCAATGTCTTTAAATCGATTCACAAGCATAGCGAGCGTGGGCGTTTGAACACGTCCAACCGAAAGCACCTGTTTGTAGCCGCCATGTTTCACCGTATATAATCTGGTGGCATTAATGCCTAAGAGCCAATCGCCAATAGAACGCGAAAAACCTGCATAGTAAAGATTATCGTAATTCTTAGAAGGCTTTAAGTTATTGAAACCTTCTTTAATGGCTTCTGTCGTTAAAGACGAAATCCACAAGCGCTGCACTTCGCCTTTATAGTTAGCTTTATTGATGACCCAACGTTGAATGAGCTCTCCTTCTTGGCCAGCATCACCACAATTAATCACAACCTCTGCTTTATCAAATAGACTTTTTACAATTTTGAATTGCTTTTTAATCCCATCATTATTCGCCACCTTAACCTTAAACTTTTCAGGTAACATCGGCAAGTTGTTTAAGTCCCAACTTTTCCAATACGGTTTATAATCCGCAGGTTCAAATAAGGTACAAAGATGTCCAAATGTATAAGTCACCGCATAACCATTGCCTTCATAGTAACCATCACGTTTTGTGGTAGCTCCTAATACAGATGCAATTTCTCTGGCAACACTTGGTTTTTCGGCAATACAGACTTTCAAATTTGTTTGTTTTTTGACGCTGCGAAATTAGTGAATTTTCAAAATACTTAGCTACCAATAGACTATTTGATTTATCGCCTTCAGTATCATGTTTCTAAAGATTGTTATTTAAAAGATTCTCGATTTTTTATACTATTTGAACTTATCAAGAATGAAGTCTTGGTTCCCTGCCTTGCCGGCAGGCAGGTTGTTTCTAATAGCGTAGCGGTCTAGTATCTTATTTCAAAGTTCTAAAACCAATTTCTGACCAATTTTTAACGGAGCGTTTTGTTTTATGGCATTCGTGTTACAAAGCTTGGTTACAGACATATTATTTCGTCTCGAAATATCATAAAGCGTATCTCCTTTTTTTACCACATAGAATTTGGGTTGCTTTGCTAAACTTAGCAACGCAGCTTCATCAGCCGACTTAATGACCTTCACTGTGCTCACACGTCTTGAGTTATGAAATCTGGCATGTGCCCATTTTTGGGTCACCCACACTTGATCTGCTCTGATGGCGTTTTTAGGTGAAAAATCAAAAAGATATTCAGGATGGATGGGTTGACCTTTATAGCTCAATTCCAAATGTAAATGGCTTCCTCGGGAATTGCCTGTATTGCCACCTTTGCCTAAATATTGACCTTTAGCGATAGAATCGTTAGGTTTCACATCAATTAGTGATAAATGCGCATATGTGGATTCCAAACCATTATAATGACGCACAACGACTGTATTTCCAAATCCATTGGTGTATCTGGCATAGCGGACAATACCATCCAATACGGAAACCACTGAATCGCCTGTGATTAAATCAATGTCAATACCTCTATGTGCGCGTCCTCTTCGCCAGCCGTAATGTGATGTAACCACTTTTTTTCGCGGCACTGGAGAAGCGTAAGTACTATCGTTAAAGTTTAATACCATAGGAAATTGTTGCATGGTATTTTTGTAAGGATTATAAACAGTTGTATCCCAGTTTTCGGCTGTAATATCAAGTTGTTCCGTGATTGGAGACACTAAAGGAATTTCAACGGTTTCGGTTAGAATGCCTTTGTTGAATTTGGTTATAGGTAATTCAATTTTTATGGAATTAACAAGTGAATCTTCTTGTGCGAACATATTTGATGTGAAGCACACTAAGGCAAAACAGAAAAAAATGTATTTCATAGAGGGAAAAAAAGTCTTATCAGCATTGGAAACGTAAATATAGAATAAATATTGTTTGGTAAAAATTGGTCTATGGACTTAATGTTGGGGCTTGAATAGTATCTATTAATTAGATACTTTTTTTATGCTATAAAGTATTGTAAATTTGCAATTGCATTTAATACTTCGAAATAAAATATATGTCTGAAACAAATCAAGCTGTTCAAGAAAAGAAAACCGATAAAGAATTATACGACTATCAACATGGTGCCATAAGCCAGATTTTCGAAAAGTTTGATAACGAACGCGACGATTATCACTTACTATACCAATTACCAACAGGTGGTGGAAAAACAGTCATCTTCTCTGAAATGGTGCGTCAATACTTAAAAAACCATCAAAAAAATGTGTTGATAATGACGCATAGAGTGGAGCTTTGCAACCAAACTTCAAAAATGTTGGATGGTTTTGGCGTGACCAACAAAGTGGTCAATAGTAAGGCGAATTTAGATGACCAAGCTGAGTATTCGTGTTTTGTTGCCATGGTTGAAACCTTGAATAACAGACTGAATGATGATAAATTAGATATTTCTGATGTAGGATTGGTAATCATTGATGAAGCACATTACAATTCCTTTACAAAACTCTTTAAGTTTTTTGAAAAATCCTTTATTCTTGGTGTCACCGCAACACCTCTAAGTTCTAATAAAGAGTTGCCAATGAAGGATAACTATGATGAGCTTATTACCGGAGAAACCATAGAGAACCTTATAGAAAATGAGTTTTTGGCGCGAGCGGAAACCTTTGCTTATGATATGGGATTAACGTCTCTGGAAGTGGGCTCCAATGGTGATTATACCGTAAAATCTTCGGAAGATTTATACTCAAGTCCTGCGATGTTACAAAAGCTTATTGATGCTTACAAAAAACATTCCTTAGGTAAGAAGACCTTGATTTTCAACAATGGTATTAACACCTCCATAAGCGTGTACTATGCGTTTAAGGAAGCGGATTTGCCAATTATGCACTTGGACAATACGGCAACTAAAAAACAACGTAAACAGATTTTGCAATGGTTTCATGAAACACCAGATGCCATATTAACGTCGGTAAGTATCTTAACCACTGGTTTTGATGAACCCACCATTGATACCATTATACTAAATAGAGCCACTAAATCCTTAACCTTATATTATCAAATGATTGGTCGTGGATCTCGTATATTGAATAATAAATCCAAATTTACAACCATAGATTTAGGAAACAACCTATATAGATTTGGACCTTGGGGCGCAGATTTGGATTGGCAATTGATTTTTAAGTCGCCAAATTGGTATGCCGATAGAATTAAGGATGACGAATCTATTGAGGCTAATTTTAAACATGATTTATCAGAAGAAGTAAAAGAGGAATTCTCTAAATCTGAAGATACGTATTTCGATATCAGACAAACCTACAAAGATGCTGTAGATAGTGGCGAATCTTCTAAAGTGGTTTTAGAACGTTCCATAGAGCAACATGCAAAAATTTGTATTGAAAATAGTGAGGATGTTTATGATGCGCTGGCTTTGGCAAAATTGCTTAAAGACGATATCAACCAACGTATAGAAATCTATGCCAAATGTATTAGCAGAAGTACCTATAACTTTTTAAAATGGTTAAAGGATGATTACCAAAAGAAACTGAATTCGTATCTGCGTGCCAATTTTGACGAAAAGTTTGAAGAAATTCACGGATTTCCTCCTGAGGATTAGAGCACGCACTACAATTCATTAAAACATATAAAATTCTTGTATATTTGAGAGAACCAACTTAACTATATACTGAAAACGAGAGTCTACTTTTTATTATTCTTTCAAATAGTTGCATTTTCATTGAGTAATGCTCAAATGCCCTTGACTAGTGAGGAAGCTTTTAAGCGCTATGAAGAGATTACAGCGGTGATGGAAGCTGATTTTCCAGAGAATGAATATAGAACTTTTCGAAGAGAATCTTTTTCGGAAACCCAATTGCAAACCTATTTATCACAACATTTTCAACGTATGGAATTGTTGAAGTTTATAGATAATCATCACTATTTTAAATTGCGTAGTTATCAACACTCAGGTAATTGGTTTATGCAATTACGTTTTCCCAAAGAGTCCATAAAGTGGTATAGAAAGTTTTTTGATTATTACACTCAATATCGCAGTGAATTAACGGATTTGGAAACGCAAGCGTTATTTGAATTGATAACGCATTCTTACAGCGTACAAGCTGAAAATTATGCTAAAATTGGTCTTTTAGATAGTGCAAAAATTCAGCATAAACTTAATTTAAAATTTATAGAGCCTCATAATGTCATTGCCAAGCCTTCTGCCTACAATAATTATGGCTTATATTTTTATTGGAACAAACATGAGCTTGATTCCGCTTTAGTTAATTTTAATAAAGCTTATTATTTTACTCAAAAACATTTTCCAAATCATACACTTTTAGGGAGTATACGCGATAATATTGCTGATATCTATTTTGAAACTAAAAAGTATAATAAAGCATTACAATTCTACAGTGAGAATTTAGATTTTTATAATTATGCTATTAATGAAAAATCTCTAACCAAAGATATACCAAGATTATTAAGTTCTGGTAGTCAAAAGGCAGAAACGTTATTAAAACTCAATCGTGCTAAGGAAGCCCAAAAGGTTATAAATGTGTTGCAACCCATTGTAGATGATACTATTAATGCGCCCAGTATTAGAAGATCGTCATCTCATTTAGAATTTTTAACTGCAAAATCGAATCTATATGTGCTTCAACAAAGTTACCGGAAAGCTTATGAAACATTGGATACGATACTGAAACTTTCTGCGATTAATCATAATGTAACACTTAATTCTGAAAACAAATGGAGAGAAGAGCTTAATACAATAGCTCTAGACCGAGTAGAATTACAAGCTGAAATCGATAGAATTGAAAAAGAAAATAAAATTGAAAGCCAACGTTCTAAACTTTGGTTTATTACCCTGTTATCGACAACGTTTGTTATAGTATTGTTGTCACTGTTTTTAAGTCGTCGTCAACACCTTATCAATGCTAAAAACAAACAACTTCTTGCGGAACAACAATTGGAAAATTCGGATTTAAAAATGAAACAATTAAATTCTGAAATTAAATCGAAAAAACGGGATTTGTCTGATTTTGCAATTAACTTAACACAGAATCAAGAATGGGCAAAAACATTGGCGGATAAAATAAATGATTTTAAATCTGCGAATAAACAAGATAGTGCTAAACTACTTGAGGCATTAGAGCTCGAAATACAAAATAAGGTCAAGTTTGATAGCGAAACAAAAGAATTCTATGAACGCTTGGATAAATTAAGTGATGGTTTTTATAGCGAATTGAATTCTCGTTTTCCAAATTTGAGTAAGAATGAAATTAGACTTTGTTCATTAATCCGATTAAAAATTGATAGCCGAAGTATCGCTACACTTCAGAATATTACCTTGGCCTCACTCAATACAAGTCGTTACCGACTTCGAAAAAAACTTCACCTTAACGAAGCTACAGAATTAGACGATTTTATTCAGAATATGTAACTTATTTTGGGTAATTTTTTGTTCTGTCTATTAAATGTCTATTGGCTGTGCATTAGCTGTCTATTTCAAAATCAATAGATTAGAGTTTATGATTTATACCTTAGTTGCAACTTAATATTTAGTTATTAAAAACGATTACATATAAATTCTAAAAACTCTAACCTTATGAAAACACAAGTACTTGGTTTAATTGCTTTAGGTCTAACCAACCTCATGATTGCACAAAATGACATTGCTGCAATTACACATTCCGAAGCTGTAATGCCTACTGAAAGTAAGGCAGAAAGCACAGTTAAAAATCTAAATTCCGAATATTTGTCCTTAACGCGCCATGATGGAGCGGCTTTAGTGGTGAAAAAACTTCAAAATATCGTTGCGAATTATAATATAAAGACAGCCGATGTTTACCAGCCAAAACGAAATATCACATATACCGTAAATTTTAAGGAAGATCTAAATTCCATTGATGTTATTTATAACAAAGACGGTAAGATACTAAGCTGCAAAGAACACTATCAAGATGTGAGGTTGCCATATGATGCGAGCGTTAAAATTGCAAAGCAATATCCTGGCTGGGCTTTTGATACTGTTAGTTGTAAAGTTTCCTACTCTGATGATAATTCGCCCGTTATAACTTATGAGGTAATTATAGAAAAAGAAGAAAAAACCAAAAAAATAAGAGTGACTATCTAAGCTTTATCAACCCTTTATATTATCGAAAACGGAGCTCAGTATTTTTAGTTCCGTTTTTTATGAATCAATAATTGTTAATTTATAATACCCATACGTTATTATCTCAAAATAGTGTAGTTTTGCGCCTCAATTTAAAGAACTACCAATGAAACGCATTACCCAATATAAAAAGTTATTTTCGATAGAAGGTTCTATTGACTTAAAAGAGTTAAAAACATCTTATAGAAATCTTGTCAAAGAATGGCATCCTGATAAGTTTCAAGAGGGAGACGACAAACAAGAAGAAGCCGAATTAAAAAGTCGTCAGATTATTGATGGGTATCATTTTTTAGTAAGTATCGCACCAGAAACAAAAGCTGCAAATCTTGATGAATATGCGGCGACCATAACAGACTCCAGCATTTTAGATTTTCAACATAAAGGGCAACTTTTAGAAATCACGTTTCTAAATGGTACGACCTATGAATATTTTGGAGTTCCCAAAAACGTTTTTATTAAGTTTGTAAATTCAGATAAACAAACGCGTTTTGCAAGACGAAGTATTTTCAATTCGTATTTGTACAGAAAATCCAAGAAAGAGCTTCAAGAAGCTTAAGACAGCGAAGGAGCAGTGCCAAGACGACTATGAACAGCGATAATTCAAACAAACCTGAAGATATTTCAATCAATGAGATTGAAAACTGTATAGCCATTTTAGAACGTTTAGTTGCTGATACAGACCAAATTTTCGAAATCCCAAAACCACAACGGACTGCTTTAATAAAAGCATCAGGACAATTATCAAGGCCTAGTAGAGCAGAGTTTTCACGTCGCAAAAAAGACGCCAAGAAAGCTGCAAAGCGAAAACAAGCGGCAAGGGATAAAAACGCCCGAAAAGTTACAGGAATACGAAGCGCAAGGGAAGCACATGTTTTTGTGGCTCCAAAATTATTGCCAGAAGCCGATTTAAAGGCCAAAGAACAATTAGAATTGGAATCGCCTCGAAACTGCTATGTCTGTAAAACCTTATTTACCAAACTACACCATTTTTATGATACCATGTGTGAAGAATGTGGTGATTTTAATTATGCCAAACGTTTTCAAACAGCAGATGTAAAAGGCCAAGTCGCCGTAATAACGGGCTCTCGATTAAAAATCGGTTATCATATTACCTTAATGCTATTAAGAGGAGGTGCAACGGTTATTGCTACCACGCGTTTCCCTGTAGATTCTGCGTTACGTTTTTCCCAAGAAGAAGACTTTACGGAATGGGGACATCGGCTGAAAATCCATGGTCTCGATTTAAGACATATTCCAAGTGTGGAAATCTTCTGCAATTTTATAGAACAACGCTACGAAAAACTGGATATTCTCATTAATAATGCAGCGCAAACCGTAAGACGACCAGCTGGTTTCTATAGTCATTTAATGCCCAACGAAGAGCGACCTATAGACGAGTTGCCAAAATTTGCCCAAGATTTGCTCAGGGACCATAGTGAATGTTTAACGGAATTAAAACAATTGACTTCTGGGGCATCATCCAATAAAAATATGCCAGTGACTTGGCATGGACCTGAACCTGGTATTGGTTTACGGGCTTCTGCAAAATTATCACAGATTCCTTATAGTTTTGATAACGCCTTGGTGTCTCAAGAGGTGTTTCCAGAAGGGAAATTGGATGCCGACTTGCAACAAGTAGATTTAAGAAAAACCAACAGTTGGCGATTAAAGCTTGGCGAAATTGAAACCACAGAAATGATTGAAGTGCAACTTGTGAATTCTGTGGCACCCTTTGTATTGTGTAACCGTTTGTCTGAAGTGATGAAAAAAGACCATACCGGACAAAAACATATTATCAACGTGTCTGCGATGGAAGGGAAGTTCCATTCGTTTTTTAAAGAAGATCGACATCCACATACCAATATGGCCAAAGCCGCTTTAAATATGCTAACACATACGGCTGCTGGTAGTTTAGCTAAAGAAGGCATTTATATGAATGCGGTAGATACAGGTTGGGTCACTGATGAAGATCCTGCTGAATTGGCAAAGCGCAAACAAGAACTGCACGATTTTCAACCACCTTTAGATATTGTCGATGGCGCTGCACGTGTTATGGATCCTTTGTTTGATGGTATCAATACCGGCAAACATTGGTCTGGTAAATTCTTGAAGGATTATCGTCCTATCAGCTGGTAATT
Organism: Winogradskyella forsetii; assembly: GCF_013394595.1. GTDB lineage: Bacteria > Bacteroidota > Bacteroidia > Flavobacteriales > Flavobacteriaceae > Winogradskyella > Winogradskyella forsetii. Next base: position 1,961,892 of record NZ_CP053348.1, read on the forward strand.
GATGAGCGATCAGATATCATCTAAGTCTATTTAAGTACCATTTTATAGTTTAAAAGACTGTTAATGTCATTGGTATTTGAATCTTTTGGTAGTATCTTAGAGTATTATGAAGAAAAGCGCTATTTACAAGAGACTAGGATTATTATTGTGCATAGGTATACTTGGTATATTATGGAACTGTAAATCCACTGACATCACTGATGACGAAAACTATACTGCCGACATCAGCAAGTTGGAAATACTTCTCGAAAAAGATACCTACTACATTAATATAGATACCGCATTACCATTTGTCACTGCAGCAACGCAACAAGTAGCAAATGCGCTTTTTTTGTCAAGAACCGGAAATACTGCAAGTAGAATAGATGTGATGGGAGATGGTCATTTTATAACCATACAAAATGACTCCGTAAAAGGTGATTTGCCATTTTTTGGCGAAAGACGTTTAAGTGCAGGGCCTTATGGTGGTAGAAATGGTGGAATAGCGTTTGAGGGCCTTCCAAGTAATTACGAAAAAAACCTCAATAAGAAGAAAAGGAAGCTCAAGATTAAATTTACAATCAGTCAAAATGGGGAACCCTCTGAACACTATGAAGTGAACCTGAATATATTCCCAAATAAAAATGCCACAATAAACATAAATTCAACTTTTAAGACCAATATGGGCTATACAGGAACATTAAGTGCTGAGCAATAATTGGACTAGTAAGTGTAATTTAAAAATCTCCATTAATGCATTGTTAAATCTGATACGATTACGTTAAGGTTTCTTAATTTTTTTGGTTACCGATCAATAGATAAGTATATTAAAGTAAATCAAAACTTTACTTTACAATGAAAACGACATTATTTATAATTACCCTATTGTTTACTTTTAATCTTTCTGCACAAGATCCAATTTTACAAAAAGATCATGAAGCCTTACAGGTCACTGCGACAAAAATCGCAAAAACCTATGATGATCAAATAGGTTTAGACGGTAAGCAATTTATCTTGTTCGAAAAAAAGATTGAAGAATTTTTAATCAAAGAAGAAGAGATTCATGAAAATTATGAGGGCGAGGAAAAACTCGATTTGTTATACAAATTAAGAAAAGCAGAGACGATGGAAATGCGAAACATATTGACACAACCGCAATTCGATTTATACAGACGTATTAAACCACAACTTCAACCACTAGCCATGGTAAATACAGACGATAAAACCGATAATAAATAAAGGTTATTTACTTGAAAAACAGGAGACGTTCTATAATATGCTTAGAGCGTCTTTCTTATTTACTTCAGATTCTTTTGTTTTACGGCAAGAATGTGAAACGTTAAAATTACCTTTGCCACAAATTAAAACGGACTGAAAATCCGTGACATTAATGAAATCCAAGAATTTAATGTATTAATCAATTTTCAAACTAGAAGGGATTAGTGCGAATTCGTGGAATTCCTGTCAAAAAAAATAAATACTATGACAACATTTTCAGATTTAGGCATTCACAAATCATATATAAAAGGGTTAAAAGAACTTAATATCATAAATCCGACGGAAATACAAGAAACCGTAATTCCTGTTTTATTAGAATCCAAAACCGATTTAATAGGTTTGGCACAAACAGGAACGGGAAAAACGGCTGCTTTTGGCTTGCCTGTTTTACATGCCATTGATCAAAACGCACCTGAAGTCCAAGCGTTGATTATTGCACCAACACGCGAATTGGTGCAACAAATACAAAAGCAACTCTTCAGATTCACGAAGTATATAGATGGAAAAATTTTTGCTGAAGGCGTTTATGGCGGTGAAAAAATAGATAAACAAATTAAAAACCTGAGCAGGACCACGCACATTGTGGTTGCCACACCAGGACGTTTGCTAGATTTGGTAGAACGTGGTGCGGTGGATATTTCAAAAGTAAAAATCTTGGTTTTAGATGAAGCCGATGAAATGCTCAGTATGGGTTTTAAGGAAGATTTGAATAAAATATTAAAATTCAACACCTCTAAAAGAAACACTTGGTTGTTTTCTGCAACGATGCCAGATGAAATAAAAAGCATCATAAAAAATTATATGTCGCCAAATGCCGTTAAAATTGAAGTCAATAAAAATGCGTTGGTAAACGAGAATATTTCCCATCATTTTATACACACGTCTATTAAAGACAAGGTGAATATGATTATCCGCATCTTGGATAAGCGTCAAGACGAAAGAGGTATCATTTTCTGTAGAACAAAAGCAGGTACAAAAAATTTAGCACAACAATTACAAAACGAGGGTTTTGCGGTGGACGCTTTAGAAGGCGATATGCAACAAAAGGAACGCGATAAAGTGATGCGTGCTTTTAAAAACGAAAGTTTACAGGTGTTGATCTCAACCGATGTTTCAGCAAGAGGAATCGATGTGAATAATCTGGCATTTGTATTGCATCATCAACTTCCTGAACAACTAGACTATTATACCCATAGAAGCGGAAGAACAGCTAGAGCTGGTAAAACGGGGCAATCCATTGCATTAATCATTCCTGGAGACATGCCAAAAGTTCTAGAAATTCAGAAAGCCTTAGGCATAACGTTTAGGGAACTTACGATGTAATTTAAGTTTAATTTCCAATAAGGTCACGTTGAGTATCCTGTCTTATCTGTCAGGATGTATTGGGAAGTTTGTGAATTGAAACGGTTCTTGATACTAAATTTTACTGAGAATCTAATAATTATACAACTTCTCGATACAAAATTCCAAAAAAAAGTGGAATTTCACTCGAAGAGACGGAATGTAATGTGATTTTTGAACTACAAAACTTACCCAAAATCGTCTACTTCAAAATTTAATATTATCTTGGGTGTTTATTAATACATATACTACAAAACAGCAATGAAATCATTTTCAATAGAAGACATCAATGCCATTATAAATGGTGAAGTTATAGGCGAAACTACAAATCAAATTAAGGGTTTAGAACAAATTCAGAAAGCCAATGAAAATCAAGCCACTTTTATTGGAAACCGAAAATTTGCAGGCTTATGGAAAGATTCTAAAGCTAGTTTAGCCATTGTTAATGACACTATTGATATAGAACCTGGTGACAATCGGGTGTTTATCAAAGTAAAGAATGCGGATTTGGCCATGGCTAAATTGTTGGAGACGTTTACACCAAAAGCACCACATTTTGAAACCGATATTCATCCTTCAGCAACCATAGATAAATCGGCTAAAATTGGCGATGGTAGTAGAGTAGGAGCTGGCGCTTACATTGGTAAGGATGTGGTTTTAGGCGCTAATGTTACTATCTATCCTAATGTTACCATTTTAGATGACACCACCATTGGAGATCACACGACGGTGTGGTCTGGCACGATAATTAGAGAACGCTCTGTAATAGGAAGCCACTGTATTTTTCATAATAATGTGAGTATCGGAGCCGACGGATTTGGTTATCGCCCAAGTGATGACGGCAGAGGATTGGTAAAGATTCCTCACATAGGGAATGTGGTTATTGGAAATGGGGTTGAAATTGGTGCTAATTCTTGTGTGGATCGCGGTAAATTCAGCTCAACGATTTTAGGGGATGGTTGTAAGATTGATAATTTAGTGCAGATTGCACATAATTGCGTACTTGGACGTTCTTGCATTATGGCGGGAAGTTCTGGACTCGCAGGTTCTGTAACACTTGGAGACGGCGTCGTTATTGGCGGTTCTGCTTCTATAAAAGACCATACGACTATCCATTCTGGAGCCACTGTTGGAGCCGGTTCTGGCGTTATGAACGATGTTCCTGCCGGAAAAACGGTATTAGGGTATCCTGCTGTGGACTCTAGGGAAATGCTAAAGCAATGGGTAGCGCTTCGTAAGTTGGCGAGATAATTTTAAGTTATTGAGTTATATAATTATTGGGTTATTTAGTGATTATGCAAAACGCAATAATACTAAATAACCCAATAACTTTTTAAAACATTATGCTGATCTATGTTCAACATTTTCCTTTAAATGCAATAAACCAGCAACCATTCCATCAAGTTCATGTTCTAGAAATGTAGCATTTCTTTTACTAAATCCTTTAATAATGTTGGAATAGAGCTCTACACCACAATGTTTAATGCAAACGCTGTACGTGTCATTTTCCGCATCTAATTTTACAGAAGTTCTGTAATCGCTTGAAACTAATAACCAGTAACATAAACTATTAATCTGGTTAAACAAAGAGAATTTTGTATCCATAATATGTAAGTTTAATAGACTGAGGGAGATCTTATGGCTAAGATATTGGCTAATGGATTTCCATTCAAATTTCTATGGTGTAGTCCTATGTTTTATCGTTTAGGTGTTTTTTTTGACATGAAAATCCGATAATTTACCGCTTTTATTTTCTGGCATCATTGTTGAATACTACTTCATAATTATTAAAATAAAATAGAATACAATGATTAAAGGAACAGTAAAATTCTTCAACGATACCAAAGGTTTTGGTTTTATCACAGAAGAAGGTTCAAACAAAGAACATTTTGTACACATCTCAGGATTGATAGACGATATTCGCGAAGGCGACCAAGTGGAATTCGATCTTACAGAAGGCAAAAAAGGATTAAACGCCATAAACGTAAAAGTTATTTAAATATAGTGCTTAACCTCAGTTATAAAGGCTCATCATTCATTTGATGGGCTTTTTTTTGTATTTTGACTTCATGAAATTTTTTAACAAAATACGATTTGAAATGCTAAAAGGAAAACGCCTTACTGACTATCTTATTTATGCTTTTGGAGAAATTGTACTTGTTGTTATTGGGATTCTAATCGCTTTAGGTATTAACAATTGGAATCAGCAACGGCAACTTCATAATAGCAATAGAGACTTACAACAAAAAATAGTGGTCCAACTAGATCGTGATATTCAAAATTTGGAATCTTTCAAAAAAGAATTAGACACATTAAACCAAGTATATTTAAAGACATTAGGAAGGGATTATGATCGAGAAAAAATAAATGATGATGGTTTAATTTCTACTATTTTATTTGAAGTTAAGGAATTGGCTCTAGATAAACATAGCGTGAACTGGATTGACACTGCCGAATTGGATAATTCTAAAATATCTGAAGCTTTGGTGGAATTAAGTAGCCTCTATAAGGGGTATTTCAAAAATATTGATGACATTGAGAATATAATTTATAAAAAGCTCACTAGCAATCTTGAGACTATTGAAGCAAATCAACCATGGTATACTGAATTAATTACGGACTTTAGATGTAATACAGATTGTATAAAGTATTTGCTTTATAATGAAGAACATAAATCGCGGATTGCATCCTTACGGTTTCTGTATATTAATGGTTATGGTAGTATTGTGGATGGGTTTTATAATGATTTGAAACGTGCAAAGTCCAAACTTGAAAAATTTAATAATTCGAATGACAAATAGATAATAAAATGGAAAAAGTTACTCAATGCGTTTTGAATGGCTATTAGTAGAAGAGAAACCACTTATGGATTATTTAAATATAGTGCTTAGCCTCAGTTATAAAGGCTCATCATTCATTTGATGGGCTTTTTTGTGAATAAAAGTGCTATTTAGCTGATTATAAATACGTTTTACACGAATTATTTAGGATATGAGGAGAATAAGAACTAAATTTCAATCAACCATTTCCTACCAGTCCATCTCCTTCTATTGTTATCCCTAATTTACCTTGTTTCATATTCCGTTATTTACGACCTAAATTGATTGTGGATTATTTTTTAAACCACATATACAATAAGGTATGTTTACATTACAAGATGAAATTACAGAAGAAGACCTTTTATACGTTTTAAAAAATCCATGGAAATTTTCAACGTATGAGTGGAAGCTTTACAATATACATAATGAGAAAACGGCCTTTGACACTTTAATGGAACAATTTGAATTATCTCGAAAGGACGGATTTAGCAAAATATTTAGGACAGCAAATAATTTACCCTTACTTATTTTAATGGCTGTTAAAACTAGTGAAACAGCATTACATTGTTATTTGGTAGCAAGTAAGCATATGGAGGAGAATGGACAAGCCTTAAAAGTCACTTTTAAAATGCGTCAAATTTTAGAGGAACAGTCTTACAATTATAAAGGCTGTACAATGGTAGTATATTCTCAATCAAGAGAGTCTGACAAACAGATGTCTTGGTTACGTTTTCTGGGACTAAAATATAAACCAGAAGGCAATGTGGGTGATGCTAAATATTTTGAATATGAATCGAGGGTAAAAGTTTGAAGATTTAGATTAGGCTATTGTGATTAACTAATAGTATCTGTAAACTTAAAATAAATCAATTAATTAATAATTTTAACTTAAAACACACTAATTATGGGCGGAGGAAAACCAGGCAACACAGTCATTACATTAACTGTGGATACAGAAAACATTAAACCAAACGAACAAAGTATTAAGGACAACGTTGTTTTTACGGACAATCAAAGTGACCCTGCAGAAAATCCAGGTCATCCAGATGCTTATGTATCTACGGTGATCAAGGGTTCATCTTGCACTTGGCAAGGCGTTGCAAAAAATGGAAGGGATACCATAAATATCACTGACGTAGCCAAAAAGCCTGTTGGAGGTGGTGCAGATATTTTAGAAGAAATTGCCTTAGGAGACCCATTTGATGACCCAAAAGTAACTGCAAAGGTAAAAAACAAAGCCATTACTGGACCTGAGTCTTATAACGTTACTTTTATGATAAATAAAAATGAGAGTCAGGTTTATACAATAGATCCAAAATTAAAAATGAAGCGCTAAACTCTATGCTTAAGAGGCATAAATCAGGTTATATTGGCTGTATACTATTTATGTATACGGCCATTTTATGTGGCCAAGATCAGCAATCTGCGGACAGTCTAATTTCAGTTTATAATTCTGGTAGTTACAATTCTAGTCCATATAAATTATTAAACGAAATCTCAAAAGAAGAAACCAATCCTCAGATTGCTATTAAATATGCCAAAATGCATTCAAAATTAGCGCATCAAAATAGTAATTATTTTGAATTACATAGAGCATTACTAAACATAGGAAATGCCAATTATTTTTCTGGAAACTACACAATGGCTCTTAAGTCTTATTTAGAAAGTCTTGACCATGCCAATAAAACAGAAGATTTAATTGGCCAAGCTACTTTACATATTTCCATAGCAGATACTTACATGATGCTTGAAGATAAAAAAAACACTTTTATTTACTATGAAAAAGGTATTAAGTTACTACGTAAAACTGAAGATGAATATAATCTTGCTTCTGCATTATTTAATTCGGGAGATTGGGATATTGAGAATAGAAAATATGATCAAGCCCTTTTAAAATTTGAGGAATCAAAAGCCATTTTTGAAAAATTAGATTATCCTCTAGGTATGGCTTATAACATTGGTAATATTGGCGTAATATATGCAGAAAATGGTCAAAATAAACTAGCTGAACAAATAATAAATGAGAGTATTGCCATTTTAGAAGACTATGAGGACTATTATGCTATTTCTGATTACCTAACGAGCCTAGCAGAAATTTCTAATGCTCGCAGTGATTATGTGAAAGCTATCGATTACGCCAAACAAAGTTTGGATTTAGCAACACAATATGAATTACTAGAACAGATTAGTATTTCAAATTTAAAACTTTCAAACTACTACGAGAACATAGGAGATACAAAAACTTCATTACACCATCATAAAGAATACTATAAATATAGAGATAGTATCCTCAACTTGGATGCGGTAAGGAATACTGCAGAAATGCAAAGAAAATTTGACGTTGCGCAAGAACAAGACAAGACCATTATTTCAGAGCAAAAACGAAAAACCGAACGTATGGCGTTATGGTCAACACTTGGTGTTCTTTTCCTAATCGGTGTATTAGCTTATGGTTTATTTAAGAAGAACAAATTTGTTAGGAAAACCAATAAAATCATAGCTTTTGAAAAAGACCGTTCCGATAAATTATTACTCAATATTCTACCAGAAGAAACCGCTCAAGAACTTAAAGATAAAGGCAGAGTAGTGGCGAAGCAATTTCCTTCAGCTACGGTTTTGTTTTCAGATTTTAAAGGCTTTACAAGCTATGCAGAAAACCTTTCTCCAGAACAATTGGTGCAAACCATAGATTATTATTTTTCTAAGTTCGATTTAATTATGGAAAAATACGGTCTCGAAAAAATTAAAACCATTGGTGATGCTTATATGGCTGTTGGTGGTTTAAGTTATGATAACGTTGACCAAGCCAAAGAAATGGTATTGGCGGCTAAAGAAATGAATGAATTTGTAGCCCAAGCAAAGAATGATGATACGACCACGGCCACTTTCGACATCCGAATTGGCATCAACACAGGACCTGTTGTTGCTGGAGTGGTGGGCACCAAAAAGTTTGCTTATGACATTTGGGGAGATACCGTTAATATTGCGTCACGTATGGAAAGCAATTCTGAACCAGGACGTATCAATATTTCAGAACATACCTATGAGATTATCAAGCATGATTTCGATTGTGAATACAGAGGAGAAATTGCGGTGAAAAACAGAGGAGATTTAAAAATGTATTTCCTAAACGCTTAAATAAAAGAGAAAAGCCCTATTCATAAATAAAAAAAAACCTACAATTATAAAATCATAGGTTTTCTTTCAATACTTAATATAGTTAATGGGCGCTTATGACTTAGCAATCATAATCGATTTTGCATTCACAAATTCCTTCATGCCAAATCCACCATGTTCTCTTCCAAAGCCTGAATTTTTAACGCCTCCAAATGGCATATTTGGATCTGCTAATCCAAATTTATTGATAAATACCATTCCTGTGTCAAAGTGATTTTCGGCCAATTTTGTAGCGCGCTCTATATCAGTTGAGAAGATACCGCCTCCTAGTCCAAATCTACTATCGTTAGCAATGCGCATGGCTTCATCTTCATCTTTCGCTTTGATCAATGCAGCCACAGGTCCAAAAAGCTCATCATCGTAAGCTGGCTGACCAGAACTAACCGACTCCAGTACAGTTGCCGGATAATAGTAGCCCTCTCCATCAGGCATCTCTCCACCGCAGAGTACTTTGGCACCGTTTGAGACACTCTTTTCTACTTGTTTGTGTAGTTTTTCACGCAAATCCTTACGTGCCATAGGTCCCATATCTGTTGCATCTTCTGTTGGATCTCCAACCTTTAAATCTTTCATTGCTTTTACAAACGCATCCCTGAATTCATCGTAGATAGCTTCAACGACTATAAATCGTTTTGCTGCGATACAGGTTTCTCCATTGTTATAGATTCGCCCTTGAACACAGGTTTTAACGGCAAGGTCTAAATCAGCATCATCAAGTACAATATAGGCATCATTACTTCCTAATTCAAGCACCGATTTTTTTAGAGCTTTCCCAGCTTTTTCTCCTATGGTTCTTCCTGCATCCGGACTTCCAGTTAAAGTGATTCCTCTAACCAAATCATTATTTATGATATCATCGGATTGATCGTGATCAATAACGAGTACACTAAATAAGCCGTCTGGTAAGCCTGCCGATTTATAAATAGATTCCAATAACTTTGCGGTTCCTGTTACATTGGCCGCATGCTTTAATAGGATGCTGTTTCCTGTCATGAGATTTGAAATACTGTATCGGATCACTTGATACGCTGGATAATTCCAAGGTTGGATACCATATATAACACCAATAGGTGAGTAGGTAATAATTCCTTTTCCGCCATCTTGCAATTCCCGTTCTTCATTTTTTAGAACCTCTGCAGCGTTATTTGCTGAATATTCGCAAATTCCTGCACATAAATCAACTTCTTGTTCACTCTGCTTTAATAGTTTACCCATTTCATCCGTCATGACTTTTGCCAATTCAGATTTACGGTTTTGAAGTTCTTTACCAATAGCTTTAATGATTTTGCCACGCTCTTCATAAGACTTTGTTTTCCATTCCAAAAAGGCTTCATGCGATTTTTTGATGGTGGCTTTAACTTGGTCATCAGTCATATACTCATAAGACTTCAATTCATTTCCGTTGGTTGGATTTATAGTTGTAACCATTTCTTTTTCTAATGTCGTTTCCATATTTTGTTTTTAAGTTTTTGTTATATTTTATTTCTGTTCAATTTTTATTTCTGTTCACTAGGCACAATGTAAACATCATTGATATTCACACGTTCGGGTTGTGATAACGCATAGTGAATCGCGTTGGCGATATCTTCGGCCTCCAAGGTGGTCATGCTCATCATGTCCTTCATGTTTTCCTTGATATCTTCATCTGTAATTGTATCCGTTAATTCTGTTGCTACAGCACCAGGTTCAATAGATGTAACATTAATTCCGTATTTTGGTGCTAATTCCTGTCGCAAGCCTTCCGAAAACATTTTAACTGCAGATTTTGTAGCACAGTACACGGCGCCACCTGGAAAATAACGGTGTGCTGCCATGGATGAAATATTGATGATGTCACCACCTTTATTGTCAATCATTTTAGGTAACACTGCAGCCACACCATTTAAAACACCTTTGATATTGACATCTACCATTTTTTCCCATTCATCTGTTTTTAATTTCTTGACGTATGATAATGGCATCAGGCCTGCATTATTTATTAATCCATCTACCTTACCATAAGTTTCTACAGACTTGGCTACTACATGTTCAAAATCTTCTTTTTTGGTCACATCTCCTGACGCTACTAATGCTTTTCCACCATTACTTTCAATAGCATCCTTAATGCTATTTAATTTGTCTTCACGTCTTGCCATTAATACAACGTTAGCGCCATCATTAGCTAATTTCTTAGCGGTTGCTTCGCCAATTCCGCTTGAGGCTCCTGTGATTATAATTGTTCTATTATCTAAATTCATAGTTTTTTGTTTTATTAATATCTAATTAAAGATGCCATGAATTATACAATATGGTTAACGCTAACGTATTAATTATTAACGGATTTACGATTCCTTCTTAAACAATTACGACTAGAACGTATTGATGCGTTGATAAGCATTAAAATAATTCGTAAACGGGCTAAGCACTAGATCTCCTATTGATTAGATTGTTTCAACCAAAAAAAATTTAATTAGAAAGAAAATATGTTAAAACCAAGAGAGAAAACACCAGATTTAACTATTAATTTAGTCAACGATACCGAATGGACTTTAAGTAAACAGGATCCTAAAACCTTTACGTTGCTCATTGTTTATAGAGGAATTCATTGTCCGGTATGTAAAAAATACTTAGAAGCCTTACAGACCAAATTATCGGAATTCAATGATTTAGGCGTCAACGTCATTGCTATAAGTAGTGATACCGAAAAGACAGCGAAGAAAACTTATGACGAATGGGCTATAGGCGATGTACCTATCGGCTTTGAATTTCCTATTGAAGACGCGAGAGCATGGGGCTTATTTATCTCTAAAGGAATTAAAGACGAACCAGAAACGTTTATTGAGCCAGGCTTGTTCTTAATTCGTCCTGATCAAGAATTATATGCGGCTTCCATTCAGAGCATGCCTTTTGCACGTCCTGAATTTGATGCTCTTATAAAGGCTATAAAATTCGTGAAGAAAGAAGATTATCCCGCTAGAGGAGAGGCTTAAACTTTACAATCGAAATTTTAAAAATCATATTACAAATCATATTATAACAATTAACTATGGAAAGTATATTTAAAACTGACACCGATATTTTCAAACCCTTTAAATTAGGAGATATCGAATTAAAAAATAAAATAGTAATGGCGCCAATGACGCGCTCGCGAGCCATTGACAATGTACCTAATGACCTTATGGCTAAATATTATGGTCAGCGTGCTTCGGCAGGTTTAATTATCTCTGAAGGTACCTCACCATCCGTTAATGGTATTGGCTATCCCAGAATTCCGGGCGCCTACAGTCCTGAGCAAATAGACGGTTGGAAGGAAATCGCCAAAACCATACACGAAAAGGGCGGAAAATTCTTTGTACAATTAATGCATTGCGGACGCATCTGTGCAGCAGAGAATGTGCCGAGTGGAGGAGAAGTGCTAGCGCCAAGTGCGGTATTGGCAGATGGATTGATGTTTACCGATGAAAAAGGGGAAGTACCACATGTGACACCTAGAGCAATGGCCATTTCAGATATTGAACATGCCCAGCAGGAATATGTGGATAGCGCTATGATGTTGATAGAACGTGCTGGCGTGGATGGTGTGGAATTGCATTCTGCCAACGGTTATCTTATGGATCAATTTTTGAATCCTAAGTCTAATTTGAGGTCAGATATTTATGGTGGCGATTTTAAAAATAGAGCACGCTTTGTTATTGAAACGGCCAAAAAAGTAGCGAGTGCTATTGGTGGAAACAAGTTGGGTATTCGATTTTCACCTTATGGCGCGATGAATGATGTTGAGCATAATTATGATGATCTTGTAGAACTTTATTCTTATTTGGCAAGTGAATTGCGAACCATAGGTTTAGCTTATATTCATATTGTAGATCATACCGGAACTATGGGTGCGCCAGATTTTAAAACGGATATCAAGAAAACCATTAAATTGAATTTTGAAGGCCCAGTTATTAGTGGTGGCGATGTGGATTCTAAGGAAGATGTAAAACAGGTCTTGGAAAATAGTTGCGATTTAGCGTATATTGGCAGACCTTATGTGAGTAATCCTGATTTGGTGGAAAAATTAAAAGATGGTAAAGCTTTAACTGAGCCTAATCCAGACTTATTTTATACACCAGGACCTGAAGGGTATACTGATTACTAGAAAACCAAAAACTGTTTGTAACCTATATGATAACGCGTGACCTTTAAAATTAAGCATTTACCTAAATTATTAGTCGCCTCGGCTAAATCATGGTTTAATGGCCAACCTTTTCAACGCAGTGCTATTGTGGCGTATTATGCCATTTTATCGTTGCCTGCACTCATTATCATTATCTTAAAGGTAGTGGGTAGTGTTTGGGGTGAGGACATTGTACAAGGGGAGTTGTTGGCCGAAATTTCTAATGCTATTGGTCCAGATGCGGCTGATGCCATCAGGAATATGATTGAAAATCAAAGTGGTGAACAGACTTCAGTATTTGCTACCATTATAGGTATTGGTACCTTATTGTATGGGTCCACAGGTGTGTTTTTTCAATTGCAATCCGCATTGGATGATATTTGGAATATGGAGCCGCCTTATAAAAATGATCTTGTGGCTACCTTAATGAGTCGTGTAAAAAGCTTTGGGTTTATATTAATTCTTGGTTTTTTATTGTTGACCAGTTTTGTATTGACCTCATTGCTTAGCACATTTAGTAAACAATTGAATCGTTTTTTACCCGATGATCTGTTCGATTATATATTTGTGGTGGATTTTTTAGTCTCTATAACGTTTATCTATGTGCTGTTTGCTACGATGTTTAAATTTTTGCCTTCTGCTAAAATAACATGGAAATCGGTACGGATTGGTGCAGCGTTGACGACCATTATGTTCTTGATTGGAAAATATTTGTTGGCTTGGTATTTCAATACTATGGAACCTGGCTCGACTTATGGTGCGGCAGGTTCTATTATATTGATTATGCTTTGGGTATCTTATTCGAGTTTGATTTTATTGTTTGGGGCGCATTTTACTAAGAAATATGCTGATAAGTATGTGGAGAATGATTTGATTTCTTAACGCGGTTGAGTTTCTATTTTACGTTCATTTTGTCTTGATACAAAACGAACCAAAAGATCATAACGATTTGTTAGGAAATTGCAAAGCACCATTCGCTGATAGATTAGTATTTAGAGTTCTTAATTGGATTACTTATCCATTCCTAGATTTAGTAAATTAATACTATTCATTGCTCATTATTTCTGAAAATCGTTGGTTCCGACGGTGTCGGAATTTGGGTGTTGAAGTTTGACTTATTTCTTTGCTTAGCATTGTGTTTTGCTTATATATTGCTGAAATAGATTGGTTGCTATATAAACTGAATGCTCACTTGTTTTAGGTTTGTTTGAACATCGTGTTATTAATTAGTTTGAAATGGAAGGTGGGATTCTTTAATATTCTATTTTACATAATATAAATTATAGGACAATATAGAACAATTAGCGGAATAGCGCTTTTGGGCGATATTTGACATACTATTCATATTTAATTATCCTGAGGATGATTAAATATGAATACAATAAAGACCTAGAATAAATAGACTTTATTATAAACTTCTTATATCAAAACATAACGTCATTGATTATGTACAAGCTAATTGTGGGATTGAATACTAAAAGTAAACTTTATCCTGAATAGAATTCTTATAGGACATTATGGAACAATTAGTGTAATAGCGCTTTTGGGCGATATTTGACATACTATTCATATTTAATTATCCTGAGGATGATTAAATATGAATACAATAAAGACCTATAAATAATAAAGCTACAGCAATCAATACTTTATCATAAAATAACGTCAATGATTATGTACAAGCTAATTGTGGATTGAAATACTAAAAGTAAACTTCATCCTGAATAGAATTCTTATAGGACATATATTCTAATATAAATTTGGTATATCAAAACAGTATGTACAATAGTATTTTGAGAATTTAATTTGAGAATTTAAATGCTATTAGAATAATCGGTAAAATCGTCCTTTATTGATAAGTATACCCTTTCAGGAATATTCAATTCTTCCGCAATATTTTCCCACTCATAGATAACTTTACAAACTTCGAGTATTATTTTTTTAGGACTTTTTACGGAATACTTTTCAGCAATGGTTAGCAAATCTGATACTTTAATTTGAGTATTCTTACTATTTAAACTTAGCATATGTGGCGCATTTGGCCATTTCCTCAGTGCGTTTAGAGAATAGTTAATATCATATGAAGGTGAAATTCTCCAGCGATCATTTTCTTTTTCATAAAGAAAAGAATGATTTTTAAGATGATCATCCACATTATTGAATACATAATTAAATACCATTCTTCTAAATAATGCATCGATGTCTCCTGATGGTAGATTTAAGTTATTTGCAATTGCAAATACATTTTCATAAGTAGAAACTGAAGGATCTCGAAAATTATAACCACTGATACCTGTAGCGGTCAAAACATGTATTTTTTCTCCATTTATGCGATCGTACCTTGTGGTCGCGAAATGTTTGTTATCTATCATTTTACAATGCATCATATCCAAACCAGCTAATAAAGCGAGCTTATAATACCCAAACTCAACCAATTCTCTTGAATACCCATCATCAGTATCCATATTCAGTTTGACTAAATAATGATTATAATCATTGCTATATTCCACATCTCCAGGAATCAATTCTTTACTCTTTTTATGCTCAGACACAATAATTTTTGGGCGAGCGCCACCTGGAGATGATCCAAGTTTAAAGATGTTTAGCAGTGCTAAATCAGATAGCTCTAATTCTTTATGGTTTTTCTTCACATCTATTACTTTTCTTAATATACCAGTAATGGCGTCCAAATTTATTTTTCCTGCTTTTGGCAATGACTTTCCGGGAAAATATTCTAATGAACCCATTCCCCTATTTGATAGATATGCCAATTGGAAGATTGGAGACAACTTATGCTTATCAATATCTTTTGATTTTATCCATTGGTTAAAGACTTGATTTCCAAAATCGTCTGGAAGTGAATCAGCTATCACTGGAGGTAATCCTCTAAATTCGTGTGCTTTATAGTTTTTAAATATTTGAGTCTGGGAAACACGTTTAATAATGAACGGAAAAATATTGGTATACTGTTTACGCTGCAGAAAGACTTCACTATGCTGAAAATAGCTTTCTGCTTTAATAGAATCATAGGCTAAAATGCCTATCTCTTCCCCAAAAATTCTGACTTTTATCTTATCTAATCTATTATTCATATAAGTTTATGTCACTTAAACCATCATCTTCATTGGCTTTTTCTAGCATTAGATTAAAACTTACGTCTAGGTCATGTAATAAATCAAAGTATTTTAAAATTTTCAAAATATTTAGGGTATTAGAGCCTTTGCCTTTCTCTATATTAATTATCGTCAAACGCGAAACATTAATTCTTTTACCTAACTCTGCTTGAGTTAAATCTTCTTTGTCTCTATACGATTCTACTAATCGTCCTATTTTATTTATGACTGTTGTAATTGTTATCTGATTATCCATATGTATAAATATATATACAAATATACTTAAATATACCAAAATAGTATAAATAAATATACATTTAATCAATAATTAAATAAAAAGTATAAGTATATATACATTTATTTTGTAAAATATAAATTTAGTATAATAAAACATACACGGATTCTATATATGCATTTTTGGTTGGCTTTGTTGCTAAGGAATTACATTTGGTATTTAGCTGCTGATTCTACCTTCCCACTGAGTTGTTGCATTGGATTGTAATCTGGTTTTGAGATGATTATGGCTTGTAATTTAGTGAAAAAAGTTGTAACCCAAGGTATTGCTCGTTACATTTATAACGCTTATTCTGGTCCATGATTTTTAATGTTGTTTAAACGATGAGCAATATTTGTGACTTCTGAATCCGTATATATAGGCTCAAAATAGTTGATGAAATCGTTTAACTCATTTAAAGCTTTAACAGTTACAAATTTGAACTCTTCCTTTGGTTTATGATTAATCATCACAATAAGATTTCTTATTTTTAATTTTCTATCTCCCCAATGATGTTTGTTCAGAAATCTGCTCTTTGCGGAATTGTTGCTATTTAGAATCACAAAAAGTGCAAAACTTGCCCTCTTTATTTGACTCACTGGTGATCTCATATCATACCTTTCAATGGATGCTTTACTCCAGTTCTTTGTTTCTATAATAAAAATACCCGCTCTGCTTACTAAAAGATGATCGATTTGAATACTGTAAATACGGTCATTCTCACGTTTATTGTAAATGGGTTCATTGAATTTGACCGAAAAGTCATTGAATAGGACATACGTATCCGGTAATTTTTTAAGCTCTTTTTCTACTAAACTTTCACCGATTGCTCCTGCGATTAAGTCGTTTAATGAATAAGCGACTTCCTTCATATGTTCAAGTTCGTTAAGTTTTTTGGTATAGCGATTTGAAATGGTTGCTTGTCTATTTGGCATTTTTGCCTTTATCTCATTTATTTTTGTTTTAAGAATACTTCCTTTTTTATGAGTCTGCCAACTAACGAGTCTATTGAAATTTTTCTCTAATAGAAACTTTATTAATTTAAAGAACTGCAATTGATACCAGATCGCAGTTTCTATATATGCATTTTTGGTTGGCTTTGTTGCTAAGGAATTACATCTGGTATTTAGTTTGCTGATTCTAGCTTCCCACTTAGTTGTTGCATTGGATTGTATGGTGTCATATTCTTTTTGCAATGTATGCTGCTCAGCTAATAAGTCATCTATTTCGAGATCAACGTCATTTTGGATTTTAAAGAGCGCTTCCTCTATTTCGTTGTTATAATTATTAATGAATGTTTTGATCTCACCAATAGAATTAAATCTAGTGATGCCTTTTTCATCTAAGGTTTCTCTAATCCTTACTAAAGATTCTATTTGGCCAAGGACAATTGTCATGAATAAAACTTATAATTATATCTCTAAACCTTTATTACATTAGCTTCTCCGAACCATTCTTTAGCTTTAGCAATAACATTATTAGAGGGAGAATTGAAATAGATAGCTAGTTTTTCTTTAGATCTTGTACAACAAACATAGAATAGTTTTTGAGTTCTTTCTAGAACAGATTCAGTACCTGCAACTAAGAAGAGGTTTTTAAAATTATAATTATTCCATCCTCCATTATCTAGAATTACTAATACATTATCAAATTCAGCACCTTTAGTTTTATGTTGAGTTGAAAAAGGTGTAAAACCTTCTAAGTAATTATATAATTTTTGGAATTCTTTATATTTTACATTCTTAACTCTATTAAATATATATTCTTTATTAGTTTTAAAACCCTCCAATTTATCATCAATTAGACAAATACCATTTTCATTTGCTTCTATAATTACATGTTCAATAGTTTTTTCACCAACATCAATCAATGATTCTATACTCGCTTTTAAAACTCTTTTGTCTTCTATATTTCGTATGTTAAACCTATAATCTGTTGCCCTTAAAAATTCATTGTAACGTTTGTTAGAATAAAGAAAAATGTTAGTCTCTATTTTAAATAAATGCCTAATTAGAGCATCTCTTTTTGAACCTTTTTTGTTTTCATCATCTTCACTTTGTTTTTTATCATCAAGTAATTGGTCTTTATCCACATATATCTTTGAAAGAACATTCCAATTTTGATTCCTAGCGAAATCATATAATTCTGGGTTATCATCGATAAATTGTTGCATAGTATTCGTTGGGTTTACACCTACTAAAAAGTCTAAGACTTCCCCAAAAGTCATTTCAGAGAAATCTTCATCAATTCCGTTATCTTTTATGTATTTGCGAACTCGATTTTTATATTTCAACACACCATCACTATTATAAATATTCATGAGGTTTCTAATTCCAG
Source organism: Winogradskyella forsetii (assembly GCF_013394595.1). Lineage (GTDB taxonomy): Bacteria > Bacteroidota > Bacteroidia > Flavobacteriales > Flavobacteriaceae > Winogradskyella > Winogradskyella forsetii. The sequence continues at coordinate 1,980,345 of NZ_CP053348.1, forward strand.
CTTTATCAGCAATTAAATTGTGAGTTAAATTAAGCTCTTTTGTGTTTTTTGAATCACTAAAATCCCAACCGAGATATTCTTTTATTTCTTGAATGTTGTTAATGTCAGAGTACAAAAATTGAATATTTCCAGTCTTTAAGACACCTCCTTCATCCATATTAGGAGCATTTTCATCATCTGATTCAGTTTGTACCAAACCATCTGTTCTAAGTCTATTGGCCAAATCGATAACTAATTTTGGATTTCTCCTATTTTGTTGCTTCTTTACTTCTCGAACTTCGTCATTTTCTTCGCCTTTATAAGCATCTAAATTGCCAACAGTATTATCATAAATACATTGCATAGCATCTCCAAAAAAGCCAATAATATTTTTTTTATCACTTAGTTTAAAATGCTCTAAAAAAATCTCTATTACTAATTTGCTAGTATCTTGATATTCATCTACAAAAATGAACTTAAATCTATCTTTAAGTATATCACTTAGTTTAGGATATGTTAGAAATAAGTGATTTGCTAATATTAACAATTCATCGTGAGAGATTATACCATCTTGTAGACGCAAATACTCTTTATATTGAATTCCTTTTTCTAATTCATCGAAAAAATCGTTTGGTACTAGGTCAACAGTTGAAATTTTAATTCTAGTAATTAATTCGTCATTTGCCAACGAAACAAGGCTTTGTTTTAACTCTTTCTGAAAGTGTTTAATATTATCCCACAAGAAGTCATGTATTGTAGTTACGTTTAAATTTTTATGATTTACTCTTTCTTCAATTTCTTTAACTGCTGCATTAGTATATGTCATACAAGCAACCTTTGAAGTAGGGTAATCCTCGATACATTTTTTAATAACTTGTACTAGAGTATATGTTTTTCCACTACCTGCTCCACCACTTAACAAGAAATTATTACCACTGTTAATATGGTATATTATTTGTTCAAATTCGTCTAGTTCTTCCATATCACTTCCTACTATTTCAGCCATAATAATCCTTCTTTGATATATAAAGGAATTTCCCAATTGGTATATTCTTCATTTGTATGGAATAATATATCTAGTGCGAAGTGTGTTTTTTTTCTAACACATTTTTCGGCTAATTTATACGAATCATTGGCAGCAACATCAAAAAGATCTCTATTCTTTAATCCTCTAAAATCGTCTTTTTTATCATTGATAAATTCTCTGTTAATTTGAATAAATGCATCTTCAAAACTTCGAGCAGTTGTACCACTTTCTTCGGTTTGATATACAACACAAAGGTTACCGTTATCATCAGCTTGCCAAACGCCTTCATTTTTGACGATTTTTTTATTTTCAATTGTAAAGGCTTTCAACTCATTTAGAGTGGCGTTATTAAAAAACAACCTTAGAGCATCGTTAGAATAGTTCGTCCCATCAGCAACTCTACATTTTTTTGAATCATCTCCTACTGCATCCAAATCTGTTATTATTAAAGATTTAATTCCAACAAACTCAATGAATTTTTCAAAAATTTGTGAATATGCTCCAACCTCAATTATAGATATATTTTGAGAACACAAGGGCAGTTTTGTGTCTTTTTCAGCCAAAGCATCATAACGCCTTTTCTCTTCTTTATCTAATTTCTTCATTAAAGTTGGTATCAAAATTCTTTCAGTATCTCCTTCAATTAAAATAGCTTTGTCAGCAAAGAATATTTCGGCTCTACTAATAGTCAAATACTGTTTTAAAAACTGATATTGAGTTAAATCATCTTCATACTGTTTTTTAAGATCAAGAAGGTTTTTCGCATTTACAGTGTTTTCACCTTCTTTTTTAAGATACTTTACATCATCAAAATTGCTTTCAGAAACTATGTGTGAGGAGTGAGTTGTTATTACTGTTTGCAATTTCCTATTATCACCATCTTCTCGAACAATTCCTTGGTCAAGTAAAGACTTAATGTTTTTAATAAAAACATATTGCATTTGAGGATGTGTATGCGCTTCAGGTTCTTCTATAAATAACAAATTTATGTCAGCAGGCTTTTCATCTTTACTTTTTTTAAATTCTTGTATTAATATTTCTATCTGAAATATCATACTTATCAAGTTCATATACCCTAGACCATTGTTATATTCAGGTAAAGTCGTATCATTATGTTTGTACATAACTGTTGTGTTTCCTGATAGCAATTCTCTGTGCTGTAATGAAGATTCAATTTTAATTGTAGAATCATCGCTCTTTATTCCTCCAAATAATCGGACTTTTTCAACAACATCTTCAAATAGAGATTCATAAATTCCAGATAAAGTATAATCTGTTGATATTAATTCTTCTTTAAATTGCTCTATTTTTTCATTTTGTTCATCTGTTTTCTCAGTTTCATTATATATCTCTGATGTTTGACCTGATAGAGTTTTATCATTTTCTTTGTTCGTGACACTTCTTTTAGCACTTATATATTTAAAGCTTATAATATCTTTGGTAGATATTTTTTCTAAATCTAAATCAATGAAATTATCCTCATTTTCAATTTCATCAATTTTATTATACTCTATAGATTTTCGACTAGATTTAAAGAATTTCCCTTGGTACAATTTCAAAAAATAAAATATATCTCTCTGTCTATAGTTTTCATCTTCAACTAATTTCGCAGCCTCCTTTGCTTGAAATTCAACATACTTTTGTTTAATTCTATCCAATGCATCATATGTTAAATGATATTCATAACCTATAACAATAAACTTGTTTTCAGGATCTAAGTCCATCATGACTCTACTAAGGTTAGCTAGGTTATCATGTTCATTATACTCTATAAATAGCTTAAGTTTAATGCCTACAGGTGCATATTCTTCTTCGAGTGGTATATCTTCTTCAATTAATGCTTTTAAGTCATTTTTGAAATCGATATTGAAATCATCAAATGAAAATCTACTTTTATCTGAACCATTCAAAAAACTGTTTATTACTGCCAATAGTGAAGTCTTTCCTGTATTGTTTTTGCCAATTACTAAAGACATTATTTCTTCTAAATCAATTGAGAATTGTTTTAAAAGTCTATAGTTTTCAATTTTAATCTTCTTTATTTTCATATATATAAAATTGCACTTCGTAATTATAGTTATAATTACAAAGCAAAATTGCTCTTGAATTTACTTCAAGAAATATGCTCGTATTAATATTAATTAAGGGAGAGTTTAAATATATAAAAAATGTAAGAATTAATTTGAGGGAAAACCGTAAACATTTGAATACTAATTTATTTAAAACCATTCCACACACATTTTCGCCACTCCTCTGCCCTTTCTTAAAAAGAGTGTTCCATTAACTGAGTAAAGAAAATTATAGATTAAATTTTTCTACAATAAGATTACTAACATGCGCTTTTAACTCAAATCGAAGAATGAGATTCGACGAAGCTTGCGAAGTCAAATATCTCATTCAAGATTCATGAACTCATTAACTTAAAATAAAAACCTTGTGAATAAAGCCCATGTTTATGCTTCGGCTGCGCTCAGCACAGGCTGCACGCAAGTACAATATAGGACAATTCACAACAATTAACGTAATAGCGCTTTTTAGCGGTATTTGACATCATCTGAGTTCTATGACAGTTACGCTGTTATATAACGTTATAGATTATGTACAAGCTAATTGTGGGTTTGAAAAAGACTAATGTCATTATTTGCCTTCGCGCCAGCTGGCCCATTCACTAAATTAGTCCACAGGACTAATTTTTAACGCTCTGTCCTGTATCCAATTAAAAGCATCTACAGGATACTTTCATTAAAGAAAAAAATTAAAACGCTTCAGCAATACCAAAATAAAACCCACTTTTACCAGATTCACCGAAACCAACATCGAAACGAAGGTTCAGGTTTTCGGCTTTGTCAATAGTGAATCGTGCACCAGCGCCCACATTTGGTTTTAGGTTCTTGAATTGGAATTCATTCACATTGTGATAGACATCTCCAGTGCCGGCAAAGGCGACCAAACCCCATCTTGAGTTTTCAAATTTCTTGCGGTATTCTACCTGAGTTGCCAAAAGATCGCGATCTACGTAGCGTCCTTCTTGATAGCCTCGCATAATATCCTTGCCGCCAAAAAACGAATATTCTGAAAAGGGCAAGTCACCACGTGAAAATTGCCCAAGCACTTGAAAGGCTAAAATATCTTTGTTCTTTTTTGAAACACTTATATAGCGTCTTAAATCGAAACGTGTGAGATTGAAGATATCCGTACCGCCCAATACCTTATCGTATTTGCCGTGGGTTAATTCAAAATACCAACCATCTTCCGCATTTAAAATATTGCTTCTGCTATCGTAAAGCATAGCCACCTCTGCGCCTACTGATGTAGAGCCATCAAATCCATTGGGTTGATTTTGGGCGATGAGGCCATCGGGTTCGAATTCGGTTTTAAAAATGTGGTTGTATCTAAAGCCTGCACCGACAAATAGATACCTAAAGAACATGCGTTTTAGAAAAATGGGTTCTAAAAGAAACTGATAGTAATCGTATTGCTCTTCGTTCCTAATTGGTGTTTCTGCACCTATGCCATAGTACAAGCGTGGGTAATTTTGAAATAACAAATTCCCTTCTATCACCCATTTTTCTTGATTTGTAAAGACTTCGAATCCTGAATACAAAAAAAATTGACTGTTAAGCGTGTATTGCAAGGTCATGGGCATGTTAGAGACTCGTGTTTCGTCGCCACTGCCATCAAATTTAAACAGGTATTTTGCGCCCGTACCAAAGGCAAAATTAGTTTCTGGCTTATAGGTGAACACTGGTGCCGCTATAAACTTCTGTACATATAGTGTGGAATCGCGTGCGGCCTTCTTTTTATTGGGATAAAAGGTGAAAATCTCCTTGAGTTTATCAATGGTTTGGGCCTGTACCACTGTAGATGACAAACAAATGGTGACAACCAATAGCCATCTGAGTCCTAATTTAGTGCGTCTATATTTGAACATGTAAAATTCTGTTAGAAAGGTGCTAGATGCCTATGGCAAAAAGTTCCGAAAATAAATGTGCGAAATTAGTCAATTTAAACTGCCCTATTTGGTTTTTAGTTGTCTTTTTATGGCTTGTATACGTGGAAAATAAGCATCGTTTAATTGGCTATTTAATGCCGTGCATAATCCTATTGCTATACTTCGACCATGCTGAGTGCTAGCGACAGGCTGGTTATAGGACAATTGCAAGCATTGATTAATCTTCGTTTTTGGCTTTCAATTTTAAAATCGCGGCTTTAAGATCTTCAAATTCCGTATAGCCACTAGCGATGTTATACAATTTGTCCTTGTGTCTATAGATAACCGATGGAAATCCACGAACGCCCAATTGCCTGCTTTTTGTAAAATCGGCTTGGGTAGCCAGCTTCATGCTCTCAGAGGTAAATTTATCGCTAAAGTTCTCAAAATCGATATCGAGGGTTTCGCAAATCACTTGATAGAAATCCACTTGCTTAGGATCTTTGGATTTGGTGTAGAAATAATGTTGTACCAGTTCATAGAACGCCAAGGTTTTTTCGGGTGCTAGGGTTCTTGCGGTGATTACGGCTCTGCAGGCGGGTTCGGTATCGTAATTGAATTCGTCTTTTTCGAATAGCTCATAACTAAAAGGTTGCCCAGATTTTTCGTGCACTTGCTGCCAGTGGTGTTCTAGAAAACGCTTAAAGGAGCTATCCCATGCTTCCCCTCCACCAGGTCTTAAGCCGCCCATAATGAGATTGAAGGGTATGTGCTTTTGCGTGGCGTAGCGTTGTAAAGCGTTTATCTGTGGCGAAATTCCCCAACACCAGCTGCACATTGGATCACCAATATAGAAGAGTTCCTCATCGTCGTTCCATGCTATGGTTTTGTTGTTGTCTTCAAAATCGGGTATTTCGCAAAGCCCAGTTATGGAATCGCATTGCACTTGTATCTTATGGTCTTGACTCATCGTTTTAGAATGGTAACTAAGGGTTAGTAAAATTATAAAGATGTACTTCATTAACATTTGCATTAATTATAGTAAAGATACATAGTCTTTTTGAGATATGGGATTATTGAACTTGGACGATTAGACTATTTTTCTGTTGCTTGTTTTAAAAATACAAGGAAAACACCTCTGCTAATTTTTAAATGTTAGAAATGTGATAGACTCCTATTCCATTAGCTGTGCTTTTACACCTACCTACCGGTAGATTATAGGACACTTTTAATAGTTGTATCGGGTTGATGAATGGTTAAAGAGCTAATGTTTTACTTTTTAAAAGCGTAAAATAGAACGTCGTCCCTAAGCCCTCCTGGCTCTCTAACCAAATAGAACCATTATAATAGTTAACGATTCTTTTAACAATAGAAAGTCCAATACCTGAAGAGGCGCTAGTACTTTCGAGTTTGGTAAACACTTTAAATATTTTATCGAAATAATCCGATTTAATACCAATTCCGTTGTCTTTTACAAAAAATTCAAAAGCGTCCGTTTTCTCTGTACAACCAATTTCGATTAGGCCTTTATCTTTATGGGAATACTTTATGGCATTTTGTATTAAGTTTTGAAATATCTGCTTAAACCTCCAAGCATTACCGTATAAACTTGGCAAGTTATCTTGAATAGTAATGGTTATGTATTTTGGAACTAACAAAGTCTGTATCACTTCAGCTAACATAAGGTTAAAGTCGATCTCATGATTTTCTGACTCTAGCCTATCAACCGTAGAATAGTCTAAAACACCTTTTATTAAATTATCCATTTTCTCTACATTGAATAACGCAAGATGTAATGGTTGTATATCCATTTCATCGCTACTGTCCTTGTGATCATTGATAAACCACGTAATCAAGGTATGAATGTTTATTAGCGGTGCTTTTAAATCGTGAGATACCACATGTGCATACTCGTTTAATTGCTCATTTTGACGTGATAAATCTATCAGTAGTTTTTCTCGCTTCTTATCTTGTGCACTTATACGTTCTTCATTTTCCTTTCTTTGAATAACGTTAACCAACATATTGGCATACACAAAAAGAATTTCCTTTTCGTTTTCGGCATATTTATTAATTTTTTTAACAGCATCAAAGCCTACAAACCCAATTAACTCATTATTTTTAATTTTTGGAATGGCAATTAAGCTTTTAATGCCTTGAGGCTCTAAAACTGCACGCAAGCCATTTTCTCCATCATGAGGAAGAAGGCTCACATCTTCAATAAAAAATACGTCGCCTTTTTTGTGTGCCTCTACCCATTGTGGTATATATTCAATGGGGACATTTTGTAAATTATTTATTTCTGGCGCTATACCTTCGGCGCACCACTCATACGTATTGGATGTGGTGTTGTTTACCAAATCATAAGAAAAAATATAACTTCTGTCTGCCTCTACAAACTCTCCCATTTGCTTTAAAGACTCTTGAATAAGTTTATCTATATCCGATAGATCGGCATTTATATAGGTTGTAGAAATGCTAATTAATAAATCTTGAAAACGTAACTGTCTTTCTATAATTCTATCCTTATTAGTCTTGTCTTTGTTTTTGTTGGTCTCCATAACTGGTAAAGTCGATTTAACTATAGTCTCTTAGGTTTATTATTAATAAAAGCGGCGTTAAATTTACAAAGTATTATGAGAAGATAATTATTTAGAATCAGAAATAATTTGAGGTTATTATGATGTACGCGTTAAAAGTAAGTTTGAAACTGAATTTGAATTATTTATGCATTTTGATAGGTGTCCATTATATTTTTAGTTTATTTGTTTTCCAATCTATTGCTATGTTTACAAAAACCATCCAACAATTTGCCTTAGTCCTATTTATTTTATGTAGTCTTAGTACTTGTTATGCCCAGATTAAAGTCGGTAACACCCCAAATTGGGTGGTCAATCAGAGTTATGAGCAAAATCCAGATATCGATTTAAAGGAAATTTCATTCGGCTTACTCACCTTATTAAGCGATGAGCAAATTCATATTCCTAAAGAAGAACGTTATATCCGTATTGTTAGAAAAATTACGGATAATGTTGGTGTGCAAGATGGCTCTATGATTTCCATTAATTATGATCCCACCTATCAGCAATTGTTATTACATAACGTCACTGTGATTAGAAACGGAAAGCAGATGAACAAGCTTAATGTTAATGATTTTCAGACCATACGGCAAGAGTCTAATTCCGAAAGTTACATTTACGATGGAAGTCTCAATGCCGTAAATAATTTAGCAGATATCCGCAATGGTGATATTTTAGATATAAGCTATTCTATTAAGGGATTTAATCCTATTGTTGGGAACCATTTTTCGGGTGCCACCACGCTAAACGATTTTCAACCTGTAGGCAAAATCAACTACTATATTATTGCGGAGAACCCATTACAGTATAAAACTTTGAATTCCGAGAGTGCCCCCAAGATTGGGAGTTACAAGGGTTACAAAACATACAATTGGGAATCTACCTTAACCGAAAAGCCCCTTTTTGAAGATAATATGCCTAGTTGGTATTTACCTTATGAACACTTATTTGTTTCGGACTATAAGGATTGGAATGCCGTAGTTAATTGGGCATTGGGAATATATGAAACTGATCTACAATTATCAACGGCCTTAAAAGCAAAAATAGAACAGATCCAAAAGAATTGGGAAGATGAAGGTGATCGTATTACGGCAACCTTAAAATTTGTTCAAAATGAAATTAGATATCTCGGTTTAGAATCTGGTATTGGCGCTTATAAACCATTTTCGCCCAATAAGATACTCGAGCAGCGCTTTGGTGATTGCAAAGACAAAAGTTATCTCATGGTGACCATGTTACGTCATATGGGTATTGAGGCTTACCCTGTACTCGTTAACTCACTTTTGGGAGAATCCTTGCATCAGTTTTTACCATCTCCCAATGTATTTGATCACGTGGTTGTAAAAGTTGTGGATAGTGATAATGAGCCTTTCTTTTATGATCCGACCTTTAGTAATCAATTTGGTAACTATAGCTCAGTGTCATTTCCAGATTATGGGAAGGTTTTAGTGATTAAGGACGGCGTGTCAACATTGGAACAAATTGTAAACAATGACAAGAGTTTAGTAGAGGTTTTTGATATATTCGAATTACCAACCGTTGGCGGTCCAGCAATGTTAAGAGTTATGACGTCCTATAAAGGTGCTGAAGCTGATATTATGAGAAGACGTTATAAATCTAGCAGTTTATCGACCATCCGCGACGAGTTTAAAAGCTATTATGACAACCTTTATAATGGTGTAGAAGTTATAGAAGATCCTACATTTGATGATGATAGTATTTATAATAAAATAATTGTAGAAGAGTTCTATAAAATCAATGATATATGGGAGCCACTGGTTGGCAATGAGAAAAATATAGCTGTAAATTTTGCACCATACAGTATTCTAGATGTTTTTCTCTCCCCTAATGAGAAAACTCGAAAAACACCTTTTGCGCTATTTTATCCCACACACAAAAAACATAATATTACCGTTAAGCTACCGAATCGCTGGGGTGTTGAGAAAGATAACATCAAAGTGAACTCTAAAAGTTTTGATTTTTCGATGGCCAGTAAATTGGATGGATCGGGAAGGACGCTTTATCTCAACTATGAATATCAAAATAAAAATAGTTTTGTAGCCCCTGAAGATTTTGAAGATTATTACTCCAAAAATAAAGCGGTTGAAAACATACTATCCTATTATATTTATATCCCTAAAAGTGAAGCGAGCAATAAACCCATTTACAATACTTTGGGCCCTGACACTGATGACCTGGTCTCAAGTATAGCTACCATATTTTATTGGGTTTTTGCTATCGTTATCATCATTGTTATTGGTCTGGTAGTCTTTGTAATTAAAAGAAATAAAAAGGGTTAAGTCATAATAGTTTTAGGTTTTAGGGCTTTGCTCTACGCACTGGGCATTCGTTTATTATTTTGATATTGAAGACTTCAGAAATCTTGTCAACTCGGTTTCGTAGAAAGAGTGTTTATTTGTTGCTGACAATGGGTATTTGACCGCTGAAGTAGATGGTTCTGTAACCAATGAAATTGAACTACCAACAGGTGGTGCTGACGGGCAAGTGCTTAAGATCGATGGCGCTGGTAACTATGCTTGGATTGATTTACCAACTGGTGGCGGAAGTACTGCGCCAAGTGTGATTACAGCTAATAGTAATTTTTATATGCGGAAGCCTTAGTTGTAGTTAATTTCCAAAATCTCAATCGTTCTTACTTCAGATCCCAGTTTAAAATCAACGGTGTCGCCCACTTTTTTACCAGTGATTGCCATAGCAATAGGCGCTACAAAGGCTATTTTTTGTTGGGTGACATCGGCTTCATCCACACCCACAATCTGAAATTGCTGCAGAATACCGTTCATCTTTAATTTTACATGGGCACCAAATCTTATTTCGTTTTTGGGTTGTTCTTTCGGGTTGATGATTCTTGCCGAGGCCATGCGCTCCAGCAATAAGCCCATTTTGCCGTCTATAACTGCCAAATCCCTTCGTCGTTGCTGCTCATCGGTAGTTTTTAAACTGCTCCGCTCCTGCTCCAAGGCTTCTTTTTCAGCTTTTAACTGCTGTATGCCATTAGGGGTCACGTAATTTATGGTGGTAGATGGCAAGGCTGCCCTTGGTGGTATAATTGGGGTTTCTTCCTGATCGTCTTCTTTTACAAATCCTCTGCTCATAGTTTTCATTTGATACAACTAAAGATACAATAATTCAGGCATTTTAATTTTAGGTCATCTTTTATCGTGATTGATTGACAGCCATTTTAAGTATTTGAAAATGTTGGACGTCTTAATATGCCTTGGCTTTGACTATAGTGAATTTAACATACTCAGAACCAATGGGATTATTTCATGACTTTAATTGAAGCTTCTTATTTTTACGCTATCTTGCAAATTAGTTAATTAATAATTTATAGTATCAAAGCAGGTGTTGATTACTTGCTTGGGTCTCATAGCACAAAATTAATCCTATCGAAAATAAAAAGCTCACCTTAGAATCCCTCTTAGAACTAGATTTCAATACCATAATATGGATAGCGGCACCCGTTATGTTCGCCCTCGTCGCTCTTGAATACTATCTGTCCGTAAAACAAAAAAGAAAATTATATCATGGCAAGGATTTTTTGGCTTCTGCCACTATAGGCTTTGGCAATCTGTTTGTTAATGCTTTAACCAAAGTTGGTATATTTTATATTGTAGTAATATGCTATAATTTAACACCATGGCGTATTCCGCATACTTGGTGGTCCTATCTGTTGTGCTTTATATGCCTAGACTTAGTTAGGTATTGGTCGCATAGAATTTCTCACTTCCAGCGATTTTGGTGGTCAACGCATGTGGTGCATCACAGTTCGGAATATTATAATTTTTCAACCTCTTTTCGGTTGTCTTGGGTACAAAATCTTAAGATTGTATTCTTTTTGCCTGTTATAATGTTAAGTTTTGATCCTGTTGTGTTTATTATAGTTCACCAATTGGAGATTCTTTACCAATTTTGGATCCACACGGAATATATACGTAAACTACCACAACCTATTGAGTATGTTTTTGTAACGCCATCGCATCATCGGGTGCATCATGCCACAAATGAAGATTATATTGACAAAAATTTTGGTTCTACCTTAATTATATGGGATCGTATGTTTGGCACCTTCAAAGCTGAAAAAGAACAGGCCATATATGGTATTACAAAGCCAGTAAATTCATTTAATCCTGTTTATTTGGTATTTCACGCTTGGGGTGATTTATTAAAGGATATTTGGAAGCGCCCTAAAATGACTTGGCAGATCCTTTTTGGAAGCCCTACGCTTTGGGAACGTGAGCAAATGGTATCTAAAGACAAGAAGCGTACAAAGAATGAGTAAGCTATTTGCTTTAGGTTAAAATGAACGAAATCCATTATCTCGGAATGTAGCAATGAAAATTAAGCCTATAAAACTACTTTAGCCAAGCTTGAATTCACTGTTAAGCCTCAGAGTCGTTGGGGAGTTAAAAAAGATAACATCAAATTGAGCTCTAAAAATTTTGATCTTTCGATGGCCAGTACGCTGGATGGATCGGGAAGGACGCTTTGCCTCAACTATAATATCAAAATAAACATAGCTATGTAGCCCCTGAAGATTTTGAAGCCTATTACTCCGAAAATAAAGAGGTTGAACAAATACTACCCTATTATAGGGTTGTCTTTAAAATTAAAAGAAATAAAAAGCGCTAAGTAGTTATTGTTTTAGGGCTTTGCTCTAGATGGCCAATGAAACCCTCGGACGCCCAACTTCCTGCTTTTTGTAAAATCTAGTCTAGTTGATTAGTTTACTACAATAATTAGCAATGAAAACTACATATGATGGTTAATTTTGTAGTATGAAATTCACGAGGTATTTTTCAAAGGTTTTAAAAGAACAAGGGACTCCGAACATCAACGTTGACCACTACCAACGGCTGCTAAATATTATTGTATTGGAGAATAAAATTGATTTATTATATAAATTGCAAAAGAGCAATCATAGTAGACGTGGAGAGCGTATGTATCAACATGATATCAGTAACCTTCAATCGATATTAGATAGGCTAACCATGGAGAACAAGCCCGAAAACCTTTTGAAATATATGCTCAATGCGTCGCGATTTGAAAATTAACTATATTTGGATATGTGTTACGGAAAAGCATTGACAAAGTCAGAGGACGAGCTAAAAGAACAGTTGAATAACCGCTACGGCATCAATTTCGCCGTGCCCTCGGCATATAAACCCTACTATCACTTGAACGGTTTTACCCATGGTACTATCTATATCATACCTATGGATGACCCAGAGCATATATGTGCTGCGTCATGGGGAATGATTCCCGATTGGGCTGCACACGACCCTGAAACCTTTTGGAGAAAATCGAATACACTTAATGCACGGTCTGAAACCATTTTTGAAAAGCCCACGTTTAAAAACTCAGCAGATGACAAACGCTGTTTGATCCTTGCCGACGGTTTTTATGAACCGCACCACGAGAACGGTGTTGCACTGCCGTATTTCTGTTATCAACCGAGTAAAACATATCCCAAAGGAGATCTCTTCATGTTTGCTGGTCTATACAACAAACTAGATACCGAACTGTACACCGCAACTATATTGACAACGGAAGCAAACCCTTTCTTTGCAGAAGTGCATAATAAAAAGAAACGCATGCCATTGGTTTTAGCGGATGACCTTTTTGAGGATTGGCTAGATGCGGGTTTAAACTCCCAAACGCTATTAGAATTGATGGATTTTGGCTTTACAAATAAGGCATTTAAAGCGCATCCGGTAAGTAGGGATCTGTACAAAAAAGGGATTGATACCAATCAACCGTATATTACCGAAGCGGTCGATAAAGGCACTTTGTTTTAGTGTACTGTCATTTAAAATCCTAAATGATATTGCGTGTTGCCTGAATTTGTGCGTTGACGTTTTATAGAGTCCTTTTTAATGTAATGTTGTTTATACTTACCAGCAATGAGCTACGGTTAATCCTTTTTTGAAAGTGAAAATTTACCGTGTACTTTACCAAAAAAAGCATCTTTTAACCTTCGGTATTTATCTAAATGATAGAGATAGCTTCTTCGGTAACTTTCATGTTCAGTGATGTAGGTCATATCGCATTGTGTGTCTTCGCATTCTGCAATATCCATTCGAGAGTGTGCATATTTTAAAAGGGCATTTAGTAAGGTTTCATTTTCAGTTTGCTTCTTTTCAAATCGCTCTATGATTTCATGCTCTTCCAGATTATTTTTTAAACCTTTATTACAAATATCGATAAGGTTATTGAGCTCCTTTTTAATGTATTTTAAATGATTGATCCAGTTATCCAATTCCATCGTATTGATTTTGTGGGTTACATCAATACTGGTATCGTGATCAAATATGTCTGTATTTGGAGTTTCCATACGTTTAAATTTTATATTATTATATCTATACCACTATAGGTTTCTTGTTGTTGAACCTTAGCAATGGTAATTTGCTGTATCCCATTCGGGAAATCCCATATAATGGAATCTCCCTCTGAGTAACCGATTAAAGCCGATCCCATTGGTGTTAGTACAGAAATTTTGTTGTTTTTAACATCTTTATCTATTGGAAAGACCAATTTCACTGTTTTTTCTATGCCATTATTAAAGGCTACCGTTACTGTTGAGTTAAACCGTATCACATCTTTGGGCATATCTTCTTCATTCACTATAAGTGCTGTTTTTAGCTCTTCGGATAAATTCATTAAACACTTCTGAATTTCTTGGTTTTCAGCATAACCAGAAATGTTGAGGATACGTTTTAAATAGACATACTCCTTCTTTTCTAATACTAAACTTCCGTACTTCATGTCTTTAATCTTTTAAATTTTTATGGAAAAATCCCTCGTTGTATGTATGCTTTTTCAATGCGTTCAATAGCGATACAAAATGCTGCTGTACGCATATCAACACCTTCTTTTATTGAATAGTCATAAACTTTATTGAAAGATTCTTTCATCTTTTTATCTAGCTTGACCATAACTTCATCCAACTGCCAAAGCTCGCCGTTTCGGTTTTGGAGCCATTCAAAATAACTGCCAACGACACCACCTGAATTGCATAAAATATCTGGTATTATGGTGATCCCTCTTTCTAATACTATTTTTTCTCCTTCTACATTTGTTGGACCATTAGCCCCTTCAGCGATAAGACTTGCTTTTATTCCTGACGCATTTTCTTTAGTAATCTGATTACCTAAAGCTGCAGGAATACAGATGTCACAATCTAAGGTGAAGAATTTGTCTTTATCTACAGACTTTGCATTTGGAAAATCCACAATACGCCCTTCATTAATTTGGGTATATTTAAACAAATCATCAACCTTTATCCCTTTTTGGTTTTGAATACTTCCGTAAGCATCTTGTACGGCCACTAGTTTAGCACCCTCTTTTTCCAAGAAATGTGCTGCCCAATAACCAACATTACCAAAACCTTGAACGATAAACGTCTTGCCATCTAGACTTTTATCATTTTTATCAGCCCAAAATTTAATGGATAAATACACGCCATAACCTGTTGCTCTATCACGTCCTTCCAATCCTCCACTTCCGTCTGGTTTCCCTGTAACGACGTGCTGATTTGCTGTGCGCTCTGCCGGTGGACGCGTACTCATATACGTATCTGCAATCCATGCCATAGTCTGGCTATTGGTATTGACATCTGGTGCAGGAATATCGTGTTCCGGTCCGATATTGTCTGCCAATGCAAATGTGAAACGTCTTGTGATTCGCTCTAATTCGTTTTTAGAATATTTTGTAGGATCTAGTTTTATACCCCCTTTTCCGCCACCATAAGGCAATCCTGCCAATGAGGTTTTCCAGGTCATCCACATGGCCAAAGCTCTTGCTGCATCAATATCCACAGTGGGATGGTATCTTAAACCACCTTTGTAAGGCCCTAATGCGTTATTGTGTTGCACTCTATATCCTGTGAAAATTTCTACTTCACCATTATCCATTTTTACTGGGAAATTCACAACGATTTCATTGTTGGTAATGCTTAAAATTTTTCTGATGTTTGGATGAAGGTTAATTTGGTCCGCAGCACTGTTAAACTGCTCCATAACGTTATCCATCATACCTCTTACGGGTACTTTTTTGGTTGTTTTTTTCAAATCTGCTGTTACTATTGTCATTCTTGGTATATTTTAAATAAAGCTTTATTGTTTTAAAATTTTCTTCTATTGGTAAATCTGTAGGGACTTGTTTTAATAGTATCAAATCTCAATTTATTTTGTTTTGTCCTTCGATTTATGAATTCGTTTATTATGTTCTTAATTTTCATTTTATTCATTTTTTAGTTTTTGTTTTTTAAAGTCACAATGAGCACAATTCATTTGCTATTAATTTCCCAACTATTATACTGTTAGTTTTAATTGTACCCAAAGTGACTATTTTTCATATTACAATAATGGTCTTGTCAATAGACTTTCTTAATTAAAATATCTATTTATAATGGACCTCTCATTGTATTTCTGAGTAATATATTTTTTTCGCGATGCGCTATCGGATTTTTTAGGTCTTGAATTTTTGCATGTTATCGCTGAAATAATTGCATTATAAATCATGATCTTAATTATTTAAATGTTAAACTAATTCTATTTTTTGCTTTAAATTTTCTTGTGGGTTTTGCACGGGCTCTAGTATGCTCGATTCCGTAATATCTTGGTCATAATCGCTACAAGACCAAACCTTGTCTTTTTGCATTGTTAGTACGCAGTTATTGCGGTGTATGCAACTCGGACAGCTATTAATGTGATTCATATTAAAATGTATTAATGATATGCATATACCAAAAGGCAATGCTTGTGCCAAAGCCATTATAAAATTTATAAAAAACCTCAAAACCCTTATAAATAAAGGGTCTTGAGGTTTTTAAACAATCATAAAATAAATTAATAACTGGCACTTAATTACCCATACGGGTAAAATCTATCTTATCATTAAAGCCAAAAATTATCGGTTCCAAAAACTTTAAAATAAAAATTCCCTTGTAGTCATATCTACAAGGGAATTTCTTCTAAGGAAAACATATAATTTTAACTATAATACTTTAAGCTCTCCTGTTTGTATTGCATCTTCAAAATCGACCTTTACACTTCTTATGGCATTATAAAACTTGCCTCCGTCTTTAGGTTTCAAACGGATTTCTGTACTACCATCTTTGGTTAAAGCTACACTTGTAACTATAACCTCTTCACCATAGACCAATTTATCATTGGCGATGCCACCACGTTTTATGATAAAATTCTTTTTAGGGAAATTGATATGTTTAAATTCTTGCCCTGAAGGGCTGGCAATTTTAAAAACATCCCCTTTTTTCACGTCAATTTTTTTATCTTGGGCGCTTACACCCAACGTTAAAAAAGCAAAAATACATACGACTATAAGTTTTTTCATTTTAAAAAATTTTAAGTTAAACATTCCATGTTATTTCTAACAATTGTTAGTAAATAAGCAAGTCATGTGCCACAAGAACTGTGTTGCATGGCTTAACTTACAACCACTTAAAAAACAGATAGTTATATGTTTTATGAAATTTAATGTGAAGTCAATCACTGGGTAAAAAAGTATCAAGTGCGTAAAATTTACCCAGTTTAATGATCCAATTTTTGACGAAGGGTTTTACGTGTAATACCTAAAATTCCTGCAGCTTTGGTTTTGTTATTTCCTGTGGCTCTTAATACTTTTTCTATGTATTCTTTTTCCACAACCTTGAGTGGTACTAAGGTATCCGCAGAAAAAGCTATGGAATGTTTTAAATGATCTGGAAGATGAGCCACATCCACAACCTTGTCGCACATAATTACAGCACGCTGAATGATGTTTTCTAATTCCCTGATATTGCCTGGCCAATTATAACGGTTTAAAATTTCTAAAGCTTCAGGTGTTATTTTCAGAAATCGGTCTTTATACTCAATTCCATATTTAAACAGAAATTTATCGACCAATAATGCAATATCATTTTTACGTTCTCTCAATGGCGCCACGTTGATTTCCACAACGGTCAATCTATAATACAAATCTTCTCTAAACGTTTGTTTTTGTATCATTTCTCGCAACTCACTATTTGTAGCTGCTATAATACGTACATCTACTTTTTCTGGCTTTGTTGCCCCTACCCGAACCACTTCTTTTTCTTGAAGTACGCGCAACAATCGTGATTGAACGGTTAGCGAAGCGTTTCCTATTTCATCTAAAAAAATAGTGCCGCCATTCGCCGCTTGAAAAAAGCCCTCTCTATTGGTTTCGGCTCCCGTAAATGCACCTTTTAAATAACCAAATAATTCTGCTTCCAATAAATTTTCTGGAATACCACCACAATTAACCGCAATAAATGGTGCTCTTGAAAATTGGCCTTGATAGTGAATGGCACGAGCAACCAATTCCTTACCGGTACCACTTTCCCCTTTAATAAAAACGGTTGCCTTATTATTTTTTACACGCTCTACAACTTGTATAACGTCGTTTATTTTTTCTGAATTTCCAATAATGTCTCCATAGGCATTACTTTTTTCTTCTGATGAATTTTTGGACGGTACCACTTGTACTTCGGAAGTAACTAAAGACTTATCCAAAGCAGATTTAAGCTCGTCTTTTGTAAACGGTTTGGTTAAATAATCGACCACTCCAGATTTAATCGCCGCTAAAGAACCTTGAACAGATGGGTAACCGGTAACCACTAATTTAGGTAATTTTGGATAATGCTCAGACACAAATTTTATAAGCTCAAAACCATCAACCTCTGGCATTTTTAAATCAGTAATCAATAAATCGATTTGTGTGTCTCGTAAAATCGTGACCGCTTCTTTAACGGAAATAGTCTTAAAAACGTGATAATTCCATGATTGTAAATGACGTTGTAGAAGTTCTAGAATATTAACGTCATCATCAACTATAAGTATATTTTCTTTGCGTAATAGCATAATTCATTTAGTCTTTTGGAAGTGTTATTGTAAAGATAGCACCTTTATCACTATTATTTTCGGCTGTTATTGTGCCTTTGTGGGATGCTACAATACCGTGCACAACACTGAGTCCTAAACCTGAACCATCACCTAGCGGTTTAGTTGTAAAAAAGGGTTGAAAAACTTTAGGTAAATCGTCTTTGGTAAAACCAGAGCCTTCATCAGAAATTTTAATAATAACATTCTTTGTCGTGCACTCTGTTTCAATGGTTACTAAACCGTTTTTAGGCGAAAAATAAATGGCATTCATCAATAAGTTGAAAATAATCTGCGTCAATTGTATAGGATCTGCTCGCAACCACAGCGCTTCCTCTTCAGTTTTAATGATATATTTTACCTGTTCTTTTTTAAATGTGGCATCTAATAATTTAATCGCATTTTTTATATGTGCAATAAGGTTGAGACGTTTCATTTGTTGAGGCATCTCACAAGCAAAGAACATTAATTTTTTAACGACTTCCCTAGAAAATATTGCATTTTTAATTATTTTATCGATATCAGAAATGGCTTTTGGATTGGATTTTAAGTCTTCTTTAAGCAGCTCTCCAAACCCAAGAATATTTGCTAAGGGCGTATTAAGCTCATGTGCAATGCCAGCTGTGATTTCACCTAAAATACTGAGGCGATCAGTATGCTCCATTTGTCGTTTAAGCGAGGCTTCGTTTTTCTGAATTTCCACGCGCTCTAAAAGGTTACCTAACTTTAGTGCGACATTATCCAATAACAATTGTTCCTCTTTTAGAAAATTAATTTCTTTGGATTTTGATGTATTCAAATGCACTACAATCTTTCCTTTTACCGCATTGAATATTTTAATATTTGAAAAGATGGTTAAATTATCTTCAGAAAAAGAATTCGTTTTAATTGAAATCGTATCACATTCGATTAGTACATCGGTTTTTTTAGGATACTGAAATGCTTTTTTGAGACTGAAGGCTATCGCTTTTATCGTATCCTCAACGAGTTCAATGTCTGTGTTTGCAATAATTGAGGACACCTCGTACAAACAAGTCAACTCTTTAATTCTTTCTTTTAATGCTTGCTCTGTATTAGTCATTATTTATTATTTCTTTGTCAAATTCAGCATCATTGATGATCTTAGTCTGACTTGTGCTGAACCTCAATATCAAATATCCTATTACGGCAGAAATTAAGGACCCAAGAAGAATGCCTATTTTGGCAGAACTTATATATTCTGGTGTAGATGCAAAAGCTAAACTAGCAATAAATATAGCCATTGTAAAGCCAATACCTGCAATGAAAGACACACCAAAAATTTGCCTTTTGTTTATATCTGATGGGATTTCAATTAAATTTAGCTTTTTAGCCAAAAATATTATGGCTGGAATACCTAAACCTTTTCCTAAAACCAGACAGATTACAATATTTATGATCAAAGGTATTTCTATCCCTACGGAACTGTCTATGATAACTCCTGCATTGGCCAATGCAAATAATGGGATAATAAAATAGGCTACCCAACCGTGAAGGTTATGTTCTAAATGTTGCAAAGGCGACTGAAATTTATTGCTCCAACTCTCTAAATCATCCATGTGTTCTATTTGTTCTTTAGATAAAATAGGCTTCTTTAATACACTTGCATTTTTTATGTTATGATAAATAGTTTCCAATTGTGAGATAAAGGTCGACGTTTCAATTTTTTGTCTTATTGGAATAGAAAAAGCTAACAAAATACCTGCAACAGTAGGATGCACTCCAGATTTTAAAAACAATAACCAAATGATAATTCCTGTGAAAAAGGTTATAAATTTAGAATAGTAACCTTTAAAAGACAATGCATATAATATAGCCAGTAGACCAAGCCCTATCAGTAACAAGGTCATTTTAATAGTGCCACTATAAAAAATAGCGATGACTAAAACCGCTTCAATATCATCTACAATGGCGAAGGCAATTAAGAAAACTTTTAAACTGATTGGCACTCTTTTTCCTAGAGCATTTAATACTGCTAACGAAAAAGCGATATCTGTTGCCATTGGTATTCCCCAGCCTTTAAACGTTTCCGGATTTTGATTTAAAAGCATAAATAAGACTACTGGAACTATGACGCCTCCTAAAGCTCCAAATAAAGGAAATGCCAATTTCTTTGCTGAGTTTAATTCGCCTATTAGCACTTCCCTCTTAATTTCTAAACCTATTAGGAAAAAGAAAATAGCCATGAGACCATCGTTTATCCAAAGTATTACTGGTTTTTTAAGCTCAAATCCTTCGGAAGTTATACCAATTTTATAATCCCAAAGGGCCGTGTAACTATCTCCAAAACCAGAATTAGCCCAAACTAAAGCTACAAATGTGCTTAATAATAGTAGAATGCCGCTAAATCCTTCAATTTTTACAAACTTTTGAAATGGCGTTAGTAATCTTTTAGGCATATTTAAATTGTTAAAGTTTATTGTTTTTCAATTCTGTAGAAGGTTACGGCCAATATAATAATACCAACTACCAAAAGCGCGTAAATTTCCATAGTGGATAATAACAGGTTAGAATTTAAAGATTTTTGAGCAATGCTCATAATATTTTTGCTTTCTGAAACTTGGATTAGTGCTAAATTATCTAAATCCTTTTTAAGCCCAATCAAGTCTTTGTCAAATAGGTTCTTTTTATCAATGTCATCGGTATGCCCTTTTTTAGATTGAGCATTCATATTCTCATTAAATCTAGTTTCTTTGGACTTTAACTTTTTGAAACCACTTTTAAAATTATTAAAAGTATGCAATTCGTTGCGCGTAAGTTCTGTTTCAGAAAATGAAGTAATGAGTGTTTCTATTTCTTTATTTGTACTTAAGGCTATTGTTTTGGAGTCCTCAGCGAGTTGTTTTTGCTTTTTATGAATAAGATTGTTCATTTTGTATATATAATCTTGAGCCAAAACACGATCATAATATACAGAGGTTACGGCATTTTGAGCTGTTTCAAAGTGTCGTTTATCCATACGGTTTGTTCCAAATATTAATAAGAAAACAGCAACTAAAGCTAAAACAATGTTTATTTGACTTGATATCGTCTTTTTTTTGGACATAGTAAAAATGTTTAAGACATCTAAAAGATGTTATATTCATAATTCTATAAATATGTGTCAATGATTGTACCTAAGAAAAGTGAAGTCCACTATGTTTTCGTAAATAGCTTTATATCAAATAATTAAAAAACATACCTCACAATTGTTATGGGTAATAATTATCCGATTGGGTAATTTTTACTCGATTTTTAATTGTGGTTAATGCACTATCCTATTGTATTATCTCTTATCTGTTTACACTAAGAACAAAAGAATTTATACCACTGCTATTTTGGCTAAAATTTTATGAGATCGTTAGCTTTGAGATGCTAATTAACATAATGCAATTCTATAAAATACAATTAAAACTTGTTACCTTCTAGATTCCAAATTGGTAAAGCAATACTGCTATTTCCTTTAAATATAATCTTTAAAGGTATTTCTGCATCTTTAATTGTTTCTTCATTGACTTCTTTACCTGTGCCGTAATTGAGTTGGGCATTATTATTCTTATTCACATTGATTACCACGACAATACGACTCCCCTTTTCTATTTTTTTACTGATTAATTTAGAGTTATCAAATGGAATTTGTGTAAATGCATTGGGTGTGAGCAGATTTCTTTGTTCTCTGTCCTTCGCAAAACTAGCTCTGCCAATAAAATAACTTAAATGAAAGTATTTACCTTCTGGCGTCAGTTGATAGACTATTACCGAATAATCCACATCTTTTTTATTGATGGCTAACTCCAATTTTCCAAAAAATGATCCATTTATAATGACATTTTCTTTTAAAGTTTCAGATTTAAAAATCAACCCATCGTTTAAATTGATTTGATCACGTTCCAAAGGCCAAGGATAATATTCGGAATTACTCATACTTTCCCTATCCTTAAAATCGACTGACATTTGAATCTCTGAATTATTTGGTTTTGATTTTAAGACATAAAATTCGTTGGTTTTATCAGCACTTAAATGAAAGATTAATGTATCGTTAGTCATGGCGCCTAAACTGGGTTTGTGCATCCAAGTATTGGTATCCATGACTTGAAAATTGACTTTATCTTTTAAAATACTAGGCTTTTCTTTAGCATTTAAAACATAATCAAACCACTCATAAATCACATTTTCTTCAATATTTAGTAATGCCGCATTATCTAATTTATAATTCCGTAAGCTTTCTTCTGGCTTGGTTTGTGCCGTCCAATGATCATAAGGCCCTACTAATAAATAATGGTTTGGATTTGTTGCGTATTTATGATGCTCATTGAAATAATACATGGCGCCTCGTTGTGAGTCGTCATAATACCCTGTAATGGTTAAAATAGGTATATCAATTTTTGCAAACTCTTGTTTGTACGGAATCATTTTTTTCCAATAGTCATCATAACTCGGATGTTGTATATAGGTACTCCATAAGGTGTTGACTTGCCCATCTAAACTATCTAGCTTGTTAAACGCCACGCCTGTTTCGTACCAGGTGTTTTTTAAGGTGTTCCAGCGATTAAAATCTTGCGAAGCTTCAAAATCTAAAAACTTATTGTTAGTGACATAGAAATTCCATGAATACGAATAATTGTGTAGGATATTGTTTTCCATTGGATAATCAATTCCTGGAGCAACAGCTACCATGGGTACAATGGTTTTTAATGCAGGATGCACTTTGTGTTTCATAGAAGCCCATTGTGTAAAGCCATTGTAACTACCACCATACATGGCTACTTTTTGATTAGACCACGATTGTTTACTTATCCAATCAATCACTTCATACACATCTGTGTGTTCATATTCAAGAGGTTTGATGTTGCTTTTACTTAATCGTTTTCCTCTTGTATTTGAAATAACACCATTATAGCCTTTAGATGCTGCTAACATCGCACTAACTTCATTGGTTCCTGCGTAAATAGAAGACACTAATATGGTTGATTTTTTAGGTGTTGCATGTCCTTTTCGCTGTATTACTACTATGGAAACTTCGGCACCATCTTTCATAGGAATTACAATACTATCATTTACGACATATCTCCGTTTATGATCTTGTTTAATTTCATTAAAGTATATTGCTCTAGTTTCTGAAAATACCGTTTTTAAAAAGTACTTTTTTACTAAATCTATAGCTGTAGGCTGTGATATCTTTTCAGATTTAATATTACTATACGAATTATTAAAATTACTAACGTAATAATCAGTTGGGTCTCTAACTATCAGGAATTTATCTAAATTAATAACTTGTATATCATCAGCATTCTTTACGTATTTGTTGTAAGCTTTCGTAAATGTGTCTTTGAAGTTCGCAGATAGTTTTGCCTCTACATAATGCTTGTAGACATCTAAATACTGACTTTGATCTCTTGGTGTTTCTTCTATCCTTTTTTTTATTGAAGCTAAGGCGTCTTTATATTCACCTCTTATTAACTGGAACTTAAACTGGTCTATTGCTGATAAATTTTGAGTATCACATTGTATTGCCAATTGCTGCATTTGATTAGCAAGTGCTATGGAATCAGATAGTTTTACTTGTATAAATGGTAATTCTTGTGCAAAAGAAGTCAAGCTAATTGCGAATAATACGAGTATCAGAAATGATTTTTTCATTTATTATTTTTTAAAAGTACAAATCGATTACCTTAAGCGAGAATATCCCAACCTGCAAAACCAATAACAGTATAAAACAAGTTGCTTAAGATATGTATTAGAATGGCCATTTTTAAAGATCCTGTTTTTAAATATATGTAACCCCAAGTTATGCTAAAGAGAAAATACATTGGCCATAAAATCATAGGGCTATGTCCAGCAGTAAAAACAACAGAAGTTATTACTATAGCTGCCCAAGCAGGTATCCGCTTTGTTAATGATGATTGTAAATAGCCCCTAAAAACAACCTCTTCCATTATAGGACCTACAATGAGTGCCAATAGTAAAAAGCCACTCATTTCAAGTGCTCCTCCGTTTTCCTGAATAAAACTAAACATTTTAGAGCCACCAGCTATGATCCCTCCTTGGTCAAAGCTTGGTAAAATAACCGACCTATATATCCAGGCTAAAACATGTGTTGAAACCAATGCTGCTATGACTAATAAAACTGCTTTGTTATTTTTGATCTTACTAGCTTGCAGTCCTATTTGTGGATAAAATGATTTGCCAGACCTTTTTAGATCCCACCAGAATAGAAACAATATCATAATACCGCTTAACAAGGCAGACGATACTCCAATAATCTCAATAGGAACTGTCTTTGACGGCGTAAATAACTTAAAAGCATAAGAGGTAATAATTCCTGCTAAAAGCTGACATACGTACATGGCAACGATGGCAAGAACTCCCCTTTTTATTGTTAATTGTGATTTTTTTTCGTCGCTCATATTGATTAATTTGAAATGTTAAGCGTAATTATAAATATTACTTGTTATTTGGGTTTACGTACTTGATTAATTCTTCATTATATACAAAGCCGTCTTGCGTTTGGGTCATTTTAATAAAGTTTTTTATTTCTGGCGCATACAACCAAACTTCATCGGTTTGTGCATTGTAACCTCTAGAATTTGAAACGGTTCCCTTGTATTCTATGGTGTAGGCCATAAATGTCCCTGCTCCTACTGTTTCTTCTTTATAGGATAACACTTTGGCTTCTTGGCTTTGTGTTCCTGTGGTACCATCTTGACTTGTCCAGTTTTTTTCATAAGTCCATGTTTTACCAACTTCTATAGGCCACTTGTATCTTGGTGTTTTACTTTCTTCTGGTTTTACAATGTCTGAAACAGGAACCGTATCTTTAGCAACGACCATTCCTAAACCACCATCTATTTGTACTATTTCTCTTTTATCTTCGCCTTCTGAACGTACTTCACCTTCCGTAGTTACGCCTTTGTATTCCCAAATCCATTGTTCTCCAACGGTATAATCTTTTAGGGTTGGTTGTTCAGTTAATGATGCTTGGTTTTCACTACAAGAACACAGTAGATAAAATAATACTATGCTTATGACTTTAACCAGATAAGATGCTATTTTAAAATAATTCATAATATGATATTTAATTGATTATAGCACAAAGTAAAGGCGTAAGTTTCACTGAAAAAAGCAAAAGTACATGAGCGCCAATAAACGTCAATAAACGTTAGAAAAGCCAACTTTTTATTCGTTATAAACTATTCCAGTTTTTAAATTTAACTGATTGTCTGCTAGAGACTTCTACTTTTTCGCCAGTCGTTAATATAATTTGTAATTTATTATTGAAGTATGGGTGAATCTCTTTGATGTAATGTATGTTAATCATTTGACTTCGATTCACACGAAAAAAGACTTTAGGGTCTAACTTCTCTGCTAATAAATTTAAAGACCGCTTAATCATGGCTTTATCTGAACCAAAATACAGTCGCGCGTAATTTTCTAAAGATTCAATAAAATAAATATCTGTTAGTGGAATAAAGTGACACTTTTCACCATCTTTTATAAATATCTTTTGATGCATGGGTAAGGTTGTAGGCTCAAGTTTTGTCCTATTAGATAATTCTTCCTTTACCTTTTCCATAGTTTTAGAAAAACGCTCATCTCTTAAAGGCTTTACTAAATAGTCTAAAGCATTCATCTCAAAAGCTTTTACAGCATATTGATCATAGGCCGTGGTAAACACAACATCTGGTACATTGGTTAACTCTTCCAATAAGTCAAAACCAGATTTACCAGGCATGTGAATATCTAAAAACAATAAGTCTGGTTGTAAGTCTTCAATGAGCGTTATGGCCTCATCCACATGACTGGCTTCACCAATAATTTCAAACTCTTGATGTTTTTCTAATGCGCGTTTTACTTCTTCTCGCGCTAAACGTTCATCATCAATAATTATGGTTTTAAATGTATTCATTGTCTATATGCATTGGAATTATTATTGTAGCACAGACCTGGTTGTTTTCATGCGGTGTTAAACTAAAACTAGCCTTGCCTTTATATTGAATTTCTAGGCGCTTTTTTAAGTTTTTTAGACCTAAACCAACCTTGTTATTTTGATTAATGACTCCAGGATTCTCAACAGTCATGTGAATATGGTTATCCTCTTCTTTAAGGTTTAAGACCACAGCACCACCATCAACTTTTAAGTCGATGCCGTGTTTAATGGCGTTTTCTACTAACAACTGAATACTTAAGGCAGGAATTTTATAATTAATAAGGCTTTTATCAATATTTGTTTTGAGCTGAAGCCGTTCTTCAAAACGCATTTTTTCTAATTCAATATAATCATAAACTAGATCGAGCTCGTTTTTAATAGGTATTAAATCTTTGTCTTTTTCATATAAGGATGAACGTAATAAGTCTGATAACAAATCAATAGCTCTTCTTGCTGTATCAGGACTTTCAATGACTAATGACTTAATAGAATTTAAGGAGTTGAATAAGAAATGTGGATTTAATTGCGCTGATAAATTATCTAATTGGGCTTGTTTTGCTATTATAGACAATTGAGCATTCTCCCGTGTGGTATCGACTTCTTTTTGATAGTAATGATATAGGTGATACGCGAGTAACCAAATGGTCATATGCCTTAAACCAGTAATTAAAACAGGGTTCCAAACAAAAAGAGGATTCCAAACAAAAACCTTGCTTATCGAATCACTTTGACTATTTACTAAATAAATATAGGCAGCCATTTTAAGATTCATCAGTAACATGAATACAACAGAAAGTATAAGGAGCGCAGGAATTACTTTCCAAATCAATTTTTTTATACCTAATTCATTCCACTTGCGTTGTATAGCAAGAGTTCGATAAGCATGTGTTATTGCTATGCATATCGCCACGTCAAAAAAGTAGTTAATAATGGCATGAGACATTTGAAAACTATCCCTGAACAAGGCAATGTAAAGCCAAAAAAGAGAAACCAGCCCCCAACCTATTAATTGGCACTTCCAATACAGCGATATGCTGGTATGACTCGTCTTTATTTTATTATTGCTTTCCATTTTAAACAAAGCAACGAAATACTTTTTAAATTGAAAAGTAAAAGTACAGGAACGTCAAATATGAGGTTTAAGTGTTGATTATAAAAACTATATGGCAAACAAATAAGTTACCTAATAGACAACACTATAATACATATTGTATTGTAACCAAATTATTACACTATGTGCTTGTAACAGTTGTTGTAGCAATTGAAGACGAAATTATCACCACTAGCATGGCTAAGATAATTTCATGCACCTCTTTTATAGTAGCACTTAAAAGCGGACTATTCTTGGCCTCAGCTATTGTTCTCTTAATGTTATCTTTATAGCGTTTAGCGCGATCCTTTCCATAAACGGTTCGGTTTAAATTACATGAATCTATCAGACTAATAAGCATAAGCTCATCCAATGCTGGGCTTTTGTTAAATTCTATGATCTCATATAACCGTTTTCGTAGGCTGTATTCTGGCTTCGAATTAACCGTTGGAAATTTATCATTATTAAATACCCATAAAAACTTTTCCTCTCTTTTGGTTAAAATGCCTTTTAAAATGAGCTTATCGAGAATTTCTTTTTTGATGGCGCGTTCTTTGTTCCCCAACTTTTGTACCCAATATTTAAGTGTACGTGCTTTCTTTGAACTTCTTAATTGCTCTAAATAAACATCAAGTAACCCATCGTTAGTTTGCTTTGAGTTATTCACAATAACTTTTTTGTTTTCTATTTTGATACAGTCTTGTAATGATAGTTCCAATACTATGGCACCAGCTAATCCATAAGTCAATGCAAATGGCCCAGAAACAAAAGTCCCCTTGTCATCATCTAATACCAATAGCAGCAGTTTATCTGCCAAGTTTAAGTCTGTCATTATATGAGTTTTTTATACCTCTATATGTTGCTCAAAATTCTGAAATGTTACAATAAAGGACCTTTTAATTATAATTCTATAGGCTTCACTGTCTCAAACAAATCTGTAATTACATACTGAAGTGAATCTGGTGTCACTGCTTTAAAATACCCTATTAAATCTTTACTGGTGGCATAGCGATTGGTAGTTGTTTTTAGTTTGCCGTTGGTGGTATTCCAATCTTCCAAAAAGTGTCTTAAAGCTTTATTTACGCGCTCCTCTCCTATTTCTTTTTGAAATTGATACATATTGATGGCACCTTTAGCATAATACACATAATCTTGATGTTCTACTAACGCCAACGAAGGTTCTTCTAAAGCTTCCCTATCTTTTCCTTCTTTATATCTCTCGTTCTGATGTTCTAAAAACTGAAGTAGCTTCTCTTCAGAATACTGGTCCTTCAAAACCATCATAGCGGCATACTGCGATAAGGTTTCTAAAATAAAATATTGCCCTTTTACATTTGCTGCCTCCACTTGCATACCAAACCATTGGTGGGCAATTTCGTGAGCGGTGATGAAAAATGCCATATCTACATCCTGCTCATCATCAATATCTAAAACAAAACCTATGGATTCTGAAAATGGAATGGTGCCAGGAAACGATTGTGCAAATTGCGCATAACGTGGAAATTCCATGATACGCAGTTGCTCGTATTGATAAGGGCTAAAGTTTTTGCTGTAATAATTTAATGAAGCTTTCATGGAGCTCATCATTCTATCAATGTTGTAATAGTGTGCTTTATGATAATAAATTTCAAGATCAACAGGATTTCCTAAAGCATCTTGATCTGGCGTCCATATGTCTTTTTTTAGTTCATAGGTTGCTGAAACTATGGCGTAAAAATTAATCATCGGAACTTTCATTTTATAATGAAAATAATTGCGATTGTTTTCTGTCCATTGCTTCTCTAAACTACCAGGTGCTAAAGCGGTTTGATTTTCTGAAGTACCTATAGTCATGTCAAAATGAATACCATCCGAATCACTACCAGATCTTGCATTTTTAAGTTCGTATTTATGGTCTCTGTTTTCTCTACTCATTCTTATTGGCAAATTATTAGCTTCCCTTTCATCAGCATCATTTAATTCATATTTTTTACTATAGCCAATAGTTGGTAAATCGGAATTATTAAAAAATGTACCATTATTATTGATGTTTACATTGGAGTTTCCTAATTCAAATCCTTTGGTGGCAAAACGTTGCTCAAAATACATGGTTACGGAGTCACCAGGTTTTAGGGCTATATTGAGATTATAGATAGTGTAATCAAAATTTTTATACTGATTATCAGTTGTAAAACCACCTTCAAAAGCGATAGTATCTATTGTTATATTGCTTTCAATAAGTTTTTGAATATGAACTTTTTGGATACGCTTATTTGTAGTGTTTTTTAAAGTGTAATACCCTTTTGCGGTATAGTCTCGGTTTTCAGGATACAACTCTAATTGTAAGTCAACAGCGACTATCTTGGGTTGTGGTAAATATTCAAATGGTTTGAGTTCCTTTTCATAGGCGACTCGAAACGCCGTTGCTTCTGAATCTGTCCAATACTCATTTAAAATATTCGTATTATAAAATATAACACTTCCAACAGTTATAAAGGTCAAAAGTATCACGCAAAAAAGCCTAAAAAGCGGCTTGCTCAATCTGTATTTACCCACTTTTATACGTTTTATCAAGTTGGTTTCAGTACCTCTAACCGACATTAAAGATGCTACAATTAATAATAACATGCCAAAGAGAAACCAGTACGATTTAATTAACAGATAGGGTTTTAAAAAATGCCCGTAACCATTCATATCAGAATAGGCTCCTAACGCGCTTCCTCCAAAAAAGTATAAATCATGATCAAACCCAAACAGTCCCATAGCTATGTTAGATATAAAGAATACAATAACTAACATAACACCCACAAACTTATGATTCACCAGTGCTTGGATAAAAAAAGCAATAAAGGTATATAAGGCTAGAGACGGTAATATCTCTAAAAAGAAACCAGAAAAATAGACTTGAAACTCATAGTTATAATAGCCACTCAATGTTTGAAATAGAATTCCTGAACCAATTAAAGCGAGCATAAGAACCACATAAACTAAGTTTAATCCCATAAACTTACCAGCTAATTTCATAAAGCTTGACATTGGTGTGGCGTCATAAATGAGATCTAGTTGAGCGCCTCGCTCTTTCCATACCAATTCTCCTGAATAAAACACTAATATTATAATGAAAAAGTAAATTGACGTTTCTTTAAGTTCTTCGACAATAAAATAGGTTGCCGGATAGCTATCTACACCATACACAGTTCCAAGATTTACCGAATTAATTAGGATGATAATCATCCCGCAAATAACAATACCCCTAAATGAAGCTTGCTTGCAAATGCTCACAAAATAAAACCAAGAAAACTCTTTTAACTGCGTTAATTTGAAACGCATACCATAATGCTTTTTAGCAGCTGGTATCACCAAAACCTTACCGTCATACAAGGATGTATGAGCCAGCACTTGCTGCTTTTTCCGTTTAGATCGCTTGTCTTTGACCACATTAAAATTGAATTTTTTAAAACCGTAAATCAGTGCTATTATCCCCAAAGCCATCCAAAACAGTTTGTTATACAGTAATGCCCCAATGAATGGAAGGTTTTGCGTGCTCTTTTCTATAGCTGTCCAAGATTTTGTAGCATAAGTAGTTGTTGTTAACGAAAACGGATCTAGAATGGCTTGCCAAAATTCATTGGTAATGGATTTGGTTAGCATAAAAACCACAAATACTATAATTCCTTGTGTATATACGACCACCAGGTTTCTACTTAAGGCTCCTGTTACAAAAAATAGTGATGCCCCAAAAAATAAAGTTGGCAAGGTTATCAATACAAACGTTTTTAAATAAAGCATAGCATTAAATTCTAACAGATCTTTTGGGTTTTGCCATGGCATAAATTCACCCAGCATCATACCAAATAGAATACCCGTAAATGCAAATAATAAAACCGTAAATGATCCTAAAAATCGACCCAGCAAATACTCTTTTTTATTGATTGGCGTCGAAAACAGCAATGATTCTATATTGTATTCAAAATCCCTTAATACAGAGACTCCCATGATCATGGACGCTAAGATCATGAATATGCCAGTAATAGCTCCCATGGTTTTTGCAATCACTATGGGTGAGTTTTTTTTCATAAGTCCCATTTCTGACCCTTGAAAAATAAAATCTACTCCTACAATGGAAAACAGAAATAGAAACAGGAAGAATACATAGGTGTCTGGTCGTTTGATTCGGTAATGTAATTCGAACTTAAAAATTTGATACCACATAATTAGTTAGATTTAGAATTCGTATTACGGAATATTTCAGAGAAATACACATCTTCTAACTCCGCATTAATTAGCGAAAAACCATCTCCTGGATGAGTATCACTTAAAATGTGAATGGTTGGTTTTCCTAGAAACAATTTCTCACTAATAACCTGATAGTTATTTTTGTAAAGGGTCAATTCTGCCTTTTTTACTGTTTTTTGATACACTTTGTCTTTTAGACCTTCTAGTATTTGCAAAGGCTGTCCTTTTAAGCACACCTTACCTTGATTGATGATGGCCATGTTTGTACAGAGCTCTTTAACATCATCAACAATATGGGTCGATAAAATAACTACGGTATGCTCTCCTAATTCACTCAACACGTTGTAAAATCGGTTCCGCTCTACAGGATCCAATCCAGCCGTAGGCTCATCCACAATAAGTAACTTCGGGTTATTAAGTAAGGCCTGTGCAATACCAAAACGCTGCTTCATACCACCAGAAAACCCTTTAAGGTTTTGGTTTCGTACCTCGTATAAATTCGTTTTATTTAGAAGTGCTTTCACCAATTCATGGCGCTCATGTTTAT
The DNA here is from genome assembly GCF_013394595.1 of Winogradskyella forsetii. GTDB lineage: Bacteria > Bacteroidota > Bacteroidia > Flavobacteriales > Flavobacteriaceae > Winogradskyella > Winogradskyella forsetii. The sequence goes on from NZ_CP053348.1 coordinate 2,012,556, forward strand.
TGGAAATCCCTTTTAGTACGGCAAAATGATTGAGTAATACCTCTGCAGATATTTTGGGATACAAGCCAAATTGCTGTGGCAAATAGCCTAATACCTGTCGTAACTCATTTTTTTGTTGTAGTACATCTATGTCTCCAAGGGTAACTGATCCTGTATCGGCTTCTTGCAGTGTGGCAATGGTCCGCATTAACGTAGATTTGCCTGCACCATTCGGACCTAATAATCCGAACATACCAGTTGGTATCTCTAATGAAACCTTCTGTAAGGCTTGAATACCATTGGAATAGGTCTTTGATAAATTATCAATAATAAGTTCCATACTGTTCGTTTTTTGATTGATTGTTTGATGCAAACTTAGAGGCTATCCCTAAAGCTAAAAAGTAAATGTGATGCATTGCTCGTTAGGTGGGATACAAACACTTGTAAATCGCACGAACGCACTTTATCACTACCAAATAGCTGTTTAACCCTTGAGGCCTATTGTTTATCAACTAATTAGCAGATAGAAATTTATTTAATTAATATTGACCTATGAAGTTGAAAATATCTGATAGGAAAAAGACAATCCTCAACCGGTTTTATAAAATTACGCTCGTGATTATAGGTGTCGTCATTGTATTATTTAATGACACTTTTGGCAAATTAGAAGGTTTTGTAGAATTTATTGCATTGTACTTTATACTTGTATTTATCACCATTGCTTATTGGATTTTCAAGCAAATCAAATCGATTATCCAATTAAAGAATGAAAAAGAAAAAACAGAATTACTACATTTAAAAAGTCAAGTGAATCCACATTTCTTCTTCAACACACTCAACAATTTATATGGCTTAATGAAGAAAGATTCCAAGGAACGCGAAATGGTACTCAAACTGTCGGGTATGATGCGCTATAGTATTTATGAAGGTGAAAAAGATTGGGTAACCCTTCAGCAAGAACATGATTACTTACAAAACTACATCCAGCTTCAAGAAATTCGCTATCATAAAAAGTCCGATATTCAATTTCATACTGAAATAGATAATCCCCAAGCCAGAATCATGCCCTTGCTATTTATTATTTTAGTAGAAAATGCCTTTAAGCATGGCTTGGAAAATTTAGAGAAAGACGCCTACATCCATATCAGCTTAACCGAAAAGGATAATAACGTATATTTCACTATTGAAAATAATTTTGAAGTACAGATAGCACCCAATACAGAAGGCATTGGCTTAAAAAACTTAAATAGGCGTTTAGAATTGGTATACCCCAAAAAGCATTTACTATCGTTTGATGTAAATAGCAATACCTATAAAGTTACACTTTCTTTAAAGATAAAATAATGACATATCTAATTATAGATGACGAACCTATAGCTCACAAGATCATTATGGAATATTGTGACATGCTTCCGCATCTGACATTGCAAAAAAACTGCTATAACGCTTTAGAAGCGCTTGAATATTTAAATACAAATCATGTCGACTTAATCTTTTTAGATATAAATATGCCAAAGCTTAAAGGCTTCGAGTTTTTAAAAACACTAACAGCGCCACCAAAAGTTATAGTTACAACGGCATATAGCGAGTTTGCAATTGAAGGTTATGAGCTTAATGTTCAAGATTACCTGTTAAAACCCTTTAGTTTCGAACGCTTTTTAAAAGCTGTAAATAGAGTAATGGGCTCCGATACAATGACTAAAAACATAGCTTCAGAAGAAACGGATACGGCACCAAAACGCTTATTTCTGCGCCAGAATAAATCGTATATCCAAGTAGAGGTAGATCGTATTTTATTTATAGAAGCTGCAGGTAATTACACAAAAATTGTGTCAAAAACGGAAACCATTACCATTCGCGAGAAAATATCCGAAATATTTGAAACACTACCATCAGAACATTTTATACAAGTTCACAAATCGTTTGCTGTAGCTATAAGACATATGAATAAAATTGATGGCAACAGAATACATATTCAAGACCATGCCATTCCTATTGGGAAATTATATAAAGCCAACCTAATTAAGATTTTGAATGCATAGCGCTTTTCAATTGCTACTTGGCTCCTATTAATTCCAAATGTTAAGTATGGGCTTCACTTAGTGAAAAATGTGTTTTTCTATAGTAACAGTTGCGATAATTCAATTACCCCTATTGCTAATGCATGGGATCTATAGTATAGGTAAATGATAGCTCTTTAGCCGGAATGCAGTATTCTTATGTGGCATAGCTCCCCAACTATTATCACCACCAACGCCCATTTGTGCCATATCTATATTGATGTTGACGAACTCTCTTTTTTTAATATCCGTAGTATGCCTTTGTTGTTTTGTTTTACCCGCATCAAAATCATCATTAAATTGATGGTGTGCGCTAAAACTGAAGTGATTTGGAGCTGTAATTTTAATGCCTTTTCCTTTGTCATTTAAAAACATCGCCCAACGTGTGTCTGTTTTATAACCATTTTCTTGCGGGCGAATGTAGGGAACGTAAAGGTTTGCTACTTCCGATTGATATTGCCCCACTAATGCTGCTGTGTTGCGGTCTTGATAGTTTTCGTGAGGGCCTCTACCAAACCATTTCACGGTATTAAATTCATCATTAATTATAAAATTAGTCCCAAATCTCGGTAAGGTTGGTAATGCTGAATTTACATCTTTTAATTTTGTTTCAATGGCTATGGCACCATCGCTGGAAATCTTATAGCTTAACGCCACTTTAGCATATTGCGCATCTGGTAAGTTGTAGTTAACATTTACAATGACGTCATTATTTTTTAAGGACTCATTAAATGCTATTAATTCTTGTGTTTGCGTTGCTTTCTTCCAAAGCCCTAATCGCTTAGGCATTTTAAAACCATAGTCGTTATCTGTTGGAGCTCTCCAAAAGTTCGGGGTTATCCCTTCTTTTAAAATATTACCATTGCCGTAGTCAATCGTTTTCAACACCCCAGTTTTCGTATCGAATTCTATTTTGAAATTAGGGTTGGATGCTGTTAGACTTGTATCCGTTTTTGATACCTTTATGTTCTTGTCAGACGAAGTAGACTTAGTTAAAAATGTTCCTTTTTGAAGTTCTATTTGCTCGTAAGCCAAAATATGACCTTTAGGGATTAAGTCACTCGTTGTTGCGGCTTTGGCATAGATGTTAAGATGGTAATCGCTATGGCTATTGGAGAGTTGGGGTAAGTCTATACGCTGTTTTGTAGATTGATAAGGTGCTACATTGAGTTTTGGCAAGTTTCCTGATGCGACCTCAATACCATTTTCTAACAGTTGCCATGAAAAATCCAAGGTATTTAAGTTGGTGAAATCATAGCGATTCTGTATTTCAATAGCTCCGAGATCCGTAGTATGAATTGGCTTAAACTTTACGTATTGATATACTTTTTTCATTTCGAACAATAATGGCTGCGCTGTTCGGTCTGGGTTTACAATACCATTGAGACAAAAATTATTGTCATTTTGTAAATGGCCGCCTCCAAGATCACCACCATAAGCCCAATAGTTTTCGCCAGCTTCGGTTTGTGTTAAAATACCTTGATCTACCCAGTCCCAAATAAAACCGCCTTGCATAGTTGGGTATTGCTCTATCACATCCCAATACTCTTGAAGATTACCCAAACTATTGCCCATGGCATGCGCATATTCGCATAGGATTAATGGGCGTTCCCCACTCTCTTCAACATATTTAACCATTATTTGTATTGGCCAATACATTGGCGCTTGAATATCCGTATTCTCATAACTTGTAGCCCCTTCATATTGCGTTGGCCTTGTGGTATCATTTGTTTTTAACCATTTATAAGTGCTAAAGAAATTATCGCCATTACCTGCCTCATTCCCTAAGGACCAAATGATAATACTTGGATGGTTTTTATCCCTTTGATACATACGGATGGTTCGGTCTAAATGCGCGGCTTTCCAATCTGGTAAATAGGCGGGATGTTGTTTTTGACCCTCCAAATTGTTGTCCAAACCTTGATTAGTAGTGCCCATTCCATGTGTTTCAATATTGGCTTCATCTATCACATAAAAGCCGTACTTATCAGCTAAGCGATAAAAATGAGGATCTTTTGGATAGTGACTACAACGAATGGCATTGATGTTATTCTGTTTCATGATTTTCATATCCTTGGTGGTTAATGCTTCAGACACTACGTGACCCGTAATATCGTCATGGTCGTGTAAATTAACCCCTTTAAGCAATACCGGCTTCCCATTCACCAAGAACTGACTGTTTTCAATTTTTACATTTCTGAATCCCACTTGGACTGCCGTCGATTCGCCGTTTACGGTAATGAGCAAGGTGTATAAATTGGGCTGTTCGGCGCTCCATGGCTTTGCATCTGGAATCACTTTATGAAACACTATATTGTTTTTGCCTGTGGTTAAATCGGCGGCTTTGGACTCTGAATAGATTTCGGTTTCTCCCTCAAAAAGTTTAACCACTACTGTTTTTTCAACTGAAGATGCGGTATTATTATCCACTTGGAGGTTTAGGTCTAAAACGCCATCTGAATAGCTGTTTTCAAGATCTGAATTCACTTTAACATCTCTTAAAGTGACTTTATTGGATGCATAGAAATACACATCGCGCTCAATGCCAGATAGTCTCCAAAAATCTTGATCTTCCATGTAGCTCGCATCGGACCAGCGCATCACTTGAACGGCCAAATCATTACGGCCTTCTTTGACGAACTCTGTAATTTTAAACTCAGCAGCTGTTTTACTACCTTCATTGTAACCCAGCATTTCGCCATTTAACCACACATACATCGCACCACTGACGCCTACAAAATGTAAGTATATGTCTTTGCCATCCCAGTCTTCCGGAAGATCAAATGTCTTTTTATAGCTGCCGTTGTTGTTTAAATTATGAGGTATAAAAGGTGGATTCGCCGGAAACATATACGTAACATTGGTATAAACAGGAATACCAAAACCTTTCATCTCCCAATTTGATGGCACCTCGATGGTATCCCAACCACTGATATCAAAATCCGTTTTATAGAAGTTTGTTGGCCTTGCCTGAACGCTATCCGCGTAATAGAAATTCCACGTTCCATTAAGTGATTTGTATAGCGAAGAGTTATGCCAACTCTCATTTTTTAGTGCTCCTGTTTCATCTGTGTATTTATAAAACGAGGCTGTTGGTTCCTCCCTATTGATTTGAAAAATTTCTGGGTTTTCCCATTCTGGATCTGTCCATGTTTCGGCTTTATAAACTGGTTTTTCTATCGATTGGTTTTTACACGACAAAATGGTTAATAGGGCTAATAAAACGACTAGATTATTAATTTTAATCATGAAAATAAAGGTATGCTAATTGCTATAATTATTTGATAAAAGCAAAGTTATAGAAATCACTGGATATATTAAGACTGAAACATTCGGTTTTAAATTGCTTTTTACCTAAACTTATATCATAGTTGAAATAGGTGCACAAAAAAACCACTGTAACATAACATTACAATGGTTTTTTCTGCTATTAATCTAAAGCAATCAATAATTATTTTGGCATCACAACCGAATCAATAGCGTGAATTACACCATTTGAGGCTGCGACGTCGGCCATTATTACGGTAGACATGCCACCGTTCGCGTCTTTCAACATCACATTGCCGTCGTTAAGACTCAATGTAATTTCGCCGCCTTGTACGGTAGCTACTGTAAATGATCCATTATTTTTCTTAATAGCGTCAATGACTGCCGAGGCCTCATATTTCCCTGATACCACGTGATACGTTAATATACTGGTTAATTTTTCTTTATTCTCTGGCTTTAATAATGTACCTACTGTACCTTCTGGTAATTTATTGAAGGCATCGTTAGTTGGTGCAAATACTGTAAACGGCCCTTTTCCACTAAGTGTCTCTACTAAATCGGCAGCTTTTACTGCAGCCACTAAGGTTGAAAAGTTTTCATTGCCTACGGCAACTTCTACAATATTAGGATCAGACGCTTCCTTTTCTTCTGTTATGACTTCTGCAATTTCTTGCGATTGTGTAGTCTCTTCCGTTTTTTCTTTCTTGTTGGATTCACAAGAGAAGAATACTACTGTACTTAAGGCTAAAATGCTTAATGTTTTAATCGTTTTCATAGTTTTAATTATTTGGTTTGTTAAATTATAGGGTAAAGATATTGTATAATTCCTATTGTTTAACTTAATTAACAAAAGATTAAACAAAATTAGTGTTAAATAAATGTTGCAACTTAAAAACGCTAGACATTTAGCGCCTATTAAGCCTCTTCTTCTATAATATGAGATTTTGGTAATCCCATTTTAAATAAATCAGATTTTAGAGCTTCCATCATTGGCGGTGGACCACATAAATACACAGGGTTGGTCACTTCCAAATTATGTGATTTTAAATACTCTGCGTCAATATGGCCATGCTTATAATCTTTGTGGTCTTCATCGGAAAGTGTGAGGTGTAAATCATTCTCTAACCAAGCTTCGAGATTATTTTTATATATGATATCACGTTCTTCTTTATTGCTAAAAAACAGTTTGTTGCCCTTGAGTTGTCCCTTTTGATTTAAATCTTTAAGAATAGCTATAAAAGGTGTCACTCCTGCGCCACCTGCAATGAAAGATCCTGTTCCTTTGTAATTGATAGCACCCCAAGCATCGCCTATAAGTAAGGTATCGCCAACTTCTAACTTTTCGAGCTGCTCTGTAACACCATTATGCGATGGATATACTTTAATTGTGAATTCTAATTCCTTATCTTCAGGTAAATTCGTAAATGTGAATGGCCGTTTTTCATTACGATAGTTAGGTTTATCAATGGCCATTTCAGTGGCTTGTCCTGGTGTAAAGGTATATCCCTTAGGTTTGTCCGTAACAAAGTGTAATACATTATGATTGACGTGCTCTATCTTTTTTATTTGTATCTTATATTCCATATCTGAATGCTATTTATTTTGCCTAAATATCAGGCTAATAAAGTGATTTTATTAACCCTATTCATTGAAATACTAATTGTTCTGCGTTGATAATTGGATACTACTTAAATGAAAGACAGACATTTAATCATGGTCTGAAGTGCTATAAATAACTGGCATCTGCCCTTTCCATTTGTTCCATAAATGAGCATCGTTAATTAAACTGGCCATAAAATGCGCCACATTGATACGACTCACCTTACCAGCATTAAAAATAGCGCTTCTTATTGGCGATACATGGATGTCGTAACTGGACACTTCGCTCTCATTAATTAATCCATCTGGTCTCACAGCAACCCATTCAATAGACTTATCATTTTGTCCAATTTGCGTGCGTAAATAATCGGCTGCCTTTTCGTTATCGACATGTGGAGGCAATAATAAACGAAGCAAACCAATAACACATTTTTGAGCCAAGGAAATCGGTTCATTTAAATCGCGATTACGGTTTCCTGTGGTGTTCATTAAAACAAACTTTGTGGGACTTTGCAAATGGTTTGATTTTATGGCATGGCACAACCGTCGTGTGGCATCCGTTACCAATCGTCTTGGTTTTCCGTAGACACCTTTCCAAGTTAAATTATGACCAAGGCAAGACGCCACCGCATCGCAATCCTTGACTATTTTCGCCATTTCTGTATCACTTAAGTCTAATACACTCGCCGAAATGATTTCGAGATTACTATTGGTGTGCCATGGTTTTGGCAATTTTTTGGGTGTTCTTACGATTACTTTAACATGGTGTGTTTCAAGTAACAATTGCTCTACTAATTTACGTCCTGTGGCACCACTTGCGCCTACTACTAAAACTGTCATATGATTTATAGGTTGATTGATTGATATGTATTAAAGACGATGTACTAGAAAAATTGTTTCACTTTTTTCAATACCATTTTTGTTTCAGTTTTACAGCCCCTTTGCTTTACGTAAGATTTTAACGACGCGACTATGTGTGATCTGCAACAAATTCCATTGGTAACCTTCAAAATCGGTGGTGTTCATAAACTGGACGACTACAGCATCAATATCTTTGTGGTATTCGGCCATACTTTGATAGCCAGGAAGCAATCCTCCATGATTAAACTCATATATAGATTTGTAGATTTCCATTTCGTCTTCATTGAGCAATGAACCATCGTTTAATGCTCTTAAAAATCGACCCACATCTTCCGCAGTAGCTATCATGCCTTGTTCCTCGGTTTTGAAATCGTCGTCAATACCGACGTAATAGCCACTCATAACATCGTCGAGATTTACTTCACTAAGCGACCCGAATGTATTTTTAAGTCCAAGAGGTGTTAAAATTTCCTCATTGAAATAGTGTTGACGGTCATAACCTACAACTTTCTCAATGATTCTGGAAAGCAACAAATAATTGGTATTTGAATAGCCATAATCCTTGTTTGGTTCAAAATCGGCTGGTAAATCAAGGGCATAGTGCAGGACATCTTTACCAATATTTGGTTGATTCTTCCAAAAATCTGGACTGTCCGTGTAATTAGGAATGCCACTTCGGTGTTGCACCATCATTCTCAAGGTGATTTGATCTGCATTTTCTATTCTTCCCATAAGTTCAGGAAAGTAATCAGCGAGTGTTTGATCTAAAGATAAACGTTGCTCATTAGCTAATTTGGTAATAGCAACTGCGACATATAACTTGCTTATACTGGCAATTTTGAATAAAGCATTTGGTTTAGCTGGTATTTTTTGTTCTCGGTTATGATAACCAGCCGTGTAGAATGCTGGTGGCTTACCTGCTTCATCTACATATACAATGACACCATCAAAACCATAACCCAACGTCTGATTCACTTGTTCTTGAACTGTGTTTGGTAGTGGTAATATCCAAGCTTTTACTAAAATCCATGGAACGAACCATAAGGAGATAAACGTACCAACAAGCAGGACGATTCTAAAAATTTGTTTTCCTTTTGAAGGCTTTTTTGTCGCGCTTACCATGATTAATACGTTTTGTTACTCTAATTTTTCGGAACAAATATCATCACAGATGGATAGTGTGGAAAAAAAGAATGTCTGAATTGTAACATATAGTGGATGAACTGAAGCCATAAGACCTTTGAAGGGTCAAGCATATTAGACTTAATATTTCGGTTTAAAACGTAACATCAAAGCTTAAGTTATAAAACAGAATCATTAGATGACGCTATTTCCTATTTCCTCGATTTTTATTTCTCCAAAAGAAGTAAAATCCAATAATAAGAATGGGTAAAATGATAAACACAATAAGCTCAAATGGATCTGAAAAATCTATAGGAATAGATTCACCTGGATTCGGTGTACCTCTTGGTATTTGTGTAGGCAATAATCTGATAATACTAAGCATAGTTAATTACTAAATATTGAGTTTATAGAAAGTTAAGTATTTTTTACCATAAAAGGAAGTTTAAGGATTAAAAACGAAGCGGAAACTCAATTGATCAATTATAACTTTTGGTTTAGAACTTAGGATTATCTCAAACTAGGTGTAAATTACACCATCAACAAATGGACTAATTGGTAAACTAAAAATGGATTTGATCTTTGTGCTTATTAGGAGCTAAACTTTCGATATTTTAATGTAATTCCTCCATAATTTCTGCAAATAGTTTATAGGAATGTATTCTATCGTTTACATCATAAATATTTGTTACGGCTATGAGCTCATCGGCGTTAGTTTGTTCCATAAATTCTTTAACCTGAGCCTTAACGGTTGCTTTACTACCTATAAAAGCGTATTTCAGCATTTGATGTACCTGTGGATGTTGCATAATTTCCTTTAAGTCAGTAGTCATTGCTGTTGGCGGTTGAACAAAATCACGTTTCCCCGTAAATATGCCTACAATCATTCTTATCAATGAGGTTGCTAATTTTTCAGCCTCTTCATCAGTATCTGCAATAATGACGTTAACACCTGCCATAACATAAGGCTCAGGTAATTCTTTAGAGGGTTGAAATTCTTCTCGATAAATTTTTATAGCTTCAAATAAATGGGTTGTGGCAAAATGACTTGCAAACGCGTAAGGCAATCCTTTTTTTGCTGCCAAATGCGCACTATCTGTGCTTGATCCTAAAATATAAATAGGAACATCAACCCCTTCAGCCACTGTGGCCCTTACTTTGGCTTTGGCGTTTTCTGCGGAAAAATAAGTTTCTAACTTTTCTAATTCAGCAGGAAAGGAATGTGCGGCCTGCATAAAATCTGACCTTATGGCGTGAGCCGTCTCTCTGTCAGTTCCTGGTGCTCGTCCAAGCCCTAAATCTATACGATTAGGATATAAGGAGGCTAAAGTTCCAAATTGCTCTGCAATAATCAATGGTGAATGGTTGGGAAGCATAATGCCACCAGAGCCTACGCGAATGGTTTGAGTGCCTTGAGCTATATAACCCATGAGCACAGCAGTCGCGCTACTGCCTATATTTGGTGCGTTGTGATGTTCCGCAAGCCAATAACGTTTGTAGCCAAAAGCCTCAGCATTTTGAGCTAATTGTAGTGTACCGTCATATGTTTGTTTTAAGGAATGATCTTGAGAGACTAAGGCAAGGTCTAATATGGAATATGCAATTTTTGGTTTTTTCATGAGTATGTCTTTTTCAATAGATATAACGCAAAAAGTAAACCACGATGTCAACTTTTCTAAAAGTTTAAACTTTTGTTAACACCTATAGTCATGCTATTATATGCTCAATATTATTTAATGGGTGAATTTTCATCCGATGACTTAAGGCGGAATGAAAATTATTCAAAGATAGATTGAATGAAAAAGGTGATTAACTTATATTTTCTCAGAATTACCTAAGCAGCTTTACTGGATTTAAGTATAGTGAATTTTTATTATTTTGATCGTGCGATTCTCGCGTCCCAATTTAAATGCTACAGTCTCTCCCACTTTTTTTCCAGTAATCGCTACGGCCATGGGTGCAGTATACGCTAATTTTTTTTGGGCTACATCTGCTTCATCAACGCCAACAATTTGAAATACTTGCTGTTGTTTATTCATATTTAAAGTGACATGAGCTCCAAACCTTATTTCATCTTGATTTTGTTCCTTAGATTGTAGAATTCGCGCAGATGCTATTCGCTCTTGCAAAAGCGCAAATTTCCCGTCAATGACAGCGAGTTCCCTCCTACGCTGTTGTTCATCCATATCCTTATCCAGTTGGCGCTGCCTCTCAAGAGCGGTTCTTTCTGCTAATAATTGTTCCATCCTCTCAGGTGTCACATAATTTGTAACACTAGCGGGCAACGGTGCCCTAGGCGGTATAATCGGTGTTTCTTCTTGATCATCTTCCTTTACAAAACCTCTGCTCATAATGGTATTAGATATTAAAATCCTATTACCAAAGATAATAGGGTTATAATGATTTAAAAAGAAATACAGTGGAACTTGTTTTTGATTGTCGGTTAACCTGAAGCTTATTTTAAATGTGATGTCCAGACCAAGTTAAATATTTGTTTTACTTTGAAAGTTTTTTTTAGTTCTTACCAATTATGAATAGATTTCAATGTATTTCAATTAATATTACAAAGATCTTAGACGTTAGTTACAGAGAATATTAATAATTACCGAACTTTGAAATAACAAGGATTTGTTAAAACAACTATTATAACTTAAACCAAGAAAACAACTTCTTAATAAACCCTTCTTTCTTTGGTGGTGCTTTTACGTATTTCTGCTTATGCGCTTCTTTGTAGTTATGTGCAACTAATATGCTTGCCACTCGTTCTTTATAAGGTTTGCCTTTTTCCTTATTTATCTGATAAATAAAATTAGCATAACCATCAATTTCAGCCAATACATTGAGGCCTCCATTCCATGTTTTACCTTCAATGCCATCTTTTTCAATCTGATATATTAAAGCTCTAAACCGTTTTAAGGATTTCTTATTGATATTTGGTTTTTCGTTTACCACAACACCAGTTACTTCCTGTCTTTGATGACGTTTCATGAGTCGTAATTTCTCGGGATGTAATATGAAATTTTCAGCTTTTACAACTTTGTTCGAATATTTTAAAAGTGCCGGAATTTTAGAAAACTGAGCTTTTGGTCCCGAAAATGTAATATCATCAACATATCTCGAATATATGAAGCCGTATTTAGAAGCTAATCCGTCTAATCGATAATCTAACTTCTTACAAATAATATTAGATAATGCAGGACTGCAGGGCGAGCCTTGCGGTAAAAATCGATCGCCTTGTTGAGCAAAATAATTTTCACCCAATAAGGTCACATCCAAAATTTTAGGCTCAGAACATAACAAGGCAAAAATAACAGACACTTGCTCTGAATATCCCATGGATTTAAAAACGCCTTTAATTCTTTTGTAAGTGATTGATGGAAAGAAATTTTTTAAATCTTGATTGATAACCACATCTTTATTGACATGCGGTAAAGCATTGGTTAAAATAGACTTTTCCAAAACACAACCATGGGCTTTGGGATGCATGGTTACTTTATTTAGAATGTGTTCTAAAATAAAATGCTGCGCTTTTTTTAGTCGTGGCATTGGAGCAGAAATCAATCGAAATCCGCCAGATTTTTTAGCTACCTTAAAGCGTTTATAATGACATGTTTTTGAATTTTTACGAGAGTATGCCAAAAAACGAAGTTCAGCGACTGTAATATTCATCGCCTTGGCCACATCTTTTGCTGAATGTAAAATCGGTAAGCCTTGTCTTTTCAGAAGATCGTCTGCAGTGGTTTTATCATTAAGTTGATGAGAATAACCTTCTCCCAAATAAACAATATCCTCTAGTTTGGACAGTTGCCATTGTTTGGCTTTTTCGAGACGTTGTTGTTCTCTTTTTTCTTTGGTTTCTTTTTGTTTTTCTTTTGATATACGTTTGCGTTCTAAATGTTTAGCAGCAATAAACGCTTCGGTATCCTCGATGGATTTCTCTTTTCTTAATAAGTCGTTAAGCTGTTTGGAAAGTTCACTTTCGTCATTAAAGAATTTGTTGACTTGTTCAAAATCGACATTATCCTCGCCCCAAAAACCTAATCGTTTCATTTCTGAAAGGATGTATTCGTGTTTAGACGATTGCCTAATTTTATCGTAAATCTCCTGTCTTCTTTCTGTTGAGTTACTCATAAAAACAAAAAATGGTAACAATAAGATGTATTTTAATTCCCTTCGTACGACTCTAAAGACTGAATTGAACAACTCCAGTGAAATAGGTACCATAGTACTGTTTCACTTCGTAGAAGTCTAACCGGAAACAGTACTATGGTACCTATTTCACAAGTTAAGTTCGAGTCAGTGACGCGTTCATTGTCTGTAAACAAGATTGGCGATCCACCAATCAAAATGCAAGGTTTTTATCTTATTGCTACCAAGGTTTAAATATATTAATTTCTTTTATCAAATGTTATTCTTGTGGCTAAAATATGTTCACAAGGCCCTTTCGTCATTTTATTTGTATAATAGTGATTACAGGTGCATTTTCCATCTACTATTTTTAAATCTTTATTGATGGAAACACTGGTTTTATAGTTGTTAGCGACTTCAGCCGTAATTTCTATTTTATCGTTTTGAGCTTTGGATTTCAAATGGGTAACGGCTCCGCTTTCCATTAATTTATAAGCTTCTTTATCGGTTTCACTGGAAAATCGCAGTGATTCAATATCTATACCTTCCCGTTTTAATTCCCGTACGCGATAGACCTGATTTTTTAAATCATAAATCACTTTACCGGCTTGGGTAAATGTAACCAAGGATTGTTTTACGGTTTGGGTATCTAAGTTTAATGATTTGGCAATGTCATTCTCGGTATTAAACCAATCCTTCCGCAATTCTAAATACACGGTTTGCATAGTGGTTGCTGGTACTTGACCTCTTGGTGCCAATAAATCGAGTTGTGTGGATTGTGCCCAATCGTTCGCTGTCCAACCTGAAAGTCCTAAAGTAAAATACATGTCGTTTGCTAAATGTGCGATGTAAAATGATGGCATTCCTGTACCCAATAAATGCACGGTAAATTTATTGGTAATGGGCAATAAACGCTCTAATAACTGAATACGTCGTCTTCCCCAAACCCGAATTTCTTTTTCTTCGTTGCCTTCATAAATGGATTGCAAACATTCCACTTCCATATTCCAAGGTTCAAAAACGGCAATAATAGGTTTTCCTGGTTTTAAAATGTACTTAATAGCACGAGGTCCTTTTTTTTCTTTGTTTCGTTTTAAAACTGAAATAAAATTAGCAATATCAATAGGGTGCAAATCGAAAGCGATTTTATCGCTTGTCATTGCCGAGCTGACTTGTAAAAACCCGCGAACCCAACTGTCTGGTAAATCTATTTTTATTTCACGATAACTATCTTCCCCAGTCGTTTTTACATCAAATCCTTTTGGGTCGATTTTAAAATCGGTGTCCTTATAGGTTCTTATTTTTTGAAACTCATTATAAAGCCCTTGAGAATAATCAATGTTAGTGGTACCACATTTGAATTCATTGATGTTATTAAACACATTGTAGCCACAGGATAGTTTGCCATAAACGGATTCGTCCTTACTAAAACACTCAAAGAAAACTTGGTCTGGATGCACTGTAATGACTGGATCTAATACCATCCAAGCTGCATAATCTCTTGTATATAAATATTTGAAATATTTTTTTTGTGACTTATAGTAAGGTCTAGTAATGACATCCCGTTTTGAGCGTAAACTTGTCAGTTTTGCTTGTAATTGACCTATCTGATGTTTTAATTCAGGCAATTGTGCTGTGGCTTCTGCAACCCAAACATCTTCCTGATTTTTTAACCAAGCCAAGTATTCGGAATTATCCTTGGGTTGAAAATTAAAATCAGCAGTAACTACACTATGCAATGCCGAAATGGCTTCCCTGAACGGTAATTTTTTATCTAGACTGCCCACAAAATATGTTGGTTCACGTAATACATCTGGCGCAAAACTGACTCCTGTTGACGATAATCCGTTATCTATAGAACTTTTTCCACTGTATTTGTAATTAAACTTCATTGGTTATGTCATTTATTAATAGTGGAACTTCTAGTGTTGGATAGTTTAAAGCTATTTTCAACAAAATATCAATGTTCTTACTTTTGTCTTTAATAGTCTTAGTATCTAAAATTGAATTGATAATACGGACGGTCATTTTGGCAACCTCTTCGTTTTTAAGTGATTCCTGTTCTAAAAACGTATAGATTCTTGTTTTAGTTGTTCTGTTGGAATTGATGTTAAACAAGCTCGTTTTAAAATACGGTTCTAATTTTAAAATAATTTCAGGATTACCATTAGCATAAGCCTCTAAATAATTGGTCACAAAAAATTGTATGCGCTTTGTAGGGTGTTCTTGTAATTTTAACAATAGTGGCAATCCTTTTTCATCTGAAAAATATTTGGTAATCATTTTCATTCCAAAAGCTTGAACATCTGGCTTTACATGGTCGCAAGCATACAAAAGTAGTTCCGTTGTCCAATTTTCAGGGTCTATATGCGCGTCAAAATAGGCACACGACCAATCAATAACATCTTGCCAATTGGTATTGAATATTGGTAAGGCTTCTTCCAGTTCATAATTGATTCGAGAAGTATTTGCCTTGAAGAAATCATGTAATTTCTCTCGAATTGAAAACACATCACTATGCGCTAAATGCACCAACTGTGGCATTGATAATAAGGATAATTTTATTCGGTTTTCAAAAATTGGCGTGCCTAGGTTTTGGGCAAATTCATATTTTGAAAGAATAAGAATCATGATTTGCTCGTCTGAAATTGAAGGTAAATCCTTATCAAAATATCTCGTCAATAATTCATAGCAATTTTGGTGTAAGCCGTCATAGGTTTCAGCCTCGGTAATGACCATTAACAACTGACTTAATAAACTGTTTTTAAAAGAACTGTCTAGTTTTACAAGCCTTTCAATGGTTGGTTGAATCGCTTCACGTACTTCCCGATATTCTGAAAAGCAAAAACCAACCAAGTCTTGTTTGTTTTCCAATAAAAATTCATCTGGAAAATGGGCTATCAATTCTATGCCTGCTTTCCTTAAAACCTCTTCATCTGAGTTGATATACTCATCGTAAGACGCTTTAAACAATTCATAAGCCGGCACTTTATTACGTTTGGCTAAATTGAGTGCAAATAACTTATTGCTTACTAATTTTGAATTTGATAGTTCAACGATTTTACTTGATGGTGTTTCTTTTAAGAGTTGACCAAATTCGGTTTTTCCAATTAAATCGTTAACAGCATTTAAAAATTCCGAATTAAACGTGTTGAATTCTAAAAACAAAGGTTCTAATTTTTCGATTGGAATGGCAAAATTATAAACAACTCTATGTTTGTATAAGTTCTGTAAATAAGTGATGACTTCAACTTCGTCGGTCAATAACAACTCAACTATAAAAATTGAAGTCGTAAAATAATTGCGTTCATAGGTTTTTAACCAATTCAGACCTAATTGAACGCCTTTTTCATTCTTCGACTTTAATAAAGCGATTACAACACTATCTTCGGGTTGTGTGATTCTGTATTTTTTCTCTAAAGCATCAATGATTAAATCCAACACTTTTGGATGATAATGGCTGACTAATTTAGTAATTAATTCATCCGAAATGTCATCGAGAAACTGAGTGTTATCTTTTAAAATTCGTAATGAAAATTCAACTGCGATATCACTTTTGGCGTTAGCTACAATCTTTAAAACTTCGTCTGGTTTGGTGTTCCAAATTTCAGACAAAGCCTCTTCCCTATTGGCATTAGGCCCTAATTCATCTATATAAAACCATTTGTTCTTTTGATGCTGAAATCGGGACGAATTGCCATACAAAATATACATTAAGGCTAAAAAGTTATGATATTGTGGAAAGCATCTTTTTTCCATAACATAACGTCCAGATGAGGAATCAAAGTTGTAATAATATTGAAACTCTTCCTTGGTTTGATCTTCCTTATCATTTAGAGCGCACAAGACTTCCGTAGCATAGGCTATGTAGCCGTCAGTATTTTTATGGCTTAAGTCGTAAACTTTTTTATAAGTGGCCTTATTAAAATAGTCCTTTGTTTTTGCCGAAAAGGCTATGGATGGATTCGCTTTTTGTTTCTCCTCGTTAGCGGAAATCCATTCATTGTTACTATAAACGTAATCCGACGTATAACCAGGTTTGCTAACTGCGATGCGTTTGGATATCAAGGCGAAAAACAGAAGGTCATCCGTGATTTGACATGCTCTATAAATGTACCTTATCGATTTAAAGGTGTTGACTTTTAATCCAATTTTATCTATTAGTTGATATAATTTTTGGCGTAGCGATTCATTATTATATGAAAAAATATAAGCATAATACAACAATGAAGGGTCTAATGTATTACCATTAATGAATTGCATAGGTAATTCATTAAAAATGGCTTCTGAAACGTAATTCGAAACTTCAGTATGAATATTTTTTTTATCAGCAGCATTACCATATTTCAAAATATAAGCACAAGCCGCTCTGCCAGAAATGGTATTGAATTTTTGCTTTTTAAATACCTTTAAAATTTGGTCTGTATATGTAGTGTTTTCAAACGAAGCTAAAATAATGATGGCGTTATGTTGTTCAAACTCGTCGGTTGAATCTAAAAACTCCGCAATTAAATCTGCCGCTGCAATGATGTTTAGTTGTCCTGCTCTTAGGATAATTCTAGACACTTTCCAATCTCTAGTATAGGTATTAGCAACAGCTTGTTGTAAATACTTTAAGATAGTTTTTTCCCTGACAGTATTAACAATTGTTTCTTTAGGTTTTGAAGTCGGTTTTTGGGTCTGACCATCATTTTCCAAATAGCCTTTTTTTTCTTTGCTTTCAACCAGTTTATTAAAAACTTGTTCGGCTTCCTCATAAGCTACAGGGAAAACTGTCTTCGTGCCTTCTCGCAAATTTGCTCCTCGTCTACCATATCTAAAATTTACGACAAACAAATCTTGATTTTCGCAAAGATCCACTTCATATACTTTATCTGAATTGCCTTCAGAAAAATAAAGTGTTTTTTGTTTTATTAATTTCAACCCAAAAAAGTTTTAAGTCTTAAATATATAAAACAAAAGGAAATAATCAGAGCAAACAAGAAAGTAAATACTTAAAACACCTACGTCCATATAAAATCAAGAATTCTAAAAGCTTGACCAACCGTCAACTGGAATACATCCATTGAATTATACAGTATAGTTTTCTTGAAAACTGAAAAGAATGGTTATATTGACTTCCTGAAATTGCCCTACAAAAACTTGAAATTCCTATAATGCCACAAAAAAAGAAATTCGGAACCTTCGCAGGTGTTTTTACACCTTCTGTCCTAACCATTCTTGGTGTTATTATGTACATGCGTTTGGGCTGGGTTGTTGGAAATGCGGGATTAATTGGCGCCATTATCATCATCATAATCGCCCATGTAATTGCAGTAACGACTGGTCTCAGTGTGTCTTCAGTAGCAACCGATAAGAAAATTGGTGCTGGAGGCATTTATTATGTGTTGTCTCGGAGTATGGGTGTGCCCATTGGTGGCTCCATAGGTATCGCCATATTTGTAGGCACTGCGTTTTCAATCGCCCTTTATCTCATTGGTTTTGCTGAAAGTTTTAATGCCTATTTCGGATTCGGAACAACTATCAATGATTTAAGATTAACAGGTACAATTGCGCTTTTGTCACTTTCAGTTTTAGCGCTTATTAGTACGTCCGCAGCGCTGAAAACGCAATTCATTATTCTAGCTGCCATTATCGTTTCTTTAATCTCTATATTTTTTGGTTCTACAGAATTTGCACCAAGCTCCATAAATCTATTTTCAACTGAAAATGCAGTGCCCTTAGAAGTTGTATTTGCCGTATTTTTTCCTGCAGTTACTGGTTTTACGGCTGGTATTGCCATGAGTGGTGATTTGGAAGACCCTAAAAAATCAATACCATTAGGTACCTTATACGCTATTGGCGTTGGTCTTCTGGTGTATATCGCACTTGCCGTTTTTATGGCATTTACTATAGATTCAAACTTGTTAAAAACAGATTATAATATCTTAATGAAGATAGCCCTCTTTGCTCCTGCAGTTGTGGCGGGAATTTGGGGCGCTACCTTATCCTCTGCTTTAGGCGGTATTCTTGGTGGTCCAAGAATTTTACAGGCCATGTCCATTGATAAAGTGACGCCGAAACTGTTCAGTAAAGGAAAAGGCATAAATAATGACCCTGTCAATGCACTCTTTTTGGCTTTTATTATTGCTGAAATTGGAATTCTAATTGGAGAATTAGATATCATTGCGCGCGTAGTTTCCATGTTTTATTTAACCGCTTATGGTTTTATAAATATTTCCTTTTTTCTTGAAAGCTGGGCGAATCCTGATTTTCAGCCTTCTTTTAAAGTGAAACGATGGATTGGTTTAATTGGGTTCATTGCTTGTTTTGTTGTGATGTTTAAATTGGATATCATGGCAATGATAGCAGCTTTGGCCGTTATAAGCGCGATGTATTTTGGTTTACAGCGCAAAGAAGTAAAACTACAATCCAATGATGTGTGGAAAAGCGTTTGGGAAAACGTAGTGAATAAAGGCCTGAAAAAAATTGACGCCCAAATTGAAGAAAATTCCAATTGGAACCCTAATATTATTTTGTTTAGTGGTAAAAGTGACCACCAATCTTATCTATTGGAATTATGCAAAACCGTTTCTGGGCGTACAGGTATTGTCACCAATTTTAAACTTATTTTAGATAAGGAAAACAATTTACCACCTCTAAAGAAAACAGATCAAATCATTAGGGATGATAAGTTTCAGGAACTTGGCATTTTTGCCCGACAGATAAAAGTGGATAATATCTATAACGGTATTACCAATATTGCATCCACCTTTGGGTTTTCGGGTGTTGAACCCAACACGATTATGATGGGATGGCCAAAAGGTATAGAGAATTCCACGGAATACTCTAAGATGACACAAACCTTATTGCATCTCGATTATAATTTATTGTATTTGGATTTTGATCAACAAACAAAATTCGGGAATTATAGTTCCGTTGATTTCTGGTGGCGTGAAACCGATAGTAAAAATGCTGTAATGATGCTTAATATTGCACGCTTCATTATTGCATCGCCAAAATGGAATCGTACCAATATTAGAGTACTTTTTGTAAACAATAACAATGTTGATGTCGCTATTATTGAATCTAAAATCAGGACTTTGGTTGAGGATTTGCGTGTCAATGTGGACATCAAGATTATTAACAATGCTGTGGAGCAAAAAACCTTCTACACCATTATTGAAGAAGAATCTAAAGCTACAAATTTGACCATTATCGGTATTCCGGACTACAATATTGAGAAACAGGCCGAATTTGTTTTAAAAACCAATCATTTATTCGAATCCATTGGTTCAACCCTTTTGGTTAAAGCGGCACATAATTTTAATGAATTGGATTTAGATTTGCTAAACGAGGCAGAAACTTAATTTAGTCGTTATTCTTTTTTTCCGCGGCTCTCATCTTTTGAAATAATTCCTTAAACAAGCCGCGAGCGATCAAAACTTTCATAATTTCATTGGTGCCTGCGTAAATTCTGGCAACCCTATTATCGGTATGCATACGTGCAATGGGATAATCCCACATATAACCATAACCTCCAAACAACTGCAAACATTCATCTACCACTTTGCCATGCATTTCTGTGGCCGAGTATTTTGCAATGGAAGCATTTTCAGCCGTCAGTTGATGATTAGAAACTAATTGCGTACAGCGATCAATAAAAGCTTGATGGACCTGCAATTGTGCTGCACATTCAGCAAGTTTGAATTGTGTATTCTGAAATTCCGCAATGGCTTGTTTAAACGCTTTTCGAGTAGATGTATATGCTATTGTTTTTTCAATGGCACCTTCTGCGCCACCGATGGCGGCAAGTGCCACTGATAAACGTTCTCGTGCTAACTCCGTCATCATTATTTTGAAACCCATACCCTCTTCTCCTAACAAGTTTTCCTTTGGAACTTTGACGTTGTCAAAAAACAATTCACAAGTATCTTGGGCTTTTAAACCAATTTTTTTGAAAGGGACGCCTTTTGTAAAACCATCAAAAGCGGTTTCTATAATCAATAATGACACGCCTTCCTTATCAGTTCCAGAATTGGTTTTTACGGCGACTATGGACATATCACACATATAACCGTTTGTAATAAAGGTTTTTTGTCCGTTGACTACATAATGGTCGCCTTTATCCACTGCGGTTGTTCTAATGGCTTTAAGATCACTACCACAATCGGGCTCGGTCATGCCAATAGAGGTGATCATTTTTCCAGTGGCCATTTTTGGGAGATACGTTTGCTTTTGGGTGTCGCTACCATATTTCAAAAGATATGGCGCTACAATATCGGAATGCAATGAAAAGCCAGGCCCTGTAATCCCTTCTTTATTCATTTCTTCAATCAACAACGCACTAAAACTAAAATCCAATCCGCTACCACCATATTTTTCAGGTATGTCAATGCAGAGTAAACCTAATTCACCTGCTCGTTCCCAGATGTCACGACTCACCATACCTGCTTTTTCCCATGCTTCAGTTTTATCAATCATTTCATTGTGAATAAAATCCTGAATCATTTGTTGCATCATTTTGTGTTCTTCCGAGGCGTAGATGTCGCGTTCTAATAGTACGTTTTTTAGCATGATGATTAGGTTTAGTGATTCACTTTCGGTAAAATCTAAATATAATACCATTTAAGGTTTAATTCGAATTTTTAGTCTAAGTTTAATAAATTTAAATGATTTAAAACCAGAAAAATGCTGTTATGACAACGCTTGAAGATTAAAATATCAATAGCAGCCTTATGTTTCTACCATGTGCTCTGTAAACCTCATAATTATAAATTCTGCAGGTCGTAGTAGCGCCACATAAACTATAACTATCAATCGACCTTCTAAAATATCCTGATTAGTCATACTACTTGCCAATCCGACATTAACGCCGAAGGCTTCATTTGGAGAAGCACCTGCAAGAGCACCTTGCCGCCACTTTTGGTTGAGATAGTTATTGATCATATTTTTTATACTGGTCCAAGTGCTGATGTTGTTGGGTTCATAAACATAGGCACGTAAAGCCAGAGAAATAGATTGTTGAAATGTCATTACCGTTCTTTTAACATTAACATATCTAAATTCACTATGGTTGCCATCTAAGGTACGGCTTCCCCAAACCAAGGTTCCACGACCTGGGAAAAGTCTAATAGCATTAATGGATTTGCCTGAAACTGCATCTATGTTTAAATACGCTTGTTCGTTATTAGTTATGTTTACCGCAGGCTTTATTACGGAAGCCACACTAACGTTCGCAGGTGCTTTCCATACACCTCTTGTGGCATCAACGCTGGTGTATATTCCTGCCATGGCTGGTGAAGGCGGCAGGAGATTCATCAGATTAAGAATGGCTTCTATAACACTATGGTAGGTTGGACTCGAAGCCAAAAGTCCTAAATGCAGCGTTTTATCTATTACATTAAAATCAGTAGAGTTTAATGCGGTTTTTATCATGTCACGCGCATT